>NZ_CP036259.1:4485833-4831666 GCF_007641255.1 Sporomusa termitida
GCCACCGGTGAGACTGGAGCCACTGGCGTAACCGGGGCTATCGGGGAAACAGGAGTCACCGGCGAAATCGGAGCTACTGGGGAAACCGGGGCCACTGGCATAACTGGAGCCATCGGCGAAACTGGGGCCACTGGTGTAACCGGTGCCACCGGGGAAACCGGAGCTACCGGCATAACCGGAGCTACTGGCGTAACCGGAGCTACTGGTGAGACTGGCGTAACTGGGGCTATCGGGGAAACCGGCGCTACTGGCGTAACGGGGGCTACTGGCGAAACAGGCGCTACTGGGGAAACCGGGGCTACTGGTATAACTGGTGCAACTGGAGCTATCGGCGAAACTGGAGCTACCGGCGAAACCGGTGCTACTGGTGTAACTGGAGCCACCGGCGAAACTGGAGCCATCGGCATAACCGGTGCTACTGGCGAGACTGGAGCCACTGGGGTAACCGGAGCTACTGGCGTAACGGGGGCTACTGGCGAAACCGGAGCCATCGGTGAAACCGGAGCTATCGGCATAACTGGAGCTACTGGCGTGACCGGTGCTATTGGCGAAACCGGTGCTACTGGCGTAACGGGGGCCACTGGCGAGACTGGAGCCATTGGCGAGACCGGGGCCACTGGCGAGACCGGGGCCACTGGCGAGACCGGGGCCACTGGCGAGACCGGGGCCACTGGCGAGACCGGGGCCACTGGCGAGACCGGGGCCACTGGCGAGACCGGGGCCACTGGCGAGACCGGGGCCACTGGCGAGACCGGGGCCACTGGCGAGACCGGGGCCACTGGCGAGACCGGGGCCACTGGCGAGACCGGGGCCACTGGCGAGACCGGGGCCACTGGCGTAACTGGAGCTATCGGTGAAACCGGCGCCACTGGTGTAACTGGTGCTACTGGCGAAACAGGCGCTACTGGGGAAACCGGGGCTACTGGCGAAACAGGCGCCATCGGCGAAACTGGGGCCACTGGTATAACTGGGGCCACTGGCGAAACAGGCGCCACCGGTGAAACCGGAGCTATCGGCATAACCGGCGCTACTGGCGAAACGGGAGCTACCGGTATAACTGGTGCTACTGGGGAAATCGGTGCTACTGGGGAAACTGGGGCCACCGGCGAAACTGGGCCTATCGGTGAAACCGGCGCTACTGGTATAACTGGTGCTACTGGCATAACCGGCGCCACTGGTGAGACCGGAGCTACTGGGGAAACTGGGGCCACCGGCATAACCGGAGCTACCGGCGAAACCGGAGCTGTCGGTGAAACAGGAGCTACTGGCATCACTGGAGCTACTGGCGTAACCGGTGCTATCGGTGAAACAGGCGCTACTGGTGCAACTGGAGCCACTGGCGTGATTGGAGCTACGGGTGAAACCGGGGCCATCGGCGAAACTGGAGCTACTGGCATAACTGGGGCTACCGGCGAAACCGGATCTTCTGGTACAACTGGGGCTACTGGCGAAACCGGGGCTACGGGTGAAACGGGAGCCACTGGGGAAACTGGGGCTACTGGTGTAACTGGGGCCACCGGTGAGACTGGGGCTACGGGTGTAACAGGAGCCACTGGCGAAACCGGTGCTATCGGTGAAACCGGCGCCACTGGTATAACTGGGGCCACTGGCGTGACTGGAGTAACCGGGACTACCGGCGAAACAGGAGCTACTGGCATAATCGGAGCTACCGGTGAAACGGGAGCCATCGGCGAAACTGGAGCTACTGGAGAAACCGGAGCCACCGGCATAACTGGTGCTACTGGCGTAACTGGCGCCATCGGCGAAACTGGGGCCACTGGTATAACTGGGGCCACTGGTATAACTGGAGCCACCGGTGAAACCGGAGCTATCGGCATAACCGGCGCTACTGGCGAAACGGGAGCTACCGGTATAACTGGTGCTACTGGCGAAATCGGGGCTACTGGTGAAACTGGAGCCACCGGCGAAACTGGGGCTATCGGTGAAACCGGTGCTACGGGGGAAACCGGGGCTACGGGTATAACTGGTGTAACCGGAGCTATCGGCGAAACGGGAGCTACCGGCGAAACTGGGGCTATCGGTGAAACCGGTGCTACCGGCATAACAGGAGCCACTGGCGTAACCGGAGCTACTGGCATAACCGGAGCTACTGGCGAAACCGGAGCCATCGGTGAAACGGGAGCCACCGGGGAAACCGGAGCTACTGGCATAACCGGAGCTACTGGCGTAACCGGAGCTACTGGTGAGACTGGCGTAACTGGGGCTATCGGGGAAACCGGCGCTACTGGCGTAACTGGAGCTACTGGTGTAACCGGGGCTACTGGTATAACTGGTGCAACTGGAGCTACTGGCGAGACTGGAGCCACTGGGGTAACCGGAGCTACTGGCGTAACGGGGGCTACTGGCGTAACCGGCGCCACCGGTGAAACCGGAGCCACCGGCATAACCGGTGCCATCGGCGAAACTGGAGCTACTGGTACAACTGGAGCCACTGGTGAAACCGGAGCTATCGGCATAACTGGAGCCACTGGCGTAACTGGAGCTATCGGTGAAACAGGCGCCACTGGTGTAACTGGTGCTACTGGCGAAACAGGCGCTACTGGGGAAACCGGGGCTACTGGCGAAACAGGCGCTACTGGGGAAACCGGGGCTACTGGCGAAACCGGGGCCATCGGCGAAACTGGGGCCACTGGTATAACTGGGGCCACTGGCGAAACAGGCGCCACCGGTGAAACCGGAGCTATCGGCATAACCGGCGCTACTGGCGAAACGGGAGCTACCGGTATAACTGGTGCTACTGGGGAAATCGGTGCTACTGGGGAAACTGGGGCCACCGGCGAAACTGGGCCTATCGGTGAAACCGGCGCTACTGGTATAACTGGTGCTACTGGCATAACCGGCGCCACTGGTGAGACCGGAGCTACTGGGGAAACTGGGGCCACCGGCATAACCGGAGCTACCGGCGAAACCGGAGCTGTCGGTGAAACAGGCGCTACTGGCATCACTGGAGCTACTGGCGTAACCGGTGCTATCGGTGAAACAGGCGCTACTGGTGCAACTGGAGCCACTGGCGTGATTGGAGCTACGGGTGAAACCGGGGCCATCGGCGAAACTGGAGCTACTGGCATAACTGGGGCTACCGGCGAAACCGGATCTTCTGGTACAACTGGGGCTACTGGCGAAACCGGGGCTACGGGTGAAACGGGAGCCACTGGGGAAACTGGGGCTACTGGTGTAACTGGGGCCACCGGTGAGACTGGGGCTACGGGTGTAACAGGAGCCACTGGCGAAACCGGTGCTATCGGTGAAACCGGCGCCACTGGTATAACTGGGGCCACTGGCGTGACTGGAGTAACCGGGACTACCGGCGAAACAGGAGCTACTGGCATAATCGGAGCTACCGGTGAAACGGGAGCCATCGGCGAAACTGGAGCTACTGGGGAAACTGGAGCTACTGGCATAACAGGAGCTACTGGGGAAACTGGCGTAACTGGATCTACTGGCATAACCGGCGCTACTGGCATAACCGGCGCTACTGGTATAACCGGCGCTACTGGTATAACCGGCGCTACCGGTATAACTGGTGCTACTGGGGAAATCGGGGCTATTGGTGAAACTGGAGCCACCGGCGAAACTGGGGCTATCGGTGAAACCGGTGCTACGGGGGAAACCGGGGCTACGGGTATAACTGGTGCAACCGGAGCTATCGGCGAAACGGGAGCTACCGGCGAAACGGGAGCTACCGGCGAAACTGGGGCCATCGGTGAAACCGGTGCTACTGGTGTAACAGGAGCCATCGGCGAAACTGGAGCTACGGGGGAAACTGGTGCTACTGGCGTAACGGGAGCCACCGGTGAGACTGGAGCCACTGGCGTAACCGGGGCTATCGGGGAAACAGGAGTCACCGGCGAAATCGGAGCTACTGGGGAAACCGGGGCCACTGGCATAACTGGAGCCATCGGCGAAACTGGGGCCACTGGTGTAACCGGTGCCACCGGGGAAACCGGAGCTACCGGCGAAACTGGAGCCATCGGCATAACCGGTGCTACTGGCGAGACTGGAGCCACTGGGGTAACCGGAGCTACTGGCGTAACGGGGGCTACTGGCGAAACCGGAGCCATCGGTGAAACCGGAGCTATCGGCATAACTGGAGCTACTGGCGTGACCGGTGCTATTGGCGAAACCGGTGCTACTGGCGTAACGGGGGCCACTGGCGAGACTGGAGCCATTGGCGAGACCGGGGCCACTGGCGAGACCGGGGCCACTGGCGAGACCGGGGCCACTGGCGAGACCGGGGCCACTGGCGAGACCGGGGCCACTGGCGAGACCGGGGCCACTGGCGAGACCGGGGCCACTGGCGAGACCGGGGCCACTGGCGAGACCGGGGCCACTGGCGAGACCGGGGCCACTGGCGAGACCGGGGCCACTGGCGAGACCGGGGCCACTGGCGAGACCGGGGCCACTGGCGAGACCGGGGCCACTGGCGAGACCGGGGCCACTGGCGAGACCGGGGCCACTGGCGAGACCGGGGCCACTGGCGAGACCGGGGCCACTGGCGAGACCGGGGCCACTGGCGAGACCGGGGCCACTGGCGAGACCGGGGCCACTGGCGAGACCGGGGCCACTGGCGAGACCGGGGCCACTGGCGAGACCGGGGCCACTGGCGAGACCGGGGCCACTGGCGAGACCGGGGCCACTGGCGAGACCGGGGCCACTGGCGAGACCGGGGCCACTGGCGAGACCGGGGCCACTGGCGAGACCGGGGCCACTGGCGAGACCGGGGCCACTGGCGAGACCGGGGCCACTGGCGAGACCGGGGCCACTGGCGAGACCGGGGCCACTGGCGAGACCGGGGCCACTGGCGAGACCGGGGCCACTGGCGAGACCGGGGCCACTGGCGAGACCGGGGCCACTGGCGAGACCGGGGCCACTGGCGAGACCGGGGCCACTGGCGTAACTGGAGCTATCGGTGAAACCGGCGCCACTGGTGTAACTGGTGCTACTGGCGAAACAGGCGCTACTGGGGAAACCGGGGCTACTGGCGAAACAGGCGCCATCGGCGAAACTGGGGCCACTGGTATAACTGGGGCCACTGGCGAAACAGGCGCCACCGGTGAAACCGGAGCTATCGGCATAACCGGCGCTACTGGCGAAACGGGAGCTACCGGTATAACTGGTGCTACTGGGGAAATCGGTGCTACTGGGGAAACTGGGGCCACCGGCGAAACTGGGCCTATCGGTGAAACCGGCGCTACTGGTATAACTGGTGCTACTGGCATAACCGGCGCCACTGGTGAGACCGGAGCTACTGGGGAAACTGGGGCCACCGGCATAACCGGAGCTACCGGCGAAACCGGAGCTGTCGGTGAAACAGGCGCTACTGGCATCACTGGAGCTACTGGCGTAACCGGTGCTATCGGTGAAACAGGCGCTACTGGTGCAACTGGAGCCACTGGCGTGATTGGAGCTACGGGTGAAACCGGGGCCATCGGCGAAACTGGAGCTACTGGCATAACTGGGGCTACCGGCGAAACCGGATCTTCTGGTACAACTGGGGCTACTGGCGAAACCGGCGAAACCGGGGCTACGGGTGTAACTGGGGCCACCGGTGAGACTGGGGCTACGGGTGTAACAGGAGCCACTGGCGAAACCGGTGCTATCGGTGAAACCGGCGCCACTGGTATAACTGGGGCCACTGGCGTGACTGGAGTAACCGGGACTACCGGCGAAACAGGAGCTACTGGCATAATCGGAGCTACCGGTGAAACGGGAGCCATCGGCGAAACTGGAGCTACTGGAGAAACAGGCGCCACCGGCATAACTGGTGCTACTGGCGTAACTGGCGCCATCGGCGAAACTGGGGCCACTGGTATAACTGGAGCCACCGGTGAAACCGGAGCTATCGGCATAACCGGCGCTACTGGCGAAACGGGAGCTACCGGTATAACTGGTGCTACTGGCGAAATCGGGGCTACTGGTGAAACTGGAGCCACCGGCGAAACTGGGGCTATCGGTGAAACCGGTGCTACGGGGGAAACCGGGGCTACGGGTATAACTGGTGTAACCGGAGCTATCGGCGAAACGGGAGCTACCGGCGAAACCGGTGCTACCGGCATAACCGGAGCTACTGGCGTAACCGGAGCTACTGGCGTAACCGGAGCTACTGGTGAGACTGGCGTAACTGGGGCTATCGGGGAAACCGGCGCTACTGGCGTAACGGGGGCTACTGGCGAAACAGGCGCTACTGGGGAAACCGGGGCTACTGGTATAACTGGTGCAACTGGAGCTATCGGCGAAACTGGAGCTACCGGCGAAACCGGTGCTACTGGTGTAACTGGAGCCACCGGCGAAACTGGAGCCATCGGCATAACCGGTGCTACTGGCGAGACTGGAGCCACTGGGGTAACCGGAGCTACTGGCGTAACGGGGGCTACTGGCGAAACCGGAGCCATCGGTGAAACCGGAGCTATCGGCATAACTGGAGCTACTGGCGTGACCGGTGCTATTGGCGAAACCGGTGCTACTGGCGTAACGGGGGCCACTGGCGAGACTGGAGCCATTGGCGAGACCGGGGCCACTGGCGAGACCGGGGCCACTGGCGAGACCGGGGCCACTGGCGAGACCGGGGCCACTGGCGAGACCGGGGCCACTGGCGAGACCGGGGCCACTGGCGAGACCGGGGCCACTGGCGAGACCGGGGCCACTGGCGAGACCGGGGCCACTGGCGAGACCGGGGCCACTGGCGAGACCGGGGCCACTGGCGAGACCGGGGCCACTGGCGAGACCGGGGCCACTGGCGAGACCGGGGCCACTGGCGAGACCGGGGCCACTGGCGTAACTGGAGCTATCGGTGAAACCGGCGCCACTGGTGTAACTGGTGCTACTGGCGAAACAGGCGCTACTGGGGAAACCGGGGCTACTGGCGAAACAGGCGCCATCGGCGAAACTGGGGCCACTGGTATAACTGGGGCCACTGGCGAAACAGGCGCCACCGGTGAAACCGGAGCTATCGGCATAACCGGCGCTACTGGCGAAACGGGAGCTACCGGTATAACTGGTGCTACTGGGGAAATCGGTGCTACTGGGGAAACTGGGGCCACCGGCGAAACTGGGCCTATCGGTGAAACCGGCGCTACTGGTATAACTGGTGCTACTGGCATAACCGGCGCCACTGGTGAGACCGGAGCTACTGGGGAAACTGGGGCCACCGGCATAACCGGAGCTACCGGCGAAACCGGAGCTGTCGGTGAAACAGGCGCTACTGGCATCACTGGAGCTACTGGCGTAACCGGTGCTATCGGTGAAACAGGCGCTACTGGGGAAACTGGAGCCATTGGTGTAACTGGAGCCACTGGCGTGACTGGAGCTACGGGTGAAACCGGGGCCATCGGCGAAACGGGGGCTACTGGCGTAACGGGAGCTACCGGCGAAACTGGCGCTATCGGTGAAACCGGCGCTACTGGCGTAACAGGAGCTACTGGTGAAATTGGAGCTACCGGGGAGACCGGAGCCATTGGTGTAACGGGTGTCACTGGGGAAACTGGGGCTACCGGCGAAACTGGAGCTACTGGCATAACTGGGGCTACCGGCGAAACCGGATCTTCTGGTACAACTGGGGCTACCGGCGAAACCGGATCTTCTGGTACAACTGGGGCTACTGGCGAAACCGGCGAAACCGGGGCTACGGGTGAAACGGGAGCCACTGGGGAAACTGGGGCTACTGGTGTAACTGGGGCCACCGGTGAGACTGGGGCTACGGGTGTAACAGGAGCCACTGGCGAAACCGGTGCTATCGGTGAAACCGGCGCCACTGGTATAACTGGGGCCACTGGCGTGACTGGAGTAACCGGGACTACCGGCGAAACAGGAGCTACTGGCATAATCGGAGCTACCGGTGAAACGGGAGCCATCGGCGAAACTGGAGCTACTGGAGAAACCGGAGCCACCGGCATAACTGGTGCTACTGGCGAAACAGGCGCCATCGGCGAAACTGGGGCCACTGGTATAACTGGGGCCACTGGTATAACTGGAGCCACCGGTGAAACCGGAGCTATCGGCATAACCGGCGCTACTGGCGAAATCGGGGCCACTGGCATAACTGGAGCCATCGGCGAAACTGGGGCCACTGGTGTAACCGGTGCCACCGGGGAAACCGGAGCTACGGGCATAACCGGCGCTACCGGCATAACAGGAGCCACTGGCGTAACCGGAGCTACTGGCATAACCGGAGCCATCGGTGAGACTGGAGCCACCGGGGAAACCGGAGCTACTGGCGTAACCGGCGCTATCGGTGAAACGGGAGCC
Source organism: Sporomusa termitida (assembly GCF_007641255.1). NCBI lineage: Bacteria > Bacillati > Bacillota > Negativicutes > Selenomonadales > Sporomusaceae > Sporomusa > Sporomusa termitida. Next base: position 4,494,099 of record NZ_CP036259.1, read on the forward strand.
ACCGGGGAAACCGGAGCTACTGGCGTAACTGGAGCTACTGGTGTAACCGGGGCTACTGGCGTAACTGGAGCTACTGGTGTAACCGGGGCTACTGGCGTAACTGGAGCCACCGGCGAAACTGGGGCTGTCGGTGAAACGGGTGCTACTGGCATGACCGGAGCTACTGGGGAAACCGGGGCTACTGGGGAAACCGGGGCTACTGGCGTAACGGGGGCTACTGGCGTAACCGGCGCCACCGGTGAAACCGGGGCTACTGGAGAAACCGGAGCCACCGGCATAACCGGTGCCATCGGCGAAACTGGAGCTACTGGTACAACTGGAGCCACTGGTGAAACCGGAGCTATCGGCATAACTGGAGCTACTGGCGTGACCGGAGCTATTGGTGAAACCGGCGCTACTGGCGTAACGGGGGCCACTGGCGAGACTGGAGCCATTGGCGAGACCGGGGCCACTGGCGAGACTGGAGCTACTGGCGAGACTGGAGCTACTGGCGAGACCGGCGCTACTGGCCAGACTGGAGCCATTGGCGAGACTGGAGCTACTGGTACAACTGGAGCCACTGGCGAAACCGGAGCCATCGGTGAAACCGGAGCTATCGGCATAACTGGAGCTACTGGCGTAACCGGAGCTATTGGCGAAACCGGCGCTACTGGCGTAACGGGGGCCACTGGCGAGACTGGAGCCATTGGCGAGACCGGGGCCACTGGCGAGACCGGGGCCACTGGCGAGACCGGGGCCACTGGTGTAACCGGGGCTATCGGTGAAACCGGCGCTACTGGTATAACCGGAGCTACCGGCATAACAGGAGCCACTGGCGTAACTGGAGCTACCGGTGAAACAGGTGCTATTGGGGAAACTGGGGCTACTGGTATAACTGGGGCTACGGGTGTAACCGGGGCCACTGGCGAAACTGGAGCCACCGGCATAACTGGGGCTATCGGCGAAACCGGCGCCACTGGTATAACTGGAGCTACTGGCGAAATCGGGGCTACTGGCGAAACGGGAGCCACCGGCGAAACCGGGGCTACTGGCATAACCGGAACCACCGGGGAAACCGGAACTACTGGCGTAACCGGTGCCACCGGCGAAACGGGAGCTACTGGTTTAACCGGGGCTATCGGCGAAACTGGGGCTACTGGCATAACTGGGGCCACCGGTGAGACTGGAGCTACTGGCGAAACCGGCGCTATCGGTGAAACCGGCACCACTGGCATAACTGGGGCTATCGGTGAAACCGGTGCCACTGGCGAAACGGGAGCCACCGGTGAAACCGGAGTTATCGGTATAACAGGAGCTACTGGTATAACTGGTGCTGCCGGCGAAACCGGGGCTACTGGTGAAACTGGGGCTACCGGTGAAACGGGAGCCATCGGCGAAACTGGTGCTACTGGTACAACTGGCGCCACTGGCGCTATCGGTGAAACAGGCGCTACTGGCATAACCGGCGCTACCGGTGAAACTGGAGCTACCGGCGAGACCGGTGCCACCGGCATAACCGGGGCCACTGGCGTAATTGGGGCTACTGGCGAAACGGGCGCTACCGGCATAACCGGATCTACTGGGGAAACCGGCACTACTGGCGTGACCGGAGCTACTGGTGAAACCGGGGCCACTGGTATAACCGGAGCTATTGGCGTAACTGGAGCTATCGGTGAAACCGGCGCCACTGGTATAACTGGGGCTACTGGCGAAACGGGAGCCACCGGCGAAACCGGGTCCACAGGTGAAACCGGGGCCATTGGTGAAACCGGGGCCACTGGCGAAACGGGAGCTACGGGTGTAACCGGAGCTACCGGTGAAACGGGAGCCATCGGCGAAACGGGAGCTACGGGTGAAACTGGAGCTACTGGCGTAACGGGAGCCACCGGTGAGACTGGAGCCACTGGCGTAACCGGGGCTATCGGTGAAACAGGAGTCACCGGCGAAATCGGAGCTACTGGGGAAACCGGGGCCACTGGCATAACTGGAGCCATCGGCGAAACCGGAGCTACTGGCGAAACTGGGGCCACTGGTGTAACCGGGGCCACCGGGGAAACCGGAGCTACGGGCATAACCGGAGCTACCGGCGAAACCGGCGCTACCGGCATAACAGGAGCCACTGGCGTAACTGGAGCTACCGGGGAAACAGGTGCTATTGGGGAAACCGGGGCCACTGGTATAACTGGTGCTACGGGTGTAACCGGGGCCACTGGCGAAACCGGGGCCACTGGCGAAACCGGAGCTACTGGCATAACCGGCGCTACTGGTGTAACCGGTGCTATCGGCGAAACTGGGGCCACTGGTGCAACCGGGGCTACCGGTGAAACTGGAGCTACCGGTGAAGCTGGAGCTATCGGTGAAACCGGCGCTACGGGAGAAACCGGAGCTACTGGTATAACTGGGGCTACCGGTGAAACTGGAGCCATCGGCGAAACTGGCGCTACCGGTATAACTGGAGCTACGGGCGTAACCGGTGCTACAGGTGTAACCGGTGCCACTGGGGAAACTGGCGCCATTGGTGTAACTGGTGCTACTGGCGAAACTGGAGCCACTGGGGAAACCGGGGCTACTGGTGTAACTGGCGCCACTGGAGAAACCGGCGCTATTGGTACAACTGGGGCTACTGGCGTAACCGGTGCCATCGGTGAAACCGGAGCTACTGGTGTAACTGGAGCCACCGGAGAAACCGGAGCCACCGGCATAACTGGAGCTACTGGCGTAACCGGCGCCACTGGGGAGACCGGAGCTACTGGAGAAATGGGTGTCACCGGAGCCACCGGCGAGACTGGTGCTACTGGGGAAACTGGAGCTACTGGCGAAACCGGAGCTACGGGGGAAACTGGGGCTACCGGCGAAACCGGAGCTACTGGCATAACTGGGGCTACCGGTGAAACGGGAGCCATCGGCGTAACTGGGGCTACTGGTGTAACTGGCGCTACTGGCGAAACTGGAGCTATCGGTGAAACCGGCGCCACTGGTATAACTGGTGCTACTGGCGAGACCGGGGCTACTGGCATAACCGGCGCCGTCGGCGAAACTGGGGCCACTGGTATAACTGGTGCCACCGGTGAGACTGGAGCCACTGGCGAAACCGGGGCCATCGGTGAAACCGGAGCTACGGGGGAAACCGGGGCTACGGGTATAACTGGTGCAACCGGAGCTATCGGCGAAACGGGAGCTACCGGCGAAACCGGTGCTACTGGTGTAACAGGAGCCACTGGTGTAACTGGGGCCACCGGCGAAACCGGGGCCATTGGTGTAACCGGGGCCACTGGCGAAACGGGCGCTACGGGTGTAACCGGTGCTACCGGCATAACCGGCGCTACGGGTGAGACTGGAGCCACTGGCGAAACCGGAGCTATTGGTACAACTGGAGCCACCGGCGAAACCGGCGCTATCGGCATAACCGGAGCCACTGGGGAAACTGGGGCTACTGGTGTAACCGGAGCCATTGGCGTAACTGGCGCTACTGGTACAACTGGAGCCACCGGCGTAACTGGCGCTACTGGTGTAACCGGTGCTATCGGCGAAACCGGCGCTACGGGGGCCACTGGTGCAACCGGGGCTACCGGTGAAGCTGGAGCTATCGGTGAAACCGGCGCTACGGGAGAAACCGGAGCTACTGGTATAACTGGGGCTACCGGTGAAACTGGAGCCATCGGCGAAACTGGCGCTACCGGCGAAACCGGCGCTATCGGTGAAACCGGCGATACTGGTATAACCGGAGCCACTGGGGAAACCGGCGCTACCGGCATAACAGGAGCCACTGGCGTAACTGGAGCTACCGGGGAAACCGGGGCCACTGGTATAACTGGGGCTACTGGTATAACTGGGGCTACGGGTGTAACTGGGGCTACGGGTGTAACCGGGGCCACTGGCGAAACTGGAGCCACCGGCATAACTGGGGCTATCGGCGAAACGGGCGCCACTGGTATAACTGGAGCTACTGGCGAAATCGGCGTTACTGGTGAAACTGGATCTACTGGGGAAACCGGGGCCATCGGCGAAACCGGGGCTACGGGTGTAACCGGGGCCACTGGTGTAACTGGAGCCACTGGCGTAACTGGAGCTACCGGGGAAACCGGGGCCACTGGTATAACTGGGGCTACTGGTATAACTGGGGCTACGGGTGTAACTGGGGCTACGGGTGTAACCGGGGCCACTGGCGAAACTGGAGCCACCGGCATAACTGGGGCTATCGGCGAAACGGGCGCCACTGGTATAACTGGAGCTACTGGCGAAATCGGCGTTACTGGTGAAACTGGATCTACTGGGGAAACCGGGGCCATCGGCGAAACCGGGGCTACGGGTGTAACCGGGGCCACTGGTGTAACTGGGGCCACCGGCGAAACCGGGGCCATTGGTGTAACCGGGGCCACTGGCGAAACGGGAGCTACGGGTGTAACCGGTGCTACCGGCATAACCGGCGCTACGGGTGAGACTGGAGCCACCGGCGAAACCGGCGCTACGGGCGTAACCGGTGCCATCGGCGAAACGGGAGCTACGGGTGAAACTGGAGCTACTGGCGTAACGGGAGCCACTGGGGAAACCGGGGAAACTGGCGTAACTGGAGCTACGGGGGAAACCGGAGCTACGGGCGTAACCGGTGCTACCGGGGAGACTGGAGCTATCGGTGAAACCGGCGCTACTGGTGTAACTGGAGCCGCTGGCGAAACGGGGGCTACCGGGGAAACCGGAGCTACCGGCATAACCGGAGCTACTGGCGAGACTGGAACTACTGGTGTAACCGGAGCCACTGGCGAAACAGGCGCTACTGGTACAACTGGGGCTACTGGCGAAACCGGGGCCATTGGCGAAACCGGAGCTATCGGTGAAACCGGAGCTACTGGCGTAACCGGTGCTACCGGCGTGACTGGAGCTATGGGTGAAACCGGCGCTACTGGTGTAACTGGAGCCACTGGCGAGACTGGAGTAACCGGTGAAACCGGCGCTACTGGCGTAACCGGCGCCACTGGGGAGACCGGAGCTACTGGAGAAACGGGTGTAACCGGAGCCACCGGCGAGACTGGTGCTACTGGGGAAACTGGAGCTACTGGCGAAACCGGAGCTACGGGGGAAACTGGGGCTACCGGCGAAACCGGAGCTACTGGCATAACTGGGGCTACCGGGGAAACGGGAGCTACCGGCGAAACGGGAGCCACCGGGGAAACCGGCGCTATCGGCATAACCGGCGCTACTGGTGTGACCGGTGCCATCGGCGAAACCGGAGCCATTGGGGAGACCGGAGCTACCGGCATAACTGGAGCTACGGGTGAAACCGGGGCCACTGGGGCTACTGGCGCCACTGGTGTAACCGGGGCTATCGGTGAAACCGGCGCTACTGGGGAAACTGGAGCCATCGGCGTAACAGGTGCTGCTGGCATAACTGGGGCCACTGGCATAACTGGGACTACCGGTGAAACCGGGACCACTGGCGAGACTGGCGCTACTGGTGTAACTGGAGCCATCGGCGAAACGGGAGCTACTGGCATAACAGGAGCCATCGGTGAAACCGGTGCTACTGGTGTAACTGGGGCCACTGGCGAAACAGGCGCTATCGGTGAAACCGGAGCTACTGGTATAACTGGGGCCACTGGCGAAACAGGCGCTACTGGTCCAACTGGGGCTACTGGTGTAACCGGGGCCACCGGTGAAACCGGAGCTACTGGCGTAACCGGAGCTACTGGAGAAACCGGCGCTACCGGCGTAACAGGAGCTACGGGTGAAATTGGCGCTACTGGGGAAACCGGAGCTACCGGCATAACTGGAGCTACTGGTTTAACCGGTGCTACTGGTGTAACAGGAGCTATCGGTGTAACGGGTGCCACTGGCGAAACCGGGGCTACTGGCGATACTGGAGCCACCGGCGTAACCGGGGCCACTGGTGAGGCCGGAGCCACCGGAGAAACCGGGGCCACTGGTGAGGCCGGAGCCACCGGAGAAACCGGGGCTACTGGTGAGGCCGGAGCCACCGGAGAAACCGGCGCTACTGGTGTAACTGGGGCCGCTGGAGAAACTGGGGCTACTGGTGTAACCGGTGCCATCGGCGAAACCGGAGCCACCGGTGAAACCGGCGCCACTGGTATAACTGGCGCCACCGGTGAGACTGGGGCTACTGGTGTAACAGGAGCCACTGGCGAAACAGGCGCTATCGGCGAAACCGGGGCTACTGGGGAAACCGGTGCTATCGGTGAAACCGGCGCCACTGGTATAACTGGGGCAACCGGTGAGACTGGAGCTACGGGGGAAACCGGCGCTACTGGTATAACTGGGGCTACGGGTATAACCGGAGCCACCGGCGAGACCGGTGCTACTGGCATAACTGGGGCTACGGGTGAAATTGGAGCTACTGGGGAGACCGGAGCCACTGGTGTAACGGGTGTCACTGGCGAAACTGGGGCTACGGGCGAAACTGGAGCTACGGGCATAACTGGGGCTACCGGTGAAACAGGTGCCATCGGCGAAACTGGGGCTACTGGTGTAACCGGTGCCATCGGCGAAACCGGAGCTACTGGTACAACTGGAGCCACTGGCGAAATTGGAGCTACGGGTGTAACTGGCGCTACTGGGGAAACCGGCACCACTGGTATAACTGGGGCAACCGGCGAAACGGGAGCTACTGGCATAACTGGGGCTATCGGTGAAACTGGGGCCACTGGCGTGACTGGAGCTACGGGGGAAACCGGGGCTACTGGTATAACTGGGGCCACCGGAACCATCGGCGAAACGGGAGTTACCGGTATAACTGGGGCTACTGGGGAAACTGGCGCTACTGGAGCTACTGGTGTAACCGGGGCTACGGGAGAAACTGGAGCTACTGGCATAACTGGAGCTACGGGCGAGACCGGAGCCATTGGGGAAACTGGTGCTGGCGGCGTAACCGGAGCCACTGGCGTAACCGGAGCTACCGGCGAAACTGGGGCTACTGGTACAACTGGCGCTATCGGTGAAACAGGCGCTACTGGCATAACCGGCGCTACCGGTGAAACTGGAGCCACCGGTGAGACCGGTGCGACCGGCATAACCGGGGCCACCGGTGAGACTGGAACTACCGGCATAACCGGAGCCACTGGCGTAACCGGAGCCACTGGCGTAACCGGGGCTATCGGTGAAACTGGAGCTATCGGCGAAACCGGGACTATCGGTGAAACCGGAGCTATCGGCGAAACCGGGACTATCGGTGAAACCGGCGCTGTCGGTGAAACCGGCGCTGTCGGTGAAACCGGCGCTATCGGTGAAACCGGCGCTGTCGGTGAAACCGGCGCTGTCGGTGAAACCGGCGCTGTCGGTGAAACCGGCGCTGTCGGTGAAACCGGCGCTGTCGGTGAAACCGGCGCTACCGGTGAAACCGGGGCCACTGGCGTAACCGGGGCCACTGGCGTAACCGGGGCCACTGGCGTAACCGGGGCCACTGGCGTAACCGGGGCCACTGGCGTAACCGGGGCCACTGGCGTAACTGGGGCCACTGGTGTAACTGGGGCCACTGGTGTAACTGGGGCCACTGGTGTAACTGGGGCCACTGGTGTAACTGGGGCCACTGGTGTAACTGGGGCCACTGGTGTAACTGGGGCCACTGGTGTAACTGGGGCCACTGGCGCTAATCTCACCGCGACCTCAGGATTTGCCGTCAATACTACCGGGGCAGGTATCAATGTAATTCTACTCGGTACTTTAGTCTCACTGCCCACCCAGAATTTGTCGGCCGGTATCACAGCAAGTGGTGGTAACACAATCTTCACAGTCGCGCCTGCAGGCAGATATTATATTGCCTATCAACTTAATTTCACTTCTTCTTTGCTACTAGGATCCCGGTTAATAATCAACGGTAGTGCCAACACGGCTTCAACAATAACTCCTACTCTTTCTTCTTTATCGCGCAATAATGAAATTATCGTAACTCTAACAGCAAATTCTACCATCAGCCTTCAGTTATATGGACTCCTTGGCACTGCTACCTTAATAAACGGCGGTGCAGGAGCCGGATTAACAATTATACGTGTAAGCTAGATTCCGCTAAAGATATCACGTTGTGTAGGCATACGAAGTATTCCCCAACGTGATATCTTTTTTTCTACTTTAAAAGTATTTTAATCTATTTACCCATGGTCACTATTCGCAATTGCAGTTTCAATTACTAAACAGCCGCTAAAAGTAGTGGAATAAAGTATCACTCACTATGATATAAACTGTCACCACGCAATAGATAGGTCTTCATACTCAGCAAAGGCCTCCCCCACTAGGAATAAATTTTCAAGAATATTAAGGCATTCAGATTATGGCTTAGGGTTTTAATAAACTTGTGATAAATTAATCATTACCTCGAAATACAAATTTTTAAAAAAGCAAATTCAAGTCAATGCAGTTAACCTTTATCATTCTTTATCATATTATGTATTATGTAACTCATCCTAATAATACCAAAGGAGGGGAAAACGAATATGTCAAAAAATATTAATCCAGACTCATCTGATATCTCGCGCCATGGTCACTGGCATTATAATACTCCCTGCGATCACCATTCACCTAAACATTGTGGAGCTTGCGTGCCTTGTGTACCTACTGGAGTTACTGGAATTACTGGAATTACTGGGCCTACCGGTCCCACAGGTGTAACTGGAGCTACTGGTGACCCTGGGGTTACTGGACTTACCGGGGCTACTGGCGCTACCGGTACTACCGGCGCTACCGGAACTACCGGCGCTACCGGTACTACCGGCGCTACCGGAACTACCGGCGCTACCGGTACTACCGGCGCTACCGGAACTACCGGCGCTACCGGTGCTACTGGTACTACCGGAGCTACTGGGGCTACTAGCGCTACCGGGGCTACTGGTCCTACTGGCGCTACTGGGACTACTGGCGCTACCGGCCCTACCGGCGCTACTGGTGATGCCGGCGCTATTGGCGCTACCGGGGCTACTGGTCCTACTGGCGCTACTGGTGATGCCGGCGCTATTGGCGCTACCGGGGCTACTGGTCCTACTGGCGCTACTGGTGATGCCGGCGCTATTGGCGCTACCGGGGCTACTGGTCCTACTGGCGCTACTGGCCCTACCGGCGCTACTGGGACTACTGGCGCTATTGGCGCTACCGGGGCTACCGGTTCTACTGGCGCTACTGGCGCTACCGGCGCTATTGGCGCTACCGGCCCTACCGGCGCTACTGGCGCTACCGGCCCTACCGGCGTTACTGGGACTACTGGCGCTATTGGCGCTACCGGCCCTACCGGCGCTACTGGTGATACCGGCGCTATTGGCGCTACCGGCGCTACTGGTGATACCGGCGCTATTGGCGCTACTGGTGATACTGGCCCTACCGGTGCTACCGGCGCAGCAACCGCATTATCGGGACTTGAAGTCCAATTACAAGATCCAGCGGCTACAACTATTGCGGATGATGCTCCTATCATATTTGACACAATAGTAAATGACCTATCTTTAGACATTGCCTATGACCTGCTCGGCACAATAACTATCACAGCGCCTGGAGTATATTATATTAGTTGGTGGATCGCAACAGACGGAACAGACGGACCAGGGACTGTAACATTCTCCATAGTTACTTCCGCACCACAAACAATAGGCGCTTCAAGCCAAATGACACAAGGACAAATAACCGGAACTGCTTTAATTTCAGTTATAGCAGCCCCATTAACTCTGCAACTTATAAACAACACTGGCGGTACGGTAGGGTTTGCTGCAACGCCCTTTAAAGCAGATCTAACAATCATTAATGTAACATTTTAATTTTTAAACACACTATGAAGTTTGCCCTGCATAGTTTAAACGCGGAGGAAACGGTTGGCTACAATAAGGCACTCAATTGCAAAGACTTTTAGATGATACATTCTCTTGCTAGATTAACTAAAATTAAAACAAAATGAGATGGGTTCTAACCATATGGTAGGAACCCATCTCTCATATTAACAAATATTAACTTACTGAATAAGCTATTAAATATATATAGCTTCAGGAGGTATAATATGGAGATTGATAGAAACCAACAATCATCAATAACTATTAGTCTGTGCATGATTGTCAAAAATGAAGAGCAGACAATTGGGCGCTGCTTGAGTTCAGTACAAAGCCTTGTCGATGAAATCATAATAGTAGATACCGGTTCTACCGATAAAACTAAAGAAATCGCAAGTAAGTTTACAGACAAGATTTACGAATTTGAGTGGATTAATGATTTTGCTGCAGCCCGTAACTACGCCTTCAGACGGGCAACACTGGAATATATTTTATGGTTAGACGCTGATGATATCGTCTTGCCGGCAGACCGTGAAGCCTTACATAGTGTAAAAAGTACACTAAATCCCGACATTGATGTTATTAGTATGCCATATAATCTGGCTTTTAACGAGCACGGAAGGGTAGCCACTCAGATTCGGCGAAATCGCATTATTAAACGGCAAAAAAATTTTCAATGGCTTGGAGCAGTTCACGAATATCTGGAGGTATGGGGAAACAGACTTAGTATTGATGCAGCCGTTACCCATTTACCACTAAGTCATGATGACGGCAGAAATTTGTACATATATGAGCAGCGTCAGTTAAAAGGAGAACAATTTTCACCTCGTGATTTATATTATTTCGCTAATGAATTAAAGGATCACCAACTATATTATCGCGCAATTGAGCATTACCAAAAATTTCTCGATACTAAACAAGGATGGATTGAGGATAATATTGGTGCCTGTAGTAAATTGGCTGATTGTTTCTCTAATCTTAATGATGTTGAAAATCATCTCAAATATATATACATGTCTTTTCAATATGCTGCACCAAGGGCGGATTTCTGTTGCCGGCTTGGCCATTACCACCTTCATAGCAACCAAATGGAGCAAGCTATATTCTGGTATAAGCTAGCTACAGAATTAGAAACTCCTGGTGAATCATGGGGATTACTTAATCTACAATGTCAAACTTGGCTGCCTCATATTCAATTATGCGTATGCTACTCACGTATTGGACAATATCATCTTGCATATGAACATAATGAAATGGCTGCAACATACATTCCGTCAGATACCAGAATTGAATTGAACCGCAATTACTTACGGAGTATGATGGATATTTAAGTAGACGCCGAAAAAAGGCTGCCATCCTATAGATGACAGCCTCTTAGCTTTTTATTAAACGATTTCAAGCCCGGCACTTGCATAACCAGCGACAGTGTTAAGAAGAGTAAGTCCCGTTGCTGTTGCCGAAAATATCAAAATTAAACGGGTTTCTGCAGTTACTGGTATTGCCAAACCAGTAGTGACGCCATTACTAATAGCACCAAGTGTCACTAAGCCTGTAAGCGGTGGTGCCAATGTTACAACAGCACCTGGAATAGCAGTAAAGGTGTTGTTAGGTGTTGCTGAACTATACAATTGAGCAGTAATCGTTACCGTAGAACCCACCAGCGATAATCCAGCTGTAACACTATAGAAGGCAGCTATCGACGTAATTGTTCCATCACGTGGAACAGAAAACGCCATGTTGAGCAGGATACCAGGACCACCGGTAAGATCAACGGTTCCACCAAGTATCGATACCCCTGTAGCTGAAGCCCCAAAGCCAACAAGACTTGAAGTACCGACTAATCCGCCAGCGATAGTTGTCAATACTGTCGGAGTACCTGAGGCAAATGGAATTATTGCGCCAGCACCGTCAGCTCCGGTGGCTCCGGTAGCTCCGGTAGTACCAGCGCCCGTTGCCCCTGTGGCCCCGGTAGCTCCAAGAGCGCCGTCAGCGCCCGTTGCCCCTGTGGCCCCGGTGGCTCCAAGAGCACCGTCAGCTCCGGTGGCTCCGGTAGCGCCTGTGGCTCCAAGAGCGCCGTCAGCCCCCGTTGCCCCTGTGGCCCCGGTGGCTCCAAGAGCACCGTCAGCTCCGGTGGCTCCAGTGGCGCCTGTGGCTCCGGTTGTACCAGCGCCCGTTGCACCTGTGGCTCCCGTGGCTCCAAGAGCACCGTCAGCTCCGGTGGCTCCAGTGGCGCCTGTGGCTCCAAGAGCGCCGTCAGCCCCCGTTGCCCCTGTGGCTCCTGTGGCTCCGGTTGTACCAGCGCCCGTTGCACCTGTGACACCGGTGGCTCCAAGAGCACCGTCAGCTCCGGTGGCTCCAGTGGCTCCCGTGGCTCCGGTTGTACCAGCGCCCGTTGCACCTGTGGCTCCCGTGGCTCCAAGAGCACCGTCAGCTCCGGTGGCTCCAGTGGCGCCTGTGGCTCCGGTTGTACCAGCGCCCGTTGCCCCTGTGGCCCCGGTGGCTCCAAGAGCACCGTCAGCTCCGGTGGCCCCTGTGGCGCCCGTGGCTCCGGTTGTACCAGCGCCGGTGGCTCCTGTGGCTCCCGTGGCTCCAAGAGCACCGTCAGCTCCGGTGGCTCCAGTGGCGCCTGTGGCTCCGGTTGTACCAGCGCCCGTTGCACCTGTGGCACCGGTGGCTCCAAGAGCACCGTCAGCTCCGGTGGCCCCTGTGGCGCCCGTGGCTCCGGTTGTACCAGCGCCCGTTGCACCTGTGGCTCCCGTGGCTCCAAGAGCACCGTCAGCGCCGGTTACACCCGTGGCTCCGGTAGTACCAGCACCCGTTGCACCTGTGGCTCCCGTGGCTCCAAGAGCACCGTCAGCTCCGGTGGCTCCAGTGGCTCCCGTGGCTCCGGTTGTACCAGCGCCCGTTGCACCTGTGGCACCGGTGGCTCCGGTTACACCGGGATCACCTGTGGCTCCGGTTGCGCCCGTGGTTCCTGCACCCGTTGCCCCTGTAGCTCCGGTTGCGCCCGTTACACCGGGATCACCTGTAGCCCCTGTGGCTCCCGTGACTCCTGCCCCAGTTGCCCCTGTAGCTCCGGTTGCCCCTGTAGGTCCCGTGGCTCCGGTAAATCCAGTGAATCCGGTTGATCCGGTACATCCAGTAGGCCCATAAGGTGGTTTCGGATGACAAACCCCACATGCAGGAGCACAAGGATCATCATAATGATAGTGATTATGCCGAGAGCTATGGCTCATATTAGTTCTCTTTAATTCTTCGGATGTACCTGTGTACATGTTTTTTAATTTATCCATGATATTCTCCTCCCCTATTAATCAAATGTGTTACATAATATAATATGAAAGTCTTGTGTAAAGGTAACTTTTTTTCTATTTTTATTTTGTAATTTAATTCCTTCTAAATAAAAGGCAGCCTATACTCATGAAATTCTTAAAACAAGAGCGCCAAAACAATAAGGTGAAAAATGAACAGTCTTAATAATCTTATTGATTGGTAGAGGTTTCGAGCAATTTTTTTAGGTACGATCGATTGTGGTAAATTCGGGTATCTTCAGGAATAAAGGTACCTGCAATTTCGTTATGCTCATAGGCAAGTTCTATTTGTCCGATACGAGAGTAACACACACACAGTTGGAGATGGGGTAGCCAAGTTTGGCATTGATAATTTACCATTCCCCACGAATCAGAAGGCTTTTCTGATTTAGTAGCAAGCTTATACCAAAATATGGCCTCATCCATTTGGTTGTTATTAAGATGATAATAACCAAGTCGACAACAAAATTCAGCCCTGGGAACACCGTATCGAAAAGACATATATATATATTTAAGTTGATTCTCAACATCATTTAGATTATGAAAGCAATCTGCTAATTTGCTACAGGCGCTGATATTATCCTCAACCCACCCTTGTTTAGTTGCTAAAAATCGCTGGTAATACTCAATTGCCCGGTTAAACAGTCTATGATCAAGTAGTTCATTGGCAAAATAATATAAATCTCGTGGTGAAAACTGCTCTCCCTTTTGCAGTCTTTCTTCATAAATTTTAAGATTTCTGCCAGAATCATGACTTAATGGCTGATGTGTAACAGCTATTGTTGAATTCAAAATATTTCCATTTACCTCCAAATATTCATGCACAGCTCCAATCCAGGGGTAATTTTTTTCTCTCTTAACAAGTCGGTTTCTTCGACGTTGAAAAGTAACCTTTCCGTATTGATCAAATCCTAAATTATACAGCATACTGACAACGTCTATGTCATGATTGAGAGTTGATTTTATTCTCAAAAAAAGCTCCTGGTCCACTGGAAGAAAAACATCATCGGCATCCAGCCATAAAATGTACTCTTGTGTTGCCTGGCTAAAAGCATAGTTACGGGCGGCAGCAAAATCATTTATCCAGGTAAAATCATATATTTTATCTATAAACCGGCCAACTATTTCCTTGGTTTTGTCATTTGAACCGGTATCGACTATTATAATCTCATCGACAATATCTTTGACTGAGAGTAAGCATCGTTCTATTGTTTGTTCTTCATTTTTTACAATCATGCACAGACTAACAGTTATTGGTTTATGCGGAGTTCGTCCACATTCTTTCATATTATTGCCTCCCTGAAAATTATTTTTCCTAATAATATATTCAGGAGTTTTATACTTGTGAACGGAAGAAGAGAATGTCTAAAAAGCACTAGCCTTTTAGACATTCTCTTCTTTCATAAATACGCTATGTTAAAAGCAGTTGCTTTAATATACTGATTGGCACCACCTAAAAAACATTTGCATACACTATGACATATAGCTTAGATATTAAAACCACTGACAATTATCGGAAGCATTAAGCCTGGAGTCCCTAGCAATGAGTTAATAAAGCACTGCCTGGAGGTATTAAGATGAAATCAGCATTAATTACGGGCATTACCGGTCAAGATGGAGCATACTTGGCCAAATTGCTTTTGGATAAGGGCTATAAGGTTTATGGTTTAATTGCACGTAGAGCCACTTCAACTACCTGGCGCCTACAATTTCTAGGTATTGAAAATGAGGTTGAACTTATTAACGGTGATTTAACTGATTTGCCATCAATCGTTAGAGCAATCACTAAAGCTAAGCCCGCAGAAGTATATAATCTAGGCGCACAAAGTTTTGTAGGCACATCTTGGCAACAAACAGTCACAACTGTGCAATCTACCGGTGTCGGCGTTTTACATGTTTTAGAAGCAATACGGCTAACAGATTTGTCTATACGGTTTTACCAGGCTTCCAGCAGTGAAATGTTTGGATTAATTCAAGAGCCAATGCAGTCTGAGTCAACACCTTTTTATCCCCGCAGCCCGTATGGGGTATCTAAATTATTTGGGCACTGGATGACAGTAAACTACCGCGAAAGTTTTAATCTGTTTGCCTGCAGCGGCATCCTGTTCAACCATGAGTCGCCGGTACGTGGTATCGAATTTGTGACCAGAAAAGTTACAGATGCCGTTGCAAGAATAAAGTTAGGAAAACAGCAGGAATTAAAATTAGGTAATATTGATGCAAAACGGGATTGGGGCTTTGCCGGAGATTATGTCCAAGCTATGTGGCTAATGCTACAGCAAGATAAGGCTGATGATTACGTTGTCGCTACAGGACGCACAACTACGGTACGTGATATGTGTAAAAGAGCCTTTGAATATGTAAATCTCAAGTATGAAGATTACGTTGTTATTGATCCAGCATTTTATCGCCCTGCGGAAGTGGATATCTTACTGGGTAATCCGGATAAAGCAAAAAAGGTACTGGGTTGGGAGGCAAAAACCAGCCTAAATACATTAATTGAAATGATGGTCGAGGCAGATCTTACCCGCGTAAAAGCTGAAATATAAGAGACAAAATGGGTTCTCCAAAACAGTGTAAAATTACGCTAGTATTGGATTACTTAAATTTTATGCGCTCTTATAAATAAAAATTATGAGGTGTAAACTTAATAGAATGAAACCGACAGAATTTTTAACAATTGCTATTCTTGCAAAAGATAAAGCGCATGTCTTGCCTTTATATCTTACTTTAATTGAAAACCAGACTTATCCGGCCTCTAAAATCAAACTCTATATACGTACAAATAACAACAACGATCATACGGCAAGCGTACTTGAGCAATGGATAGAAAAAGTCAAGGATAAATACTCAGAAATTTATTATGATTCAAGTGATGTTAAAGAACCTGTACATGAATACAGCCCCCATGACTGGAACCCATTAAAGCTCGCAGTACTGACACGTTTGCGCCAGGAATCGGTGGATTGGGCTCGCACAAAAGGAACTCACTATTTTGTAGCAGATTGCGACAACTTTATTGTCCCGGAAACAATTGAAATACTTCTTAATACCAATTTACCTGTTATTGGGCCGCTGCTTCGGTTTGCCGATGAGCCAAAAGCAAATTATTCCAACTATCACTTCGTTACTGATGAAAATGGCTATTACAAACATTCAAGTCTGTATTTCGAAATATTAAATCAAACCATAAAGGGCTTGATTGAAGTAGAGGTAATCCATTGTACTTATCTGGTTCGAAATGAGGTTTTAGATTCGGTTAGTTATATTGATGGCAGCGGTCGTTATGATTATGTAATATTTAGTGACACGTTAAGAAAAGCAGGGATACCTCAATATATCGATAATCGCCGGCATTATGGCAAACTTACTTTTTGTGACACAGAAGAACAATTTAGTTTAGTTAAGCCAAAAATTTTAATTTGATTGTGCTGAAAAAAAGGCTGCCACCGTTTGAGTGACAGCCTTTTTCGATAAATATTATTGATTACACAAATTTGTATAGGGCTTGCATAAATGAGGTGGTAAAGGTTTATTGGCTCGTGCGAGTCTTAAGGAATAAACCTTAAAATTGATAAGTATTTTTATGTTTCTCGGGCTGATACGTTGAAATTCCGGAATTTCAACTAAACCTTTTAGCTGGGCATTCATTTCTGGGCGCATATGGCGGTGCCTAAGCATTTCTTCAAAGGGTAATTCAAATGAAACAAAATGTATAGGCTGCGTATCATCAGGAATACCAGCTACGTACTCAATACAAATAAGTATATGACCGGAAAAATTTATTGTTTTCTCTGCGCCTGCTCCTTTATTAATTACAGGTGTTGCCGTCACTCGTAACAGAAATTCAATATCAGGTTTATCTTCAGGTATTGTCAGGATATCGTTTATAGTAAGCTGAGTGCTTCTTTTATGATAATGCCGACTCATAATTGATTCCTCCTAAATTGTTAATATACTCTCAATATTTACTAGTAGTTTATGATCGCTAACTGATTTTGCTACTTATTTTCTTGAATCTTGCCGGCAATACAGATGATCGTTAATAATGTAATCCCTATACTTAAAATAATTATGTTTTCAATTTGATTCACAACAGCCGAAGCCACCTCGGAGTTTTAAAACAGTTTTATTCTTATGTCACCATTATTGGGAACCACTGTCGAATACACGACATATAATACTTTAGAAGGCAGTTCTTATTAAGCTCCGTAATCTGACCGCGCCTATTCCATTTATAAAATCCAAGGAGGTATGAAAATGGATAATACGTTAATCAACGTCACCGGAATTTGTGATGTATGTAAGATTGAATTACATGATGATGATAGTTGGACTGAAATAACAGTTCCAGGGAATTTAATTCTCCCTAAAGAAAAACCAGATATTGAACAGCTCATTTCATCTAAAACCATAGTGAGAATCATTAGACAAAAGGTGATTGTAACCCCTAGTACAGAAAGAGCGCCAAACTTTGAAGGCAAACTATTAACAGGCCGTAAACTCATTGTCGAGGGAGAAATTTGCCAAAGCATAACCTATACGGCAGATCTCTGTAACCAACCAGTCCACTCTGCTCGCTTTATTATTCCGTTTTCCGCTTACATCGTAACTCCAAAATGCGTAAGGATAATAGATAAAGTTACTTGTTGTGAAAGAACACTTGATTCATTATTTATCAACTATCAAATTAATCCCTGTGTAGAAAATGTATTCATTCAGGAAATTAGTAAAAGGCGGATAAGACAAAATGTATTACTATTTCTGCATGCCATACCTGTCACAACCAGTGGTCGTTAGATTAAATGGAGCAAATCCATATTAAAGGGAGGAAGGAAGATGAATAATTACTGCGACTGCAAAGAAGGCGAAGAAAGCACTGTCGCTGTTGATGGCAATGTGACCAAAAAATTCGAGAAATCGCTTGCCTGTGGATGTGAAAAAAATGACCACATGCTTATCATTAATGGTGTCTGTTCCAAAGATGAGTTGCAGTGCTTTTTAGATTGCGGAAATATCAGAAGATGGACGCAGGTATTTATACCGGAAGTTTTGTGCATACCCTGCCCCAAACCTGATATTGAACAGTTAATAAGTATTTCGGCGTTAGTAGAAATTTTATCTCAGCGAGTAATACGCACACCAGGAGAATATGGTCTCCCTCTAACAAACGAAGAATGCACTGATATCACAGGTAGAAAACTAATAATTGAAGGTGTCCTGCGACAAAAAATTATATATGCTGCTGCAGTAAAAGAACAAAGTGTTCATTCCGTACATTTCGATGTGCCTTTCTCGGCATTTATTGTGTTATCCCCATGTGATCCACTGACTAGAAAATTCGAAATAGATGTTTGTATTGAAGATATCTTTGTCACTGATATTGCACCAAGAAAAATATTTAAAAATGTTTCTTTTGTGATTAGGGCATTGCCTATTATGTGCCCAGAGATTTGCATTTAGATTAGGAGGGATACTATGAAAGCATGTCGTTGCATTGGGCAAAACGTTGTTGAGATAATAGGGTTATGCGATTTTGATCAATTTGCGATCGGCTTAAATAAGTGTGATTTAGGCCAATGGACACAAATATCAATCCCAGAAGTACTTCAGCTGCCTTGTTCCAAACCGGATATCGCAACAATTGATACAATTTTAATTGATGTGCAGATCAAGTTGGCAAAAGTTATAAGGACACCGGCAGGTGAATGCGGCTACCCTATTGTAAACAGTGAGGGTCTCAGACTAACAGGGAAGAAATTGGCAATTGAAGGTGTGTTACAGCAGAAGATAGTCTACACAGCAGCACTGTGTGACCAACCTGTTCATTTTGTTCATTTTGAGATACCGTTCTCGGCTTTTATTGTATTAGCATGCGATACATGTATGGATCAGAAATTTTTTATAGAAACTTGTGTTGAAGATGTTTTTGCAATTGATTTTAATTGCAGAGAGATATTTAAGAATGTAACATTATTTATACAAGCTATTCCCATTGAGTCATGCAGACGTAATATTTACTAATGTATATGGCTTCGTTTTTGCACAAGATTAACTCAATACAGATCAAGTTGTTTGGCCGAAATTTAATTCGGCCAAACAATTAAGGTTGTACAAACAGTTAACCTGAGCGACTTTGCAAAATAATTACTCGGCAATTGCCTTTGAATATCAGAATAAGGCAGATAAGCCCATTATAGTCCTTGCCAAGATTACTGCAGTTAGGCATTGAATGGGCTCAGAAAAATAACCAAGGAAATACTCGTATCGAGATTTTTCCTTGGTTATTTTTCTGATAATGTTACTACTGTTGCTATTATTACGTCATTATCTTAATCTTAGTTTTATGCTATGGTGCGGCGGATTTCCTAGTATTAACCAGTCGAATTGATTGTGGGAGGTAAAATTCACCATATTTAATAACTTCGTTATCCTTACTACAATTTTTATGTTTATTCTTAAATCCAGAATGGTATAGCTTATTTTTACCAATTGGATGGTGCGGCGGGCCCTCTTTATAAGCAGGATACAACGCTTCATTTTTACAGCCTAAATAATGCGTTTTATCCTTACAATCAGGAGGGTATGCTTCATCTTCACAAGCTGGATGATACGACGGCTCTTCTTTGCAAGCAGGATACACCGATTCATTCTTATAGCCTAAATAATGCGTTTTAGCTTTATAGTCAGGAGGGTATGCTTCATCTTCACAAGTTGAATGATACGCCGACTCTGCTTTGCAAGCAGGATACACCGATTCATTCTTACAGCCTAAATAATGCGTTTTAGCTTTATAGTCAGGAGGGTATGCTTCATCTTCACAAGTTGAATGGTGCGGTGACTCTTCTTTACAAGCAGAATATAGGGGTTCATTGCAGCAAAACTGGGGCTTTGATGAACAAATATGTTCATCAATATTTCCTAAATAGGAACAATGTTTCGGTGTATATTTTTTAATACGGATAAACTTGTGTAAACATAGCTTTAAGGTTATTATTTTTCTTATTGTTCTTGGATCAATAATGTCATAATGCTGAAATAAAATTTTTGTTTTCAGGCAAGCCTTCAAATTAGCACGGGCATAGCGGTGACAGAACAAACCATTAAAAGGTATTTTAAAAGCAATAAAGTAAATAGGCTGTGTACCATCTTGAGCACATGCCACATACTCCACACAAATACGTACATGACCTATAAAAATTACTTTTTTTTGCATTGTTACAGTCGTATCAATTATTGGCGTTGTTGTCACACGGAGTATAGATTTAATATCAGGTTTATGTTGGGGAATGGTAAGATTACCATTTACGGAAATTTGAGTAGCTGTGTGCCCCATATTCAAATCTCCTCCTTATCTCAATTTTAAGTTTTGAAATATTTTTATGATAAATTTATTTTCCATAATAATAACGGCCATCAACACGGATGACTTCAGTCTCATCATCTGCAGGCCACTCTGATAACGAACGGTAGTTTTTTAAATTAGCCTGAAAATTATTGTAATCTTTTTCAGGGTTAGCATAGCCGGCTGAGTTATTATTTTGACTCTTGCATGAATCATGGCATTCACAGTTGTAAGTTGAACATTCATGCTGCTTTTTAAATATCGGACATAAAAATATAATACTGGTAACCATTAAATGCCTGTTATCTAAACGTTTGATAGTTATGTCTTCTATTGCCGTACTAACTTGAATTACTTCATGTTTTATATCGCCTAACACAATGGATGTGCAAAAAGGAATTTCAAATTGAGCAGAATATACAGACCGACAAGAGTCATCAGTTGAAAATTTTATTTTAATTTGTTTTTTAGCCTCAATAACCAGCTTTTTGCCTATTGGTGTACAGATTTCTCTGGTTGAGCATATGATTACAGATACACATACTTCCAATAATTTATGAATATCAGGATTTGGATAAGGTATACATAGTTTATCAGTTTCACAGAATTGAGTATGCGGATGGCCGGGTGAACACTGTGGAAAGTGCGATGGTGGTGTAATGCCTAGCACTTCAGCAGATTTACGAGTCACTATATGTTTCCTCCTTATTGTTAAATGTATCTTCTAGTCGTTATATCTTATGGTTCCCGGCGCATTTATGCTACTCTGAAGCAAGCTATTAATAAAAAACCTTATGTTTTGTATTAATATGATATTCCTCCAACTTACAATGACATTGCAGATCAAAATAGCTTGCTAGTAACCTTTTGGCTTACAATGGCATTCAGGTCAGCAATATTTTTCCGCTCACTTTATGCATTTATTCACCTCCTTAAATTGATCCTGATACATTACATAATATTAATATATCTAACTAAGTGTTACAGTTGAAATAAGTTTATCTATTTTGAAAGAAGGCTTCTTGTTACTACCTATTCACTATTAAAGTTGTTTTTTTACTCACTAACAGAGCACACAATTTCAATATATAAATAAAAAACCACCTACAAAAAATTTGCAGGTGGCGATAAGATAACAATATATTTTTTCCTTATTCCCTGAAAACTTCACAGAAGAAAGATTTGCGCAATATAAGATACTGGTTGCCAGCTCGGAGTTACAACATACATTATGGATGTTATCGCTCCGCTCTAACTAAGCGATTCGCACAAAACAGCTTGTTCGCTATCGCTCTCACTGTTTTGGCTCTCTGCTTAAAGTCAAGTCCTCGGCCTATTAGTACCAGTCCGCTCCATGAATTGCTCCACTTCCACTCCTGGCCTATCTACCTTGTCTTCTTCAAGGGGCCTTACTTCTTGCGAATGACAGACCTCATCTTAAGGCTGGTTTCACGCTTAGATGCTTTCAGCGTTTATCCTTTCCGGACGTAGCTACCCAGCTCTACCCCTGGCGGGATAACTGGTACACCAGCGGTCCGTCCACTCCGGTCCTCTCGTACTAGGAGCAGTTCCCTTCAAGTCTCTTGCGCCCGCGATGGATAGGGACCGAACTGTCTCACGACGTTCTGAACCCAGCTCACGTACCACTTTAATGGGCGAACAGCCCAACCCTTGGGACCTACTTCAGCCCCAGGATGTGATGAGCCGACATCGAGGTGCCAAACCTCCCCGTCGATATGGACTCTTGGGAGAGATTAGCCTGTTATCCCCAGGGTAGCTTTTATCCGTTGAGCGATGGCCCTTCCACTCGGTACCACCGGATCACTAAGCCCGACTTTCGTCCCTGCTCGACTTGTCTGTCTTGCAGTCAAGCTCCCTTCTGCCTTTACACTCTTCGCGCGATTTCCAGCCGCGCTGAGGGAACCTTTGGGCGCCTCCGTTACTCTTTCGGAGGCGACCGCCCCAGTCAAACTGCCCGCCTGACACTGTCCTCAGTTTCGTTACTCCTTGAGTTAGAACTCCAGTAAATAAAGGGTGGTATCCCAACATCGACTCCATACAGACTTGCGTCCGCACTTCCCTGTCTCCCACCTATCCTGTACATCATTTACCAAAACTCAATGTCAGGTTGCAGTAAAGCTCCATGGGGTCTTTCTGTCCAGTCGCGGGTAACCTGCATCTTCACAGGTATTTCAATTTCACCGGGTCCCTCGTTGAGACAGTGCCCAAGTCGTTACACCTTTCGTGCGGGTCGGAACTTACCCGACAAGGAATTTCGCTACCTTAGGACCGTTATAGTTACGGCCGCCGTTTACCGGGGCTTCAATTCAAACCTTCGATTGCTCTAAGCTCTCCTCTTAACCTTCCGGCACCGGGCAGGTGTCAGCACCTATACGTCAGCTTTCGCTTTAGCAGGCACCTGTGTTTGTGGTAAACAGTCGCTTGGGCCTCTTTTTTGCAACTCATTCCCGCTTCGTTCGCTTCTGATCTACACGGTTTACAAGCTCCCCTTTTCCCGAAGTTACGGGGACATTTTGCCGAGTTCCTTAACGAGGGTTCTCCCGCGCACCTTAGGATTCTCTCCCCGCCTACCTGTGTCGGTTTACGGTACGGGCACCTGGTCTCTCACTAGAAGCTTTTCTTGACAGTCTGGGATCAGCAATTTCGCCATTATCTCTAACAGCTGCCCATCACTCCTCAGGTTTTAGCATCACGGATTTGCCTGTGATGCACCCTACAAGCTTAGACGCGAATTTCCATCCTCGCGCTTGCCTACCCTCCTGTGTCACTCCCTCGCTCAATCGATTCCAGGTGGTACTGGACTTTTTACCAGTTGTCCATCGCCTACGCTTTTCGCCTCGGCTTAGGGCCCGACTAACTCTGAGCGGACGATCCTTCCTCAGAAATCCTTAGGCTTTCGGTGGACAAGATTCTCACTTGTCTTTTCGCTACTCATACCGGCATTCTCACTTCTATACTCTCCAGCACTCCTTACGGTATACCTTCTCCGGGTATAGAACGCTCCCCTACCCATTCCGTTAGGAATGCCATAGCTTCGGTTCCGTACTTTAGCCCCGGACATCTTCGGCGCAGCGACACTCGACCAGTGAGCTATTACGCACTCTTTCAATGGTGGCTGCTTCTAAGCCAACATCCTGGTTGTTTTTGTATCTCCACATCCTTTGCCACTTAGTACGGCATTCGGGACCTTAGCTGATGGTCTGGGCTGTTTCCCTCTTGACCACGGGTCTTATCACTCGTAGTCTGACTCCCAGGGTTCGAGTACATCCATTCGTAGTTTGACAAGGTTCAGTAACCCATTAGGCCCCTAGCCCTATCAGTGCTCTACCGTCTGTACTTAATTTCCTGAGGCTAGCCCTAAAGCTATTTCGGGGAGAACCAGCTATCTCCGCGTTCGATTGGCATTTCACCCCTATCCACAACTCATCCCAAAGCTTTTCAACGCTCACGGGTTCGGTCCTCCACGCATTTTTACCTGCGCTTCAACCTGGCCATGGATAGATCACTGCGGTTTCGGGTCTACAATATCCAACTCTCGCCCTCTTTAGACTCGCTTTCGCTTCGGCTCCGTGTCTGCCACTTAACCTTGCTGGATACTGTAACTCGCCGGTTCATTCTTCAATAGGCACGCCGTCAGCCTCATACGGGCCTTCGACTGCTTGTAGGCATACGGTTTCAGGTTCTCTTTCACTCCCCTCCCGGGGTGCTTTTCACCTTTCCCTCACGGTACTATGCGCTATCGGTCGCCACGAGTATTTTGCCTTGGAGGGTGGTCCCCCCTGCTTCCCACAGGGTTCCTCGTGTCCCGTGGTACTCTGGATTCTGACCCTCAAACTCTGCTTTTCGCCTACAGGGTTGTTACCTTCTGCGACTCATCTTTCCAGATGATTCGGCTAAGCCTGATTTGATTGTTGTCAGTCCTCAACCCCTGTTTGGATGTTGGATGTTAGATTTTAGATGTTGGAAGTCTAAGAATATTTTACGTTCCTTTTATCCAATGTCCTATGTCTAATCTCCAACATCCAAACAGGTTTGGGCTCTTCCCCGTTCGCTCGCCGCTACTTAGGGAATCTCGCACTGTTGGCCCTTTGGGGGCCTCCAGCATTAGCAGCCTTGCGGCTGCGTCATTTGATTACTTTTCCTCCGGGTACTTAGATGTTTCAGTTCCCCGGGTGCCCCCCTAACCTAAGTTAGGTAATGGTGCATGACCACCATTGGGTTCCCCCATTCGGAGACTCATGGATCAGGGCCTGCTTGCGGCTCCCCATGACTTTTCGCAGCTTACCGCGTCCTTCTTCGGCTCTTGGCGCCTAGGCATCCACCGTATGCCCTTACTAACTTGACTTTGCTCCGACTGTCTATAAACGGCCATCTGCGTTGTTGCTCCTCAACCCGATTGTTTGCGTACGCGAGTACGCGGCACGGCTCGGGTTTCCGGGGCGCCTAGCAGCTGACACCTTCTAGCCAGTCTCCGCCTCAACTTAAACTTTGCTTGTGCTAGGTTTAAGTTTGTTAAATAAATCCTAATTGCGCTTCGTTAAGTTACTTCTACATATTTGCATATGAGAGGTAATTTTACTTTTGCTTTCTTCTGTGCAGTTTTCAAGGAACAGCAGAACATCTATGTTATCACAGCCACTTGTTGAGTTCAACAAGTAGGTTGTGGTAATTTCAGTTCCGGAACCAGCAACTTCCTACTCTCCCGGGCCGTTTCCAGCCAAGTACCTTCGGCGTTTGTGGGCTTAACTACTGTGTTCGGTATGGGAACAGGTGGAGCCCCACAGCTATCGTCACTGGATATCTTGTTTTCAGGAATATCCATGCTATCATAATCACTCATCTATTGCAACAAGTAACTTCTGGTAACACAGCCATTCCCTCAAAACCAAACAATGTAAAGGGATACTACAGCAAGCACATAAGCTCCGTCTAGTATCTTTTGCATCTGCCAAGATGTACCGACCTTGGAAGTAGTTTGGGGGTTACCCCAAACGGTTCTCCCTAGAAAGGAGGTGATCCAGCCGCACCTTCCGATACGGCTACCTTGTTACGACTTCACCCCAATCATCGGCCCCACCTTAGACGGCTAGCCCCTGTCTGGATATTGGACGTTAGATGGTGGATGTTGGATTATGGTAGAATACTGCGTATTCTGTTCATCCAATGTCTAAAATCTAAAGTCTAATATCCAGACCGGTTACCCCACCGGCTTCGGGTGTGACTGACTTTCGTGGTGTGACGGGCGGTGTGTACAAGGCCCGGGAACGTATTCACCGCAGTATGCTGACCTGCGATTACTAGCGATTCCGACTTCACGGAGGCGAGTTGCAGCCTCCGATCCGAACTGAGAGCTTATTTCTGCGTTTTGCTTACCTTCGCAGGCTTGCTTCGCTTTGTTTAAGCCCATTGTAGTACGTGTGTAGCCCAGGACATTAGGGGCATGATGACTTGACGTCATCCCCGCCTTCCTCCGCATTCTCTGCGGCAGTCTCCCTTGAGTTCCCGCCTTTACGCGCTGGCAACAAAGGATAAGGGTTGCGCTCGTTGCGGGACTTAACCCAACATCTCACGACACGAGCTGACGACAGCCATGCACCACCTGTTTTTGCGTATCCGAAGATAGGGATTCATCTCTGAACCTTTCGCTCAATGTCAAGCCCTGGTAAGGTTCTTCGCGTTGCGTCGAATTAAACCACATACTCCACCGCTTGTGCGGGCCCCCGTCAATTCCTTTGAGTTTCAACCTTGCGGCCGTACTCCCCAGGCGGGGTACTTATTGCGTTAACTCCGGCACAGAAGGGGTCGATACCCTCTACACCTAGTACCCATCGTTTACGGCCAGGACTACCGGGGTATCTAATCCCGTTCGCTCCCCTGGCTTTCGCGCCTCAGTGTCAGACACAGTCCAGAAAGTCGCCTTCGCCACTGGTGTTCCTCCCAATATCTACGCATTTCACCGCTACACTGGGAATTCCACTTTCCTCTCCTGCACTCAAGCCTGGCAGTTTCCTGCGCCCATACGAAGTTGAGCTTCGCACTTAGACACACGACTTACCAGGCCACCTACACGCCCTTTACGCCCAATAATTCCGGACAACGCTTGCCACCTACGTATTACCGCGGCTGCTGGCACGTAGTTAGCCGTGGCTTCCTCCTTTGGTACCGTCATTAGTCTACATTATTCACATAGACCACGTTCGTCCCAAACGACAGAGCTTTACGACCCGAAGGCCTTCTTCACTCACGCGGCGTTGCTCCGTCAGACTTTCGTCCATTGCGGAAGATTCCCCACTGCTGCCTCCCGTAGGAGTCTGGGCCGTGTCTCAGTCCCAGTGTGGCCGTTCATCCTCTCAGACCGGCTACTGATCGTCGCCTTGGTGAGCCGTTACCTCACCAACCAGCTAATCAGACGCAGACCCATCTCTTAGCGATAGCTTCTTCAGAGTGGCCATCTTTCTTAACTCCGTTATGCAACCGAGTTACCACATTCGGTATTAGCACCACTTTCGCGGTGTTGTCCCCAGCTAAGAGGCAGGTTGTCTACGCGTTACTCACCCGTTCGCCACTAAGTAGTTATTGCTAACTACTCCGTTCGACTTGCATGTGTTAGGCACGCCGCCAGCGTTCGTCCTGAGCCAGGATCAAACTCTCCAATAAAGTGTATAGTCGGTTACGACTATATATATTGAAGCCGTTTATCGGCTCAATTAAATCAAATTTGTGTTGGTTGTGCTGCAAGCAGCACACCGCACATCTGGCATTTGTATGATGCATTTCTTTACATTGTTCAGTTTTCAGGGAACGACGGGCATGGATGCACTAGGATCACAGACGTATCAGGACGATACGCTTTGTCTGTGACCGACGCGCATGGATGCGCTAGGATCACAGACGTATCATGTGCTTTATTGTCGCATTTTGTTACTGCTGAATGCGACAGCTTTTATATACTATCATGTTTATCTCCTTATTGTCAATGACATAATATTACTTATTAAGTTATATTATGTCAAAATATATACAATAACTTTGTTCTTAGCGTAGCATACTCTATCCTGGCATGTCAATAATTATTCACTCTATTCAGAAAAATCCACCAACAAGAAAAGAGCTGTCGATTAACAAATCACAGCTCTTTTGGTCTCCTGACCTTTACTTAAGTACGGCACCAATATTTGCAGATGAAACTAGTTTAGCATATCTTGCCAAGTATCCAGTGGTGACTTTTGGAGCTGGTTTAATCCAGGCATTCCTACGTTTGTCTAATTCTTCGGGACTAATTTTAAATTCAAGCTTACGTCCCGGAATGTCAATATTAATAATATCACCATCTTCCAGGAAAGCAATTGGACCACCTTCCATAGCTTCAGGAGAAATATGGCCGATACAGGCGCCTTGGGTAGCACCGCTAAAGCGCCCGTCTGTCAACAGCGCTACTTTAAGACCCATACCCACAATAACAGCAGTCGGATTAAGCATTTCTTTCATACCAGGTCCACCCTTAGGCCCCTCGTAGCGAATCACCACAACATCACCATTTTTAATCTTTTTACTAATTATAGCATCAATGGCTTCTTCTTCAGAGTTAAATACGCGGGCAATTCCTTCAAATGTAAGCATATCTTCCTTTACAGCGCTTTCTTTCACCACAGCACCGTCCGGGGCCAGGTTACCATTTAAAATCGCAATACCACCTGTGTGGCGATATGGTGCTTCAACTGTCTTAATCACTTCAGGTCGGTAAATAGAGGCATATTCGATTCTATCAGCAATAGTGCCATTAATCGTCAAAGCATCTGTATGAATTCCACCACACTTACTAAGCTCTTTTAACACTGCTGAAACACCGCCAGCTTCGTTAAAATCCTGAATGTGGTAAATTCCTCCAGGGCTAAGTTTAGTAATATAGGGAGTTTTGGCACTAATCTCATCAAAAAGCGCCAGCGGTAGTTCAATCCCCGCTTCATAAGCAATTGCTGTAAGATGTAATACAGTATTTGAAGATCCACCTATACCCATATCAACGGTCATGGCATTTTTAAATGCATCAAGCGTCATAATATCACGAGCCTTAATATCACGCCTGACCAAATCAACGATAATTTCCCCTGACTGCTTGGCCATCATCCGGCGAGCGCCAAAATGAGCTGCGGGAATTGTACCATTGCCTGGTAATGCCATGCCAAGTGCTTCAGTCATACAGTTCATAGTGTTGGCAGTAAACATGCCAGCACAGGAACCACAGCCAGGGCATGCAGATTTCTCCATTTGATCTAGTTCGCCGGCAGTAATCTTACCGGCTTCAAATAGACCTGCTGCTTCGAACATGGTACTCACACTGATGTCGCGTCCCTGGTAGCGTCCTGCAAGCATAGGTCCGCCACTCATTACCACACAGGGGATATTAAGCCTGGCCGCCGCCATCAGCATGCCTGGGACAATCTTGTCACAGTTAGGAATCATCACCAAGCCATCAAACCGGTGACCTATAGCTACAGCTTCGATGGAATCAGCAATAAGTTCACGGCTAGGTAACGGATATTTCATACCATCGTGCCCCATAGCAATACCATCACAGATACCTATGGCCGGAAACTCAACCGGCATACCGCCCCCTGCGGCCACGCCAACTTTTACGGCTTCAGCTACATCCCGCAGATGCATATGCCCAGGAATAATTTCATTAAATGCATTAACAATTCCAATCATTGGTTTCTCTAGTTCTTGGGGAGTATAACCCATCGCGTAAAATAGCGAACGATGAGCCGCTCTAGTTGATCCCTTTTTTACAATATCACTCTTTAGTGTCATCGCATTATTCTCCTCCCGCTGTAAGAAATCCATTTTAAAAATACATTAATACCTTTCAGGCGTCACAAGCAGTACATTGTATTATATATTCAACAAAATACAGGCAATTCCTGCTCATATTTAATCATAGTCATACTTTGCAAAGGGGATCCTTCTTAGTAAAATGAAAAGAGTCATCTCTTGTCATAAAAGATGACTCAAAAATTAATTACTTTCTTTTTTTGTTCTTTCTAGTAGGCTTTTGTTTATTAACTTTTGTAGCTACAGGCCAAGCTGCTTTAAAACGTGGTACACTCAATGTCCGCTCTTCTTCCGGCAATTCATTGATACGTGTACCCAAATATATTTCAGCAAGCGGATAAAGTGTCGCTCTGTGGTTAGTGTTAATCTCAAAGTCAAAGTTAGTTGTCGCTGCCACTTGTTTTTGGGTATAATGAGCCATAGCTAGCTCACTAGGCCTTGGTAATATATCAATTTTTTTACCGCTTTGATTGTAGATATTAATCAATATAATTAAAGCGCCAACAACAATCTCTCTAAGATCATAAGCCGGCAATGGATTATATTGATGTGCAAAAGCCATTGCTTGTCTTAGGTGTTCTGCTGCAAATTCAAATTCATCACAATCCAATAGGATTTGACCTAGGGAAAAATGCGCTTCTACTTGTCCCTTATCAATATGTAAAGCCAGCTCGTAGGCACAAGCAGCTAGCTCTGGCCTTTTGCCTTTATAATATATATTCCCTAAACGGTTCCAAAGATAAGAATCCTGAGGATTTTTTGCCAGTTTATCAAGAAAATACTTTTCGGCATCACTCCCCCAAGCAGGTGCAAACTCGCTATCAATAAGCGCTTGCCCAAAAACGATACCGGTAGCCACTTTCTCTATAGGTTCAATAGTTTCCACTGCCATTTTCCCTGCAAGTACTGTCTGCATACGCGGCGAAACTTCCCAGTCACCGGCGGCATTACAATACTTGCAGCGAAAATAGCCAACTGCCTGAAACTTATTTAGTGTATTCTTGTCAGTTATATCTAAAATCAAAGTTCCTAAATCATAATCTCCGTTTTTTCCACATATTGCACACTTTAACCGAAAAATGTTTTCCGGAAATTGGCGGTTAATTTTTTGCATAAATTTATAAGCTCTTTTAGGGTATTTACCTGGCAAGAATGCAACTGTTGGTCGCAAAGGGACATTATTTACAGGCTGACCCGCAGCTATACTGATAAGAAAAGGGTTAATACCATACTTTTGATACTTTTCCACTTTATTTTATCATTCCTTCATAATAAAATACTACTGGTAATGCTACTAAGATACTAATCTGAAAAAAGCCCACCCGTAATTAGTGGGTGGGCTTTTTTATATTCTTATTATATACTATATGCTAAGATTTGAGAAGTCTCAATTATTTAATTTATGCTTTAAATCCAATAACTAAAATGCTTAACTATATTAATATCAGACTTACGCAACTTCCTACTCTCCCGGGCCATCCAGCCAAGTACCTTCGGCTGCTACGACCGTCCATAGCACCCCAGCTGCTGCGTTGTCACTGCGGGCGCCCCCTCCGACGTACTTCCAGTACGACTACGGCGGCGTCCTCGCTCCGCCTCGCAGCTGGGGCACTCTGAACGGTCTAAGCCTTTCGCTTTCCATAATAAAAAGCACTCACTGCAACAGTGAGTGCTTTTCTTGCTAACCAGCAACTTCCTACTCTCCCGGGCCGTTTCCAGCCAAGTACCTTCGGCGTTTGTGGGCTTAACTGCTGTGTTCGGTATGGGAACAGGTGGAGCCCCACAGCTATCGTCACTGGATAAGCAGAGAACCAGGTTTTTAGGAGCGATAGCGACGCGGAAACCTGCGTAAATCGCTTAGTTCCAAGCGGAGCGCGGAACCTCCTAATTATCTCTTTGTTCCCTGAAAACTTCACAGAAGAAAGATTTGCGCAATATAAGATACTGGTTGCCAGCTCGGAGTTATAACATACATTATGGATGTTATCGCTCCGCTCTAACTAAGCGATTCCCACAAAACAGCTTGTTCGCTATCGCTCTCACTGTTTTGGCTCTCTGCTTAAAGTCAAGTCCTCGGCCTATTAGTACCAGTCCGCTCCATGAATTGCTCCACTTCCACTCCTGGCCTATCTACCTTGTCTTCTTCAAGGGGCCTTACTTCTTGCGAATGACAGACCTCATCTTAAGGCTGGTTTCACGCTTAGATGCTTTCAGCGTTTATCCTTTCCGGACGTAGCTACCCAGCTCTACCCCTGGCGGGATAACTGGTACACCAGCGGTCCGTCCACTCCGGTCCTCTCGTACTAGGAGCAGTTCCCTTCAAGTCTCTTACGCCCGCGATGGATAGGGACCGAACTGTCTCACGACGTTCTGAACCCAGCTCACGTACCACTTTAATGGGCGAACAGCCCAACCCTTGGGACCTACTTCAGCCCCAGGATGTGATGAGCCGACATCGAGGTGCCAAACCTCCCCGTCGATATGGACTCTTGGGAGAGATTAGCCTGTTATCCCCAGGGTAGCTTTTATCCGTTGAGCGATGGCCCTTCCACTCGGTACCACCGGATCACTAAGCCCGACTTTCGTCCCTGCTCGACTTGTCTGTCTTGCAGTCAAGCTCCCTTCTGCCTTTACACTCTTCGCGCGATTTCCAGCCGCGCTGAGGGAACCTTTGGGCGCCTCCGTTACTCTTTCGGAGGCGACCGCCCCAGTCAAACTGCCCGCCTGACACTGTCCTCAGTTTCGTTACTCCTTGAGTTAGAACTCCAGTAAATAAAGGGTGGTATCCCAACATCGACTCCATACAGACTTGCGTCCATACTTCCCTGTCTCCCACCTATCCTGTACATCATTTACCAAAACTCAATGTCAGGTTGCAGTAAAGCTCCATGGGGTCTTTCTGTCCAGTCGCGGGTAACCTGCATCTTCACAGGTATTTCAATTTCACCGGGTCCCTCGTTGAGACAGTGCCCAAGTCGTTACACCTTTCGTGCGGGTCGGAACTTACCCGACAAGGAATTTCGCTACCTTAGGACCGTTATAGTTACGGCCGCCGTTTACCGGGGCTTCAATTCAAACCTTCGATTGCTCTAAGCTCTCCTCTTAACCTTCCGGCACCGGGCAGGTGTCAGCACCTATACGTCAGCTTTCGCTTTAGCAGGCACCTGTGTTTGTGGTAAACAGTCGCTTGGGCCTCTTTTTTGCAACTCATTCCCGCTTCGTTCGCTTCTGATCTACACGGTTTACAAGCTCCCCTTTTCCCGAAGTTACGGGGACATTTTGCCGAGTTCCTTAACGAGGGTTCTCCCGCGCACCTTAGGATTCTCTCCCCGCCTACCTGTGTCGGTTTACGGTACGGGCACCTGGTCTCTCACTAGAAGCTTTTCTTGACAGTCTGGGATCAGCAATTTCGCCATTATCTCTAACAGCTGCCCATCACTCCTCAGGTTTTAGCATCACGGATTTGCCTGTGATGCACCCTACAAGCTTAGACGCGAATTTCCATCCTCGCGCTTGCCTACCCTCCTGTGTCACTCCCTCGCTCAATCGATTCCAGGTGGTACTGGACTTTTTACCAGTTGTCCATCGCCTACGCTTTTCGCCTCGGCTTAGGGCCCGACTAACTCTGAGCGGACGATCCTTCCTCAGAAATCCTTAGGCTTTCGGTGGACAAGATTCTCACTTGTCTTTTCGCTACTCATACCGGCATTCTCACTTCTATACTCTCCAGCACTCCTTACGGTATACCTTCTCCGGGTATAGAACGCTCCCCTACCCATTCCGTTAGGAATGCCATAGCTTCGGTTCCGTACTTTAGCCCCGGACATCTTCGGCGCAGCGACACTCGACCAGTGAGCTATTACGCACTCTTTCAATGGTGGCTGCTTCTAAGCCAACATCCTGGTTGTTTTTGTATCTCCACATCCTTTGCCACTTAGTACGGCATTCGGGACCTTAGCTGATGGTCTGGGCTGTTTCCCTCTTGACCACGGGTCTTATCACTCGTAGTCTGACTCCCAGGGTTCGAGTACATCCATTCGTAGTTTGACAAGGTTCAGTAACCCATTAGGCCCCTAGCCCTATCAGTGCTCTACCGTCTGTACTTAATTTCCTGAGGCTAGCCCTAAAGCTATTTCGGGGAGAACCAGCTATCTCCGCGTTCGATTGGCATTTCACCCCTATCCACAACTCATCCCAAAGCTTTTCAACGCTCACGGGTTCGGTCCTCCACGCATTTTTACCTGCGCTTCAACCTGGCCATGGATAGATCACTGCGGTTTCGGGTCTACAATATCCAACTTTCGCCCTCTTTAGACTCGCTTTCGCTTCGGCTCCGTGTCTGCCACTTAACCTTGCTGGATACTGTAACTCGCCGGTTCATTCTTCAATAGGCACGCCGTCAGCCGCATACGGGCCTTCGACTGCTTGTAGGCATACGGTTTCAGGTTCTCTTTCACTCCCCTCCCGGGGTGCTTTTCACCTTTCCCTCACGGTACTATGCGCTATCGGTCGCCACGAGTATTTTGCCTTGGAGGGTGGTCCCCCCTGCTTCCCACAGGGTTCCTCGTGTCCCGTGGTACTCTGGATTCTGACCCTCAAACTCTGCTTTTCGCCTACAGGGTTGTTACCTTCTGCGACTCATCTTTCCAGATGATTCGGCTAAGCCTGGTTTGATTGTTGTCAGTCCTCAACCCCTGTTTGGATGTTGGATGTTAGATTTTAGATGTTGGAAGTCTAAGAATATTTTACGTTCCTTTTATCCAATGTCCAATGTCTAATCTCCAACATCCAAACAGGTTTGGGCTCTTCCCCGTTCGCTCGCCGCTACTTAGGGAATCTCGCACTGTTGGCCCTTTGGGGGCCTCCAGCATTAGCAGCCTTGCGGCTGCGTCATTTGATTACTTTTCCTCCGGGTACTTAGATGTTTCAGTTCCCCGGGTGCCCCCCTAACCTAAGTTAGGTAATGGTGCATGACCACCATTGGGTTCCCCCATTCGGAGACTCATGGATCAGGGCCTGCTTGCGGCTCCCCATGACTTTTCGCAGCTTACCGCGTCCTTCTTCGGCTCTTGGCGCCTAGGCATCCACCGTATGCCCTTACTAACTTGACTTTGCTCCGACTGTCTATAAACGGCCATCTGCGTTGTTGCTCCTCAACCCGATTGTTTGCGTACGCGAGTACGCGGCACGGCTCGGGTTTCCGGGGCGCCTAGCAGCTGACACCTTCTAGCCAGTCTCCGCCTCAACTTAAACTTTGCTTGTGCTAGGTTTAAGTTTGTTAAATAAATCCTAATTGCGCTTCGTTAAGTTACTTCTACATATTTGCATATGAGAGGTAATTTTACTTTTGCTTTCTTCTGTGCAGTTTTCAAGGAACAGCAGAACATCTATGTTATCACAGCCACTTGTTGAGTTCAACAAGTAGGTTGTGGTAATTTCAGTTCCGGAACCAGCAACTTCCTACTCTCCCGGGCCGTTTCCAGCCAAGTACCTTCGGCGTTTGTGGGCTTAACTACTGTGTTCGGTATGGGAACAGGTGGAGCCCCACAGCTATCGTCACTGGATATCTTGTTTTCAGGAATATCCATGCTATCATAATCACTCATCTATTGCAACAAGTAACTTCTGGTAACACAGCCATTCCCTCAAAACCAAACAATGTAAAGGGATACTACAGCAAGCACATAAGCTCCGTCTAGTATCTTTTGCATCTGCCAAGATGTACCGACCTTGGAAGTAGTTTGGGGGTTACCCCAAACGGTTCTCCCTAGAAAGGAGGTGATCCAGCCGCACCTTCCGATACGGCTACCTTGTTACGACTTCACCCCAATCATCGGCCCCACCTTAGACGGCTAGCCCCTGTCTGGATATTGGACGTTAGATGGTGGATGTTGGATTATGGTAGAATACTGCGTATTCTGTTCATCCAATGTCTAAAATCTAAAGTCTAATATCCAGACCGGTTACCCCACCGGCTTCGGGTGTGACTGACTTTCGTGGTGTGACGGGCGGTGTGTACAAGGCCCGGGAACGTATTCACCGCAGTATGCTGACCTGCGATTACTAGCGATTCCGACTTCACGGAGGCGAGTTGCAGCCTCCGATCCGAACTGAGAGCTTATTTCTGCGTTTTGCTTACCTTCGCAGGCTTGCTTCGCTTTGTTTAAGCCCATTGTAGTACGTGTGTAGCCCAGGACATTAGGGGCATGATGACTTGACGTCGTCCCCGCCTTCCTCCGCATTCTCTGCGGCAGTCTCCCTTGAGTTCCCGCCTTTACGCGCTGGCAACAAAGGATAAGGGTTGCGCTCGTTGCGGGACTTAACCCAACATCTCACGACACGAGCTGACGACAGCCATGCACCACCTGTTTTCGCGTATCCGTAGATAGGGATTCATCTCTGAACCTTTCGCTCAATGTCAAGCCCTGGTAAGGTTCTTCGCGTTGCGTCGAATTAAACCACATACTCCACCGCTTGTGCGGGCCCCCGTCAATTCCTTTGAGTTTCAACCTTGCGGCCGTACTCCCCAGGCGGGGTACTTATTGCGTTAACTCCGGCACAGAAGGGGTCGATACCCTCTACACCTAGTACCCATCGTTTACGGCCAGGACTACCGGGGTATCTAATCCCGTTCGCTCCCCTGGCTTTCGCGCCTCAGTGTCAGACACAGTCCAGAAAGTCGCCTTCGCCACTGGTGTTCCTCCCAATATCTACGCATTTCACCGCTACACTGGGAATTCCACTTTCCTCTCCTGCACTCAAGCCTGGCAGTTTCCTGCGCCCATACGAAGTTGAGCTTCGCACTTAGACACACGACTTACCAGGCCACCTACACGCCCTTTACGCCCAATAATTCCGGACAACGCTTGCCACCTACGTATTACCGCGGCTGCTGGCACGTAGTTAGCCGTGGCTTCCTCCTTTGGTACCGTCATTAGTCTACATTATTCACATAGACCACGTTCGTCCCAAACGACAGAGCTTTACGACCCGAAGGCCTTCTTCACTCACGCGGCGTTGCTCCGTCAGACTTTCGTCCATTGCGGAAGATTCCCCACTGCTGCCTCCCGTAGGAGTCTGGGCCGTGTCTCAGTCCCAGTGTGGCCGTTCATCCTCTCAGACCGGCTACTGATCGTCGCCTTGGTGAGCCGTTACCTCACCAACCAGCTAATCAGACGCAGACCCATCTCTTAGCGATAGCTTCTTCAGAGTGGCCATCTTTCTTAACTCCGTTATGCAACCGAGTTACCACATTCGGTATTAGCACCACTTTCGCGGTGTTGTCCCCAGCTAAGAGGCAGGTTGTCTACGCGTTACTCACCCGTTCGCCACTAAGTAGTTATTGCTAACTGCTCCGTTCGACTTGCATGTGTTAGGCACGCCGCCAGCGTTCGTCCTGAGCCAGGATCAAACTCTCCAATAAAGTGCATAGTCGGTTACGACTATATATATTGAAGCCGTTTATCGGCTCAATTAAATCAAATTTGTTTTGCTTGTGCTGCAAGCAGCACACCGCACATCTGGCATTTGTATGATGCATTTCTTTACATTGTTCAGTTTTCAGGGAACGACGCGCATGGATGCGCTAGGATCACGGGCGTATCATGGACGATACGCTTGGCCCGGGACCGTTGTTCTTTGCTGCGCTATGTTACTGCTGAATGCGACAGCTTTTATATGTTAACACGTTTATATAAACATGTCAAGACTTAAAATGCTTTTGTTTTAAATCCAATTCTCACTGTTTATTAAGTGTTGGGATATTTTACCGCACCGATTGGCGACTTACTTATAATAGCACGTCTCTATTGATTATGTCAATCTACTTAATCTAAAATAAATTTTCTCAGGCTTGTGGACATTATTTTTCTTTCAGGCAAAACCTTTAGCAGGCTTCACATGAAACTACGCAAATCCTCTATTGCAAGCTAAATCGCTTATCACAAATATTCGTCATTAGGATCCAAATACATAGAATAATCAACTGGAAACAGAGGATAGATCAAATCAAGCATTTGCGTTTGGTCATTCCAGTCTGTTGCTACATTGTAGACTCTGCTGATATCATTTACTGATATAAACGGCTGCCCACTTATCAGTTTAACTGGCGCTGGTTTCCCACGTATAAGCAGTTCTCCGGTTTGAGACTGCCAGGTTACGCGTTCGCCTAATTCATTGGCTATAGCAAGAGCCGGTACCGCCAAGATATTGTCCATACGCTGAATACCACCTGATAGTATTTGCCCATCCAACCTGGCAACAGGCAATAGCAGTTCCAGACAATTTTGCTCATCATTCCAATTTTCCCGCCCTCCGAACAACATTGGCACATGATCAACAGTAACATATAGTTTATCACCAAGCTTAACACCTGGAACTGTCTGGTTCTGACGGGTTACTGTCCGGCTCACTGCATTCCATTGTACAGTAGTACGCAAACTATCGGCTAAAGCCAAAACTGGTATATACTTTTTACCCTCTCTGGACAGTATATGCTCAGAACGTAAGCTTCCGTTTATCTTAAGGTTATGAAGCTGAGCGAATACAACTTGATGATCGGGAACAGCCTTTATAAGAGTCCGCAGGAAATCATCGTCAACAAGATTGTCTAATGCAGCCTGCTGCAATGCATCTTTAACATCAGCCAGAGTAACTGTCTGCTGATTATATACATCGGGGTAAATGCCAATAGTGGCCTCCCCGCTGGCATTAATCCGTATTTTAATCCGCTCATATTCAATCTTGACTGGAGTATCACAATCAATAATTTCAAATAATTCTTCAGCATCTATTTCTTGCATCCGAATACAGCCGTTAGAAATTGCCAATCCAATTGACCAGGGAGCGTTCGTACCATGAATACCATACAGGTCTCCCAACCCCATCCACCGGTATCCCAGTGGGTTTTCAGGCCCGGAAGGCACGACATAGTTCTTGCCGGGAGGATACCAGGCAGGATCAACCTCTTTCTCAAGTATTGAAAAATCACCAATCGGTGTAGGTGTATCCGCTTTGCCAATGGCCACCTGATACTCTTTCACCAGAATATTATCCTTATAAAGCTCCAGGGTACGACTGGGGAGATTAACAACAATTTGAGGCGAAGCTACCTGTGCCATCGCCTGGGCATAAACCGGCGTAGCAAAAGTAATAAACCCGAAAATGAAAATTAGCCAGATAGCCCGTTTCCCTAGCTGGTTACCCATGCAGACATCCCCTTTATAAATGCCTAAGACAATAACATATATGACAGGAGAGCCGCAGTTATTCGTTAATTATTTGTACAAGCTTAGAAAAACTTGCTTGTTTCAAGGCCGTTGGCTAGATTGCCTATCCTATGCTATAGCATTGCTTTTTATAAATTCTAATAGGGTAAAAAAACAAGGGCACACATTACAAAATGTGCTGCCCTTCCTGTTAACATAATTTAAAACCCTAATTCTTCTCCAATAATAATGATCTCAACATCACTTGCCGCAGGCTTCTTGTGCATGACTGTAGTTACATTACATATCCGCGTAGGCCCTTGGCAATCCATACATTCACCAGTTACAGTACATGGGTTAGGGCGACTTAGACGTTTGTTATTAATCGGAGCGGCAAACAACTCAATCCGGTCCATGGCTGCATCAACGTCGGTAACAATCTTATTTATACCGGTTAGGACAATAACCTTTTTAGGACCAAAAATCATCGCCGCCACCCGATTACCAGCCCCGTCAACATTAACAAGTTCACCTTTCAGGGTTAAGGCATTAGTCCCGGTAAGGAAAACATCACAGGTCAGTTCCTGCCGTCGCAGTGCCAGAGATTCTGCTGGTGCCAGTCCCGGTTTATTATGGTTAAATACTGTGTTGCCCCGCTCTTCCAGCAAGGTATCAATCCCGACTTCTTTAATCGTCCACGAGCCGCCGATCCCGACAGTAGCATCCCCAGGAATCAACGCAGCCAGTTTGTCTAACGCTTCCTGCCTTGTGCTGACATAGGTGGCGGTAAAGTTATTCTTT
This sequence comes from Sporomusa termitida, assembly GCF_007641255.1. Lineage (NCBI taxonomy): Bacteria > Bacillati > Bacillota > Negativicutes > Selenomonadales > Sporomusaceae > Sporomusa > Sporomusa termitida. The sequence goes on from NZ_CP036259.1 coordinate 4,533,346, forward strand.
TGCAGAGCTTCAACAACTTTTCCCGCAATCGTCTCGTTGTGCCAGTCTTTAAATTCACTCATCACAAACCACTCCTCCCAGCGTAATTTATAAGGAAACCATATGCACGCCAGCCATGTCCGCCATTGCTCCAGCAGTGTACTGGTTGTACACCATGTTAAGGTGTTTCGCGTAGGATAGGCCATTGAAGCTGCCGTTAGCCTGAGTTGTTATAGATGAATTAAGCGTATTGGCAAATTCAGGCGTCATAAATATCTCCCTCACAGCCTGTACAATACCGTCGTCAGCATTTACAAGTGTGACTTTAAGAATAGCAGAATCTGCAGCTTCTTCTGGATACACCCGAATGCCCCGCGGCACGGTATGCCAGGAGAATGGAACATCGTTCCAGTTTTCGGTTCCAAATCTAAAGAGTAAAAAAATAACAGGACCATCAATATATATACTTAGTGTAGCCATCCCATTCTGAATATTTTCTATTTCCTGGTTAATAAGTCCTGCTTTGACAATAAGAAGTCTATGACCTTCACTATCTAAACGGTACATGATTTTTTCTTCTAATTTGTTTTGGCCTGATTCGTACAGTTGTCCTGCTTTGCCTGCTCGCATCATGCTCCACCACTTCCCTCTATAGTCTGTTTTATATTATACCATTGTATTTATGGATAATAAACCAATAAACAAGCCGCCGCAGCTCCTGCCTGTTCGTAAAAAATTGCCACCATGACCGCTTAATAAAATGGTCTTTGTTTTCAGAAACTATAGCAGCGTGATATATTTAAGCTCAATAATTCTCAGGAGGTGATTTTGTATTATGTACAAAATCAGAGGATGCACTGATTGCATCGAAAGTAGTTCCTGTGAGTTTTCCTCTGAGTTTTGCCCTAAAGCAATACTTGATATCTGTTTGGATAACGACTTAGCCGCTGATCCTGTATTAAGAAAATATCAGGAACTATACCAACGCTTAGACAAATAATCTATTCGCAGAGGAGGTCGAGCCGTGAAAACTACGATCAAATATGCTCACGGTAAGGGATTTAGTAAAAACCTGTCCTCAGCTACAGTGCTGGCCAGTCCGCGTATTAACCGCGAAATTCAGGAAAACATAAAGAAAACACGCTTGCGCCAAGCCTTTAGCGAAAGCCGATGTTGCCCTTATCCAGGCGAAAGTTATACTTTCTATCAGGACAAAAGGTCCGCCCGGAACTTACCAGGCGGACGAAGCTATTAATTATGCTAAGATATTATTCAGGTATTGAAAACACGCCTGCGACTCAGGGCTGCCACTTGGCAGCCTATATTTTTTACTGCTGTTAAATCAATCCGGCTTGGCACCTTATATATTTCATCTAGAGCAACGGCCACTTCCTCTAAGGCGGCATTGCCTGACCGTTCCCCAATACCTGCAGCAGTTACACTGGCAAATACAGCTCCATTTTGCAATGCCGCTAATGTATTGGCTGTAGCCAGGCCAAAATCATTATGGCCATGAAATTCAATGGGTAATGGACAGCGAACTGTAAGGTCAGCCATAATTTCCGCGCTAGAAAACGGATCTAACAGACCAACCGTGTCTGCATAACGGATCCTTAGCACGCCAAGGCTGGCGCTAAGCTCGGCGAGTTCAAGAAATTGTTCGGAACTGGCCCTTGATGCATCTTCGGCTCCAACCGACACATAACAGCCATGGCTTTGTGCTAAAAGTATCGCAGTTCTCAGTTGAGCGATCACCCAGTCACGGCTTTTCTTTAGTTTACGATGAATATGAAGATCTGATACAGGAACAGAGATATGCAAAAATTCAAAGCCACACGCAATTGATGCCTCAATATCTTCCCGGTATGCACGATTCCAGGCAAATACGACTGCTTTTAGACGGGCATCAAGAATAAATCGCAAAGCCTCGGCTTCTTCTTGACCCATAACCGGCGTACCTGCTTCAATCCAGGTCACGCCTGCTTTATCAAGAGCAGTGGCAATAGCCAGCTTTTCCATGGCTGTAAAAACAATACCCGCTGCTTGCTCTCCGTCTCGCAAGGTGGTATCAATTAAAACAGCCTGATTGAGTTCTTGCATATATCTGCACCTCTCAGCCTGATAAGTATAGACGTTGTAATTCATCATCACTAATTGCCGACTTGTTGCGCACAGCTAGTGCCCGTACACTGGCAAGCAGCTTTTTGGACTCAACTTCTTCCAACCTTATCCCCCAGGCTGCAAACTTAGTTTTCAAAGCAGTGGTTCCTGAATGTTTACCGATAATAAGTTGCCTGCTTAATCCAACAAGCTCCGGGGCAAAGGGTTCATACAACCAAGGGTCCTTATTGACGCCATCAACATGCAAACCCGATTCATGAGCAAAAATCGCCGGGCCAATAATGGCTTTAGCTGCGGAAATCGTAAGCTGCAGGGCCGCAAGAACCTGTTGACATTTACCCGCTAAAGCAGGTGGTATTTCAATATCCTGTCCGGTAAATTGTTTAGCAGCCATAAGTGCCTCTTCCCAGGGAGCACAGCTGCCGATCCCGGCTACCGCCGTCATTACCTGCCGGACACCGGCCTTCATTGCAGCCAGTGTATTGGCAGTTGCCAAACCGTAGGCATTTCCGGCTCGGATACCGATAGGACAATGCAAATTATTTTTCAACAGGGTTATTTGATCACAGATGGTTAAATAATTGCCGCTCCCATTTTCATCTCCATAGAAAACAGTCTTTAGGGAATAGCTATTGATTTTGCCAATAACAGCTGCCAAGTCATGTTGGCCCAAATTGGCCAGACCTTCCAGCAATAGAGCAACATCCAAACCAAGCCTGCCTGCTTTGACCATTACAGCTTCCAGGTTAGCGATACCATCGTCCGGACAAAAATTACGGACCACAACTATTACCTGTTTAATACCGGCCTGTACTAACCACTCAAGTTCACAAACCGTTATATCGATTATTCCCCAAAGCTCAAGCTGTTGCCTAACACCGGACAAATCCGGACAATATTGTTGCCAGTCTGGCATATAAATACCAGCTTTCTGAACCCCTAACCCAGACAGCAAACCGGAAATCCCTGTAAGTTGGTCACTGGAAAAACGCAACTTGACGGCTGCATTTAGTGTCTGATCAATCCAGGTTGGCTTGCTCATTATACTCACCACAACTTTTTTTCTTTATTGTCAACTTAACACCGTCTGCAGCCCGCTCGGCTGTACAATCAAACTTGCCACAGGCCCAGTCAGCCTCTAACCAGGGCGGAATATGGCCGCATAAAACTTCAACAAGATAGAAATTGCCATTTAACAAGGGTTGCAATACTTGCTTAGAAGTCATGCCGGTACCGCTTTGCTGCAACTCCTTAAGTGATACCTGATAGCAGCCTGGCCCGGTCTCAACAACCGTCGGAGTTACAGCCTTGAGCGGAGCTGGCTGGCGGGCGGCAAGTTCTTCCTGAATTAATATATATTCCAGAAATTCCAGCGGACGGCCGTCAAATTCCCAAATACTGAATCCTGCCTGCTCAAGTTCTTTGTATAGAAGGCCGGAGACAGCCCGGGCAACAAATACACGGCACCGTCCGATAAATTCAATCATTGCTGCTAATTGTTGCCGTACTCCTGCCATGCCGCTTGTGGGATCAAGCTGAAGCACTGCCTCGCTAACCGGTTGCCACTTACCCTGCTGGCGCCGGTAAACAATAACTTTGCCTGGCTCTCCCAGGGCAGCAGTACTGCCATTATTCCCCACAAACACTGCTATTTCCCGCGCCATTTTTATTACCTCCCTGCCCTTAAACGGCTGCAGCTTTCAAATCCAGCTGTTCTGTTGCATACCCAAGCCCGCTTTCTATGGTATAGCAGTACTCAACTGACATAATGCCCCGCTTTAAGAGACGCTTCTGGGCCTGATAGCCGATACGCATAGTCAATACCGCATCACAGTCCGATAAAGCCATTAATATGCCATCTTTTCGTTTATCCTCATTATCGCAGGCAACATTACCCACACAATATTTTTCCAGCTGCCGCGTCTCCACCAGTTCAAAACGGCTGCCATTCACCTGGTAAATCAGGAACTCTTCTGCCTGGCCAAAATGTAAATCAACCAGCTTGCCGAATTTGCTGGTAACAGCAATTTTGTAATGGGGAACAAACGGTACCGGTTTGGCCTCAACCGGTTCCACCTGCGTGGCACAGCTCCTAAACTCACCGGCTCTGTCTTGCCCTAATAAACCAATAGCATCAGCCCGGCATTGCCGGCAATGAGTCATTTGTCTCAGTTCACTGGCACAAGCTGTACGAATGGCTGTAACATCGCGCATATTTGTTTGCGGCAGGCCGGAAAAGACACTGCCTGGCGCGGGAATAAATGGCATAATATTAGTCATGCAGGCACCTAGCTGCTTAACTTTTTTGACAACATCGGGAACATGCCAATCATTGACCAGCTTAATCATGACAATATTTACCTTGACGGTAACACCATGCCCGGCCAGATACATAATACCCTCCTGTTGATTATTCAGAAGAATTTCCGAACCCTCAACGCCAACATAACGCTTGCCCCGATAATTAACAGTTCCATAAACCTGGGCGCCAACAACCGGGTCCGTACAGTTAGCGGTTACAGTTACATGCTGCACACCTAGTTTAATTAACTCTGGTGCATATTCAGGCAACAACAGCCCGTTTGTTGATAGACAGACTATGATGCCGGGATCAACCTGCTTAATAAGCTCAATTGTCGCCCTTGTTTCCTCCCAGTTAGCCAGGGCATCCCCCGGACCGGCGATACCGACAACGCTTAGATTGGGAATTGCCGCTTTGACTTGGGCGAATTTTTCTTTAGCTTCCTGGGGTGACAGGATTTCGCTGGTTACCCCAGGGCGGCTTTCGTTTACACAGTCAAACTTGCGGCTACAGTAATTACAGCTGATATTACACCGGGGAGCCACCGGCAGATGCATGCGGGCGTATTGATGCTGAGCTAGCGCTGAAAAGCAGGGATGTTTATCGGTAAGCACGCTCGTCATAGAGCGGCCACCCCCTTTCTTTGGCGTTCATTTTTTGGCTGTTGAAAGTATTTATTAAACATATTCTTACGGTAATCTCTATATTTATCTTCCAATAGGGTATTGGTAATACGGTCTAAAAATAGTGCAGTGCCGGTATAGCCAACAGATAAAAGCCGTTGTCCTCCCACCCGGTCATGAATAGGAAATCCCAGCCTGACCAAAGGAATACCATCCCGTTCGGTAAGAAAGCGTCCGTCAGAATGACCGATCGCTATATTGGCCGCACCAGTTCCGGCCCGTTCCTGCACTAAATTAAAGTCCGGATCTGACAGCACAATAGTTTCACTGGTCATTTCATTGTCTGGCAGCAGCCTGGACAAGTTACCATTTTTATCACCAGTCACGACAATGGGGCGGATGCCATTCTCCAGACAGGCCTGCGTAACCGCATACACCAGCTCAGGATCACCAAAAATAGCAGCGCGACCGGCAAAGTTGTATTTATGAGAGTCAATCATGGCGTCAAGCAGGCGCCCCCGCTCAAGCTCAATTGCCGCCGGCCGCTTTTTGCCGCTGATTGATTCAAGGGCCGCCATAAAGGCGTCTGTATTCTCAATGCCAATTGGGATCGGCACTCTGTAGAGAGGTACGCCAAACGTATCCTCCAGGTATTTCCCCGGCGACACGCCGCCATCAATAGTAACCCCCAGTTCGATTGTCGCCGGCGCACCACTCATCCGGCAGAGATCTGCAACCGGGGTGCCGCCGGCCGGCACTTTGCTATACACAGGCAGATATGGCTGATCCATAGTATCCGAGATATCCGGGCACAGGGTATAATCAAGCCCCATTGCTGCCAAAAAGCGCTTTAGCTCACGGATATCTGCCGGACTCATACTGGGAATGATCACATTGACCTTGTTATGCCGCTCAGTAGTTGTAGCCAGTGTTTCAACAATTCGCCTGACTGTCAGCCAGTAGCCTTCGTTGTGGCTACCGCCATACCCGGGCGTACTGGCCGCAACAATCGGCATATCAATCCCGTTATCCTGCCGGTACTCTTTTACAATCCTGGCAACGTCTTCACCAATGGTCTCCGCCAGGCAGGTGGTAACAACGCCGACCAGCTTGGGCTGATATACCCGCCTAATGTTATCAAGAGCGGTGCGGAGATTAGCCGCCCCGCCATATACGGTCCCTTTTTCATTAAGGGAAGAGGAGCCGACATCAACCGGTTCGTTAAAATGCTCGGCAATATGCCGCCGCATATAAGTACTGCAGCCTTGCGAGCCATGAACAATAACCATCGACTTTTCGATGCCTTTGAGCGCCAGAATTCCACCCATCGGCATACACATATGACAAGGGTTCTCCATATCAGCCACCTCCTTTTCCCGCCGTATATTTCCACACCGGGGAACACAGGGTAGAGTAAACTTCCTGTGCAAAATTTACCGCGCCGTCATAACCGCTTAAAGGATGCTTGCGATCATGATTATGATCAATAAAGGCCAACCCCAGCTTATAGGCTAGTGGCCGTTCCTTTACACCGCCAACCAGCAGATGGGCTCCCTGACTGGTCATAAACCGCTCCAGTTCGGCCGGATTGGCATCATCCAGGATCACCGTGCCCTCGGCAACAAGCTCATGGATAGTATCGTACTCTTCGCGCCGGCCGGTTTGGGTCCCAATCATAACAACCTCAATACCGATCTCCCGGAACTGTTTGATAAGTGAGATGGCTTTAAAGCCGCCGCCGACATAGACGGCGGCTTTTTTGCCGATAAATTTCTCCCGGAACTTGTTAATGTAAGGCAACACCCGGTCGGTTTCCCGGCGAATGAGCACCTCGGCCTTAGCCCTGATCGCACCGCCCCCCATAGCAGCGGCGATACTACGCAGGGATTTAGCCGTATCCTCTATCCCCAGAAAGGATACCTGCATATACGGTATGCCATACAGTTCCTGTAACTGGGCAGCCAGATAATTCATCGAGCCTGCGCATTGTACGATATTCAGCGAGGCATTGGCGGCGCCCTTGAGGGTGGCACTGGTTGAGTCGCCAGTAAAAACAGTGTTTATCTGAACCCCCATTTGGGCCAGATAATCCCTGATGATCCAGGCTTCACCCGCCAGGTTGAAGTCGCCCAGATAATTGATTGTCCGGCTGGCCGCAGCCTGAGCCCGGTCAACCGGAGCAATCAGTTTTAACAGAGCCTCACAGGCCGCCCGGTAGCCGGCTGATTTATTACCAATAAAACCACTTGACTCGACCGGAATAACTTCTAGATTGTTCCTAAGTGCCGCAGCTTTGCAAACAGCAGCCAAATCATCGCCAATTACCCCGACAATACAGGTGGAATAAACAAACATAAGCTTCGCCGGGTGCTTGGCAACAAGCTCATCAATGGTTTTAGCCAGTTTCTTTTCGCCGCCAAAAATAATGTCTTGCTCCCGTAAATCGGTACAAAAGCTGTTGCGGTACAATTCAGAGCCACTGGACAAACTGCCCCGAATATCCCAGGTGTAGCTGGCGCAGCCGACCGGGCCATGTACCAGGTGGATTGCATCGGTAACCGGATTAAGCACCACTCTGGCACCACAGTATACACAGGCCCGCTGACTGACACAGCCGGCAATGCTGTCAGCATCACACTTTAATGAATTTTTACGCCGCCCTTTCGTGGCTATAAACTGTTCTCGTTCCGAAATGGCTACAGTCGTCTCGCTCATTTGCTTCACCCCGCTTATTTACATAACCAGTTCGAAATCTTCGTCTGCAGCATCACGGTCAGCCCGTTCTAACAACGCCCCGCTGATACTTTCAATCAGGCGCATCGCTCCCCGGTAGCCAACAACCGGCAAATAGGAATGCACACTGCGGTCCAGGACCGGAAAGCCAACCCGTACTAAAGGAATATCTTCGGCCCGCGCAATATATTTTCCGTAGGTATTGCCGATGATAAGGTCAACCGGCTGATTCTTGATCCACTGATGCAGGGTAAATAAATCACCGCCGGCTTTAACGTTAGCGCTAATCCCGGCCTGGGTCAAAAGTTCATTAATGTCATCTTCAAAGCTGCCGACTGCTGAACCCATAGCGCCTCCCGGCGTACCGGTCAGAATGTGCAGGGGCACCATCCCCAGACTGAGAACGAATTCAGTCAGTCCGGTAACCACATCAGGATCACCGAAGATTGCTACTGTTTTACCATGAAAGTGAAAATGGGTGTCTGTCATAATATCGACTAACTGGCCGCGTTCTTCTTCCAGTTCTGCCGGCACTTCCTGGGCGAAGGTCCGGCGCAGGGATAACAGCAGCGCATCGGTAGCCTTAATACCAATCGGCGTCTTAAGCACGGCTGCCGGCACCTGACATTTCTTGGTTAGTGCATCTGCTGCATCACTGGACGCAAACCGGCCGAGAGCCAGCGTTATTTTGGAGTTGCCGCTGTCTTTAATCTGGGCTACGGTAGCGCCGCCTTGGGGATACATGGTAAACTTCCCGGTCATAGGTGCATCCATAACCCCGGAGGTGTCTGGAAACATGATGAATTTAATGCCCATAGCTTTGACAATGCGTTTTATTTCCCGCATATCACCGGGATTAACGAACCCGGGAATAATATTAGCCTGCTCTTTTTTCACCGGTGAAGCAGTCTCGGCAATATAGGCAACCATACCTTTGGTCATATTGGAGAAACCCGTAATATGAGACCCCTGATAACTGGGGGTATTGGCGTGAATAACCAGCTTACCTTCAGGCACCTCTGCCGATTTAATAATACTGGGTATATCATCGCCGATCGTTTCCGTCAGGCAGGTAGTATGAATAGCCATAACAGCGGGGTTATAGATCGAAAAAACATTTTTAATCGCTGTTTTTAAATTGGCGCCACCGCCAAATACCGAAGCACCTTCCGTGAAGCTTGAGGTGGAAGCCATCGCTGGCTCCCGGAAATGCCGGGACAGGTGCATGCGATGGAAAGAGCAGCAGCCTTGCGAGCCATGGCTGTGGGGCAGGCAACTATGAATGCCAAGGGCTGCATACATGGCCCCAATGGGCTGGCAGGTTTTTGCCGGGTTAATGACTGCGCCGTGGCGTTGTTTCATCTCTTTTGGTGTACAATCCAGCATATTAGGCCACTCCTTCCTCATTTACAGTACCGCTGAGCAGGGGTTCATCCTGCCATGGCGGCACTATGAAGTTCCAGGTAGGGGAAGCAAAACCCATGCTAACATCCCTGGCAAAGTTTACTGCACCGTTGAAACCGGCATAGGGACCGCTATAATCATAAGAATGGAGTTGTTTGGCAGGGATGCCCATTTTTTGAATAACATATTTATCTTTAATACCTGATGCGAAAATATCTGGTTTGAGAATCTTGATAAATTCTTCGGTCTCAAAATGATTGAGATCATCAACAATGATGCTGCCGTCTTTCATTTCCGCATTCATACCGGCATAATAGCTGAGCGGAATCTTCTTTTTCAGTTCTTCCATCTTTGCCGGCGATACCTTCAGCCGAAAACGCCGTTCATCGGTAGTAACATGCAGTTCGGGAATATTCTTCGAATCAGCATCGGTCTTAATCGTGGGAATAACTTCACGCCCCTCATAATCGTCCCGGTGGGCGAATTCATACCCGGCCAGTACTGTTTCAATACCTAACTCGGAGAAAAGCCCCTGGTAATGATGGCCGCGGGAGCCTCCCACAAAACAAAAAGCCGTTTTGCCGTCGCAAATCTTTTTATACTGATCCAGCAAGGGCTCAACCCGTGCCACTTCCCGGGCAATCACTTCCTCGGTTTTCTGGATAAGCGCTTCATCGCCGAAGTACAAAGCCATGTTCCGGAGAGAATCTGTTGTGCCCTGGACACCGATAAAATTTACTTTAAGCCAGGGTGTACCATATTTGGTCTCCAGCATTTCCGCAATATAGTTGATGGAGCGGTGGCATTGGACCAGATTAAGCTCAGCCGTATGGGCGTTTCTTAAATCCTTATAAGTGCCGTCACCAGTCATAACCGACACGATGGTATAGCCGATTTCCTTGAGCACGCGCTCAATTTCCCAGCTGTCGCCGCCAATGTTATACTCCCCCAGAATATTGATTGCATATTTACCGGGAGCCTCTTCCAGATCAGATGCACCAATGACCTTATCCATAAGAATATTATTAGCGATATGGTGACCGGCAGACTGACTGACACCTTTATAGCCCTCACAGCTAAAAGACAGTACCGGAATACCATGGCGGCCCTCAGCGGCTTTGGCCACTGCCCCCACATCATCGCCGATAAGCCCTACCGGACAAGTGGCGGATACGGTAATCGCTTTGGGATGAAAAATTTCCACGACGTCATCAATAACCTTAGCCAGCTTCTTCTCACCGCCAAATACGATGTCGCTTTCCTGCATATCAGTAGAGAAGCTATAGTTAAGAAAATATTGACTGGGATCATCGTTTTTGGCCTTATTGCGGCGTGTACCCCAGGTATAGTAAGCACACCCGATCGGGCCATGGGTAATATGAACCATATCTTTCAGCGGGCCAAGCACTACGCCTTTACAGCCGGCATAGGCACAGCCGCGATTTGTAATTATACCAGGCACTGTACGTGTATTGGCTTCAATAATTTGAGCGCCTTGCTCGCCGTCCTTAATCAAAATATGTTTCTTGCGGTTTTTCTGAACTTTGGCTGGATATTGGTCAAGTATTTCCTGTAATTGTTTTTCAGTAACAGCCATGCTGCTTTACCCCCCTTGCACTTGCTATTTATACTGCTTCTTCACCGGATTCACCAGTACGAACCCGAATTGCATCCAACATAGGTACGACGATAATTTTACCGTCACCTACTCCGTTTTCGGTACGGTTCACCGCCATGATCGCCTCAATGATAGTGTCGGCGTCTTCATCGTGAGCCAGGATGGTGAATAGCCGTCGTGGAAACAACCGGTGCCCGTCAAGAAAACCGTCAATTAACATCTCTGCATCTTGTTCATCTGCACCAGCCAGCGCCATCATTTTTGCTTTTCGCTCGGCTACAATCGCCGGGTCATCGACTAATTGGCCACGGCCCATTACCTTAAAGGCGGTGAAACCGGCCACGCCAGCGTCTACAAGAGCTTTCTTCGTAGCGCCTGTTTTATTCATGCGCACGATGGCAATGATCTCTTTCATGGTGTCACCCTCCTTTTACAACTCTTTCATGCCGCTCGATACAGTGTATACCTCAGAAACAGGGCTGACGAAAATTTTACCGTCACCGTAAGCTCCCTTTTCGCCGGTTTTCGCTGCTTCCATGATTACTTTAACAATTTCCTGTTTGTATTCGGCCCGCACAGCCATCAATAATAAGCTTTTGGGGATTTCATCATATACGACACCGCCAATTTTGATGCCCTTTTGCTTACCTCGTCCGACGACGTCGACAACGGTAACAGCGTTAAATCCGGCTGCCGACAGCGCCGCCAATACCTCGTCTTTTTTGTCCGGTCTGATGATTGCTCTAATTAATATCACAATACTCACTCCTCATTTTATCGTCGGTCCGGCTTAGGCGATGGCATCAAGAAAACCGTGCTGCATCATCAGTTCTTCCAGGCGATCTTGGGTCATGGGTTTAGGGATAACAAACAGTCTGTTTTCGTCAATAGCTTTGGCCAGGTTACGGTATTCCTCGGCTTGACCAGCCTCAGGTTCAAAGTGAACCACTGTTTTCTTATTGATTTCCGCCCGTTGGACAACATTATCCCGCGGCACAAAGTAAATGAGCTGCGAGCCAAGCTCTTCGGCAAATGCCTTTAACAGCGGTAATTCATTATCTACCTTCCGGCTGTTGCAGATGATGCCGCCAAGCCGGACTTTACCTGATGCGGCATACTTTTGAATCCCCTTGGCAATGTTATTGGCAGCATAAAGGGCCATTAACTCACCTGATGCTACAATATATATTTCTTCGGCTTTGCCTTCACGGATTGGCATTGCAAAGCCGCCGCAGACAACGTCACCTAATACGTCATAAAACACATAGTCAAGGTCGGAAGTATATGCCCCCAGCGATTCAAGCATATTGATAGAGGTAATGATGCCGCGGCCGGCGCAGCCTACCCCTGGTTCCGGGCCGCCTGATTCAACACACATGGTATTTTTAAATCCTGGCTTTAAAATGTCATCAAGATCAATATCGTCGCCTTCGTCACGCAGGGTATCCAGTACTGTCTTTTGACAAAGTCCGTTTAGCAGCAACCGGGTTGAGTCAGCCTTCGGGTCACAGCCAACCACCATTATGTGTTTCCCGGCTTCAGCCAATGCTGCCACGGTGTTTTGGGTTGTCGTTGATTTTCCTATACCGCCTTTACCATAAATAGCAACCTGTCTCATGTAAATTTCCTCCCTTATATTAAATAATGAGATAAACTGGCTTCCGGGTTTATGTTGAAAAATGTTAGTGTGTAGAATATAATGTAGATGGGCATGTCAATAAACCCTTGCCGTCACTTGGGAATGTGATGTTGCCCCCGGCTTCACGGGTACTCGCACTACCCGTGAAGCCTTTTATTATGCACGAAAGCGATCACCTCCTTTATATTGTTGTAAAACGACAAAGGCTTACCGCATTGGTGAATGCGGTAAGCCTCATTGCTTTTGCAACCTATTCTTTTGATAAAATAAAAAGCTATAGGCAGAAAAATGCGCCATAGCTTCATTGCTGAAATCAAAGATTGATTAGCACCACTATAACATAGATAAAACGCTCCTGCAATACCCTGCATCAATATCAGAAAATTAAGTCTTACGCAACTCAGGACAAAGTAAACTTTTTTATTGCTTTTCCGCAAATATCCAGCTATAATCCCAATAGGCAAATGAAAAGGACCTGAAAATTCCCTGCCGCCTGGCAGGCAGTCTAATCCCTGTAAAAAAATGGAGGCCTAATCTAAATGGAATCAGACAAAGATCCGGTGCACGACCTGCTGACAGCAATCGTATCTTCCCTCAATAACACCCTCTATGATCTAGCAGCCGAAAACGAAAGAGGCGGCAGCAAAGTAACTGCTAAGCGCCTTGAATTCTCCCGGCAAAAAATTATGAGTGCGTGGGACGTATATAGCCAAACCCGCAGTACCAGGTAAAACAAAGAAGCTTTATGGGTTAGCGACGCCCATAAAGCTTCTCTTACATTTTGCTGAAAACAATATCCTTAACCACTTCACCGGCAATAATCAGACCAGCTACAGAGGGTACAAAGGCAATACTGCCCGGAATCTGGCGGCGTGTTGTACATTTGCGCGTTGTTCCCTGGGGGCAGACGCACCCTGCACTACAGCTAGAGTTTTCTGTTGCCAAAGGTGTAAGCGGCTCTTCTTTAGAATAGACTACCTTTAATGAAGTAACGCCCCGCTTCCTCAATTCCTGCCGCATTACCTTGGCCAGCGGACAAACGGAAGTATTGAAAATATCTGCCACTTCAAACCTGGTTGGGTCCAGTTTGTTGCCGGCGCCCATCGAAGAGATAACCGGAATACTTCTGGACTTAGCTTGCATTACCAAATCTAGCTTACCGGTAACCGTATCAATGGCATCTACGATATAACTATAATCATCGGCAAGCAGTCCGGCGGCGTTATCCGGCATATAAAACTCCTGAAAAACAGTTACTTCAGCCTTGGGGTTTATCTCCAGAATGCGGCTGCGCATCACTTCAACCTTAGATTTGCCAACTGTTTTTCTGGTTGCATGCAGCTGCCGGTTAATATTTGTGAGGCAGATACAATCATCATCAACCAGTACAAACTTGCCCACACCGGAACGAACCAGGCCTTCAGCCACAAATGTGCCTACTCCGCCAATGCCAAAAATGGCGACTTTGCTTTGGGCAAGTTTCTTAAGGCCTTCTGCGCCAATTAACAATTCGGTCCGGGAAAACTCATGCAGCATATTGTCACCCTTTATATCAAATTCATGTGTATTTATTAGTGTAACAAAATTCCCCAGACCAGTCAACGCCGCTCGGCTACTTGCGCGAAACCCGGGGTTTAATCGTTTTTCCGCATTTCGGGCAAATATGAATACCTTCCTGATCAACCTCCATAACCACACCGCATTGAATATGCACCAACATCCTGCCACCTCCTTCAATGAATTCCACAATAAACAGTATATGAGAATTAGATAAAAATAGACCAGGATAATTTTTGTTAAAAAAAGCCGACTGGCCCTTTAGTACATTTTATACCTTACCCCTAGGATGGAACGGTATAGATTCAGCCTGTATAATAATATTTTCATTCTTGGCTAACCTCGCTACAACAGCAGAACCTCCCCTGGAGTAAAAAAAACTTACCGGCAGCACCGGCAAGCTTTTCATATTCCCTTAGCAATTAAGATATACTAATGAAGGATTTTTACTGGCAACCAGTTTAAACGTGCCGCTGCCAGTGCCAAGCTGCTGAAGCAGCCAGTCACGGTTCAGGTCTTGCGGGGTACAAATACTGATCTCAAACGCTTTTCTGGCTTTCGATAAAAGTTGACCGGGGAAAGCAACATTATCAATGACCGCAACATGGATCCCTGGATTAACCTTGTCATCGGCAATATGGCCTACCTTAGCTAATATCTCAGTACTAATCTGAACGTGGTTTTTACCGGGTTCAGGCTCCACCAGCACTTGGAATACATACATTTTGTCGCTGCTCAACCAACCATCACTCCCTTACATCCGCACTATTTTCAGATACATTTTTATACAAATAATTGTATCACAACCGTTTTTTTCCTGCAATGTGCAACATGGTAAATATACATATGACACACTAACGCCCCCCCGCCATACACCCCCCCGGTATCCGGAACTTGCTAGCTGCCAATCTAAGAAATTCCATACTTGTTTTTTTTAGCAAGGAATTCGTTTATGATCATAGAAAAAGGTAAGTAAAACTCCGTTGAGCTTTTACTTACCTTTTTCGCTACTTATTCAGCTTCTTGCTCACCACATGATTTACGCTTTAACAATTCCGGTTGAAACATTACAATTGCCGGCTTTTTAGGCATGCGCGGTGCTTTTAGGCGTTTTATCAGCATCATCGCCGCTTTATTGCCCATAGCATAAACCGGCTGGGCAACAACAGTAATTGGCGGTTCAATAAGTTCAGCCCAATCCCAGTCGTCAAAACCAAGTACACTGACTTTGTCCGGTATGGCCACCCGCATCTTTTTCAGGGCTCTAACCACCGACATGGTAATCAGATTGTTGGCACAAAAAATTGCTGTCGGGCTGTTCTCGTGGCTTCCCGCCCCTACCAATGCCTGCAGTTTAGCAGCAACCTCGGTTTCATCGCCACCAGTACGTATCAGCCATTCTTCCCGGAAAGGCAACCGGTGCCCGGCTAAAGCGGCTTGATAAGCCTGAACCCGCTCCAGACGGGGGCTGATATGATCATACGGTAAAGTAACCATGGCAATCCGGCGATGGCCAACACTAACCATATGATCGATAGCCTGCCGGACACCGCAGGCACTATCGACAGTAACCGTATCTATATTAATCTCCGGAGCCTTTCTGTCAATAAGCACAACCGGGGTTTGTTGATTTACCTGGGCAATTAAAGGATTATTACAGCCGGTTGTATTGATAATTAAGCCATCAATCTGCTTATCAACAAGCATATTAACATAGTCCCGCTCTTTGGCCGGATCATCATCGGCATTACATAAAATAAGATTAAAGCCTGCTTCCTGCAGTGTATCCTCAATCCCCCGGATGATGCTGGTGGAAAAAGGATTTAGAATGTTAGCCACAATAGCGCCGATGGTATGGGTACGTTTTTGTTTCAGACCCCGGGCCAACGTATTGGGCCGATAATCAAGTTCAGCGATGACCTGAGCGATACGCTCCTGTGTATCTGCTCCCATATGCTCATACATACCATTTAAATAGCGGGATATTGTACTTTTAGAGACACCTGCTCTCCTGGCCACCTCAGCAATAGTAACAGGCATTTCCGGTTACCGCTGAACGCGCCCGGAACCATCGCCGCCCATTAGTGCTTTTACTTCACTGACAGTCACATGGTTATGGTCACCTTCAATTGTATGTTTGAGGCAAGATGCGGCCACTGCAAACTCAAGAGCATCACTATTAGAGTAGTTATTTATAAGCGCATGAACTAAGCCGCCGCCGAATGAATCGCCGCCACCTACACGGTCAATGATGTGAACCGCATAATTACGGGAGAAATAGAATTCATTATCCTTATACAACATGGCCGCCCAGTTATTATCAGAAGCGGAAATGCTGCCACGTAAAGTAATGGCTACTGCTTTAAAGCCAAACCGTTCTTTAAGCTTTGTAGCCACATCCTTATACCCCTCATGACTAAGCTTACCACCGGTAATATCGGTATTATCGGCTTTGATGCCGAATACTTTTTCCGCATCTTCTTCATTGGCAATGCATACATCAACATACGGCATAAACTGAGCCATAACCTTACCGGCTTTTTCGCTTGTCCACAGGTTTTTGCGGAAGTTGAGATCACAGCTCGTAGTCAGGCCGGCTTTTTTAGCCGCTTTACAGGCATCTAACACACACTCGGCAACAGCATCCCCCAAAGCAGGTGTAATCCCTGTAAAATGAAACCAGGTTGCACCTGTAAAGATTTTCTCCCAGTCAAAGTCTGACCTTTGCGCCCCCGAAATAGAAGAGTGAGCACGGTCGTACACTACCTTGGAAGGGCGTTGGGAAGCGCCTTTTTCGCAGAAATAGATACCCAGACGTTCGCCGCCCCGAACCATGTGCCGGGTATCAACACCATAGCGTCGCATTTCATTAACAGCAGCCTGCCCGATAGGATTCTCCGGAACCTTGGTTACAAATACAGCTTCTTCCCCATAATTAGCCAGTGATACACATACATTCGCCTCACCCCCGCCATAAACGGCTTCAAAACTGGGAGTTTGTTCAAATCGCTGATACCCCACCGGCGCCAGACGCAGCATAATTTCACCAAAACAAACGACTTTCTTCAAAATATCCACCTCTTAAAAATTTAATTATACTTATTTACCACGAGCCTGGCGTACTTTGTCAATAAATTGTCTGCCAATCTCGGTAATCGACTCATAATCACCCTTTTTAGCACCGGCCGTTAAATTACCACCAACACCGACAGCTACACACCCGGCTTTAATCCAGTCCTGCACATTATCGAGGCTGACACCACCTGTCGGCATAACCGGTGCCTGAGGCAACGGTCCCTTCAGCGCTTTGACAAAGGCTGCCCCCAAAGCTTCGCCCGGAAATAATTTTATAATATCAGTACCGGCCTCCATAGCTTCAACAACCTCTTTAATTGTCATACAACCGGCCATGATCGGTACCTGATAACGGTTGCACAGTTTGACCGTTTCAGGATTAAATGATGGGCTGACAATATATTGCGCACCGGCTAATATGGCAGCACGAGCCGTCTCCGGATCAAGTACTGTACCGGCGCCAATAATGATTTCACCCTGTTTATAAGTAGCGGCAAGGCCCTTAATTACCTCAACAGCGCCAGGCACTGTAAAAGTAATCTCAATGGCAGCAACCCCGCCTTTAAGGCAGGCATCAGCAATTTTCACTGCCTGCTCAGAGGTCTCGGCCCGTACGACAGCAACTACCCCCGCCTCCATAATTTTTTGCAATACATTTAATTTGGGTATCATTAATATCATCCCTTCTTTTGTAAACCGGTTTAGGAAACCGGTTTACATAGCTAACATTCGCTTATATTAGCCATTTTTTTAAATATTCCTGCTACATTGCAGGAATATCACCCAAAAAATATTTACTAGACTAAATGAGCTTTCCTATACAGTCAGAATAACTTGGCCGGCATTGACTTGTCTTGCTATGCAAGGGTATAATTAACCTATAATTATAATGGAGGCAATATATATGGATATTGCGGCACTTTCCTCAGCAGCCTCGCAAATGAACGTTAGTAATCAGGCCAGTATTTTAGTTATGAAAAAGGTCATGGACGCTGCTTCCGCGCAAAACCAGGGCTTGCTTGAGTTGCTCCCGGCAACAGCTGCCCGTATTTCACCGTCTCATTTAGGAAATAGTATCAATATATCTGTGTAAACTTCTGGCTGAACCAGAAGTTTTTTACATTATTAAGTATTCCTTTCTATAAAAAATAAGTAAAAATCGCTAAGGCTTCTGCCGGCGTCCTCAAGGCTTGGCACAGCCAAGTCTTTCCTCTACTTATACCCTGTACTGCAAAATACTATATAGAAAGAGAAGAGCAGGATAATGAATAAAGTATATGCGCTTATAGGCCCACCGGCTGCAGGCAAAACCACTATTCAAAAGGAACTTGTCAAATACGGCATTCCCGACATTCTCAGTCATACCACACGCAAACCCCGGGAGGGGGAACAGCACGGCGTCCATTATTATTTTGTGAGTAAAGAAGAGTTCCAGAAAACGGAGATTATCGAACGGGTTGAATATTCCGGCAGTGTGTACGGACTGAGTAAAGCCGAGGTATTAGACAAAGTTAACCGTCATCCTGTCAGTACAGTGGCAGTAGATACACAAGGCTTTATCCAACTGAAAAAGCTGCTTGCCAACCGTGTTGAATCGATATTCATTATGGTCGACTATGATACTGTGATTAGCCGGTTATTAGATCGTGGTGATGATAACGGCCTGATCAATCGCCGCCTTGAGTACGCCAATAGTAGTGGCGAGTTTAACAACTGGCAAACAGCTGACTATGTTGTAAAAAATACTTGCTGCCTGGATATTGCCGTACGGCAAATACTGGCGATTGTCGGCAAACTAACCCCTCCGCCAAATTGATCAAAAAAGAGGCCGCCATTAATGGCGGCTTTTCCTCCCTGTCAGAATGTATAAAGCTCATTGCTGTGTCTATCAGTCGGTTGTTAACTCCAGGGCAAACCGGGGAACTTCCCGGCCTTCAATAATGAGGCCTTCACAAAACATTGTCTTGGGTCTGACCCACAAACCGAATTCTCCATATAAAGCCCGATAGACCACCAGGGGTTCAAGGGTTTCACTATGGGCAGCTTCCCCGATCACCAGATACTGTTGCCCCTTATAATGCCGGTAAATACCCGGTTTTAGTTTTTCCCGCTTACCTTCAGTCATGGCCAATCTCCCTCAAATCCCTGTTAATGCAAAACAGGCGAAACTTTTTTGTATACCAGCATTGTGATTATCGAAACAACAATCCCTTTAAACAAATTGAATGGTACAATAGCAAAAACAATAAATGTTTTTAAATCAATAATTAGCGGATTCGCCACCCTGCCCATATTGACGATTGCCTCAGGCGGCAAATGCAACGCCATTTGATATAAAGGTATCAACAGCCAGTAATTAAGAGCCGCCGCTGCCAGCGTCATCGAGATCGTTCCCGCCACCAGCGCAAGCATTGCACCAGTACGGTTTTTTTTGCCTTTATAAATCATAGCAGCCGGTACTATCAAAGCTGTCCCCACAAATAGATTTGCCATCTCGCCAATGCCTGCTGTCTGCGTACTGGTTAAATGAATCAGATTTTTCAGCAATACAATCAGAAACCCGGCAAGCGGTCCTAAGGCAAAAGCGCCAATGATAGCCGGTATATCACTAAAATCAAGTTTTAAAAAACCTGGCATAAGAATAACCGGCAGTTCTAGTGCCATTAAAATTGCTGCTGCACTGGCCAGAATTGCAATTCGCGTTGTATAAGCCATGTTAGTATGCAACATTTAGCCTCCTTACAGCTTCATGAGCAACCTCTTTTGTTGATCCTATCCTGCTGATAAATCAATGTAAGGCTTGCGGATTATCTAGCATTGGGTTGTGTAAAGCCACAGCAATAAACTCAGTGAGTGCTGTTTCCATTACTGTCTCGTGGACTGCCATAATATCATTCATGTCTAACCCGTGCCGAACACTCATATATTCAAACACCCGGGCCAGGCTCTCGGCATAAACACCCTGAACCTCCTCCGGCATTTTGCCTCTAAGCACATCATAATAAAGTATTCCGTAACGCTTACTAATATCTTGCAGATGGAGGGCCAACAAATACTTATAATCTTCAATCAGATCAATCATTGGGTTCCTGCCTTTCTTCTGTTGTTAGCCTTAAACACTTTGTTCTTGCAGGCCTGAACTTCGCCAGGCTGGAAGAATAAATTTAGGCTTAACTATATTTATGTATTCGCACCGGATTGCCAAATCCCTACATACTGCCTGATAATAAATCATTGTATTATAAAACTTGGCTTGTGCCAAGTCCTGGAGAACACCGGCAGCAGCCGCCTGTGCCCTTTGGGCGTAGACGGATCTTTGGCAAAAGCGGCCGCCGCTGCCCCTTATTCGTTAGAAAGTTATACTTTCTTTCTGCCTGGATAAAAAAGCCTTTACACCATGGGGATGTAAAGACAATAAAAAGTTATACAAATTCTCCAGGGGAATCATGGCTACCCTGGCTGGTCCCCTAGTACATAATCCTAAGAATGATGGAGGTTATTATGAACAAATTAAAATGCATCCTGGTAATTTTCGCTTTATTTGTCTTTACAGCAGTAACCAATACCGACCAGGTAAAAATTTTTTCTGAACCTACACCCGCAGGCACTGTTGTAAGCGTGTTGCGGTTAGGTGATGTGGTTAAAGTATATCAAAAGTCCCCGGATGGACAATACCTTGAAGTTGAGCACAAAGGCAAGCATGGGTGGGTAATCTTTAAATATTTGAGTCCCAAAGACAATAGGTATAGCACTGAGATATGATAATGCCGCAGACGCTCAACCAGCCAGCGCTAATTTTTCTAAATACCATCTCCATAAAGCCCGCTTAAGTCTCCCGAATCATTCAATTTATCTAAGTCAAAAGGTGTACCCTGGTATACATAATAATTCAGCCAATTTGAAAACAGCAAATTCGCCGCACTCCGCCAGCGAACTACGGGTGTTTGCCGCGGGTCATCATTAGGGTAATAATTATCAGGAATATTAATTGGCAGCCCTTGGCCAACATCCCGGTCATATTCAGCTTTAAGGGTCAACGGATCATATTCGGAGTGACCAGTAATAAACAAATGCCGGTGTTTTTTATCAATGATTGCATAGATACCCGCTTCCGCCGATTCAGACAATATGCATAACTGTGGTATCTTCTCAATGTCTTCCCGCCTTACCTCTGTATGCCGGGAATGAGGCACATAGAAAACATCATCAAAGCCACGAAACAGCATTTTTTCTTTAATATTCACCGTATGAGGAAAAACACCAAACATTTTTTGGGCCAGGTTATATTTAGGTATTCCATAATGATGGTATAAGGCGGCTTGGGCACCCCAACAGATATGAAGCGTTGAATAGACATTGCGCCTGCTCCAGTCCATAATCTCACAAAGCTCCTGCCAATATACGACTTCTTCAAACGGGATTTGTTCCACAGGCGCCCCGGTAATAATCATGCCGTCATATTTACGTGTTTTTACATCGTTGAAGGTTTCATAAAATTTAACCAAATGCTCCTGTGAAGTATTTTTCGGTTCATAGGTAGCGGTATATATAAAGTCAAACTCTACCTGAAGCGGGGAATTACCCAACAGCCGCAGCAATTGCGTCTCGGTCACTATTTTGGTAGGCATCAGATTTAATAATAAGATCCGAAGCGGACGTATGTCTTGCGCATAGGCACGATCCTCGTCCATCGCAAAAATGTTCTCCTTTTCGAGGATGTTGACAGCCGGTAAATTATTAGGAATTTTAATAGGCATATTTCCCGCTCCTTTGTGGTTAAGTCTCTGCTGACAATACACAGGTTTTTTAACTGGTTCGTATATGGATATCCAAAAGGCCCTATTTGCCCTGAATTTGACAAATAAAGCCTTTTTAAGAACATTTTTAAGTTTTTTGCAGCCCCGGTAGTAACAAGCAAAAATATATCAAATTATTATAAACATTATACTCTTTACTCTAAAAACATTCAATACACAATTTATATATGTTTGCGATTTTGTTGCTGCCGGTTGTAAACAGCGACAGAGTATCTCGTACTGAGCCGGCTGTATCCTACTATGCGGGTTTTTGACAGTTGAATAATACCAAAAACGCTGGAAGCCTTGATTTAGGCTTATTTTTTTGTCAAAATCCCCACTTATATATTGCGTGATATAGCGTGATGTGGTATAATATAAGTAGTTTGGGGGTCTGCTTATGCGATTGAAAGTATCACGTTCCAAAAATTCCGCCTCCCTTTATGTCACAAAAACAGTTTATGTTGATAAAAAAGAAAAGACCATTACCGTTGAAAAGCTTGGCACGGAAAAAGAACTCCGGGAAAAGCTCAATGGGCAGGATCCTTATGTGTGGGCAAAAGCGTATATTGATAAATTAACTAAAAAGGAAAAAGAAGCAGCTGGACATATCTTTATAAAGCGATCCCAGTCCAAGCTTATCCCTAAAGGGGACCAGGTATCCTTCAATGGTGGCTATCTTTTTCTCCAACAGTTGTACCATGACTTAAACCTTCATCATATTTGCCGCTCTATTTCTGAACGCTATAAATTTTCGTTTCCCCTTGATTCGATTCTCTCAAGGCTGGTTTATGGCAGAATTCTATTTCCTGCCTCTAAGCTCAATACCTGCCAGCTTTCCAAGACGCTTCTGGAACAGCCTGATTTTGAAATCCAGCATGTTTACCGTGCTCTTGAAGTCATTGCCAAAGAATCCGATTTTATTCAAGCTGAGCTTTACAAAAATAGCCTGGCTGTCTCAAAACGCAATGATACAATTCTTTACTACGACTGTACCAACTATTTTTTTGAAATTGAGCAGGAAAGTGGCGATAAACAGTATGGCCCTTCCAAAGAAAACAGGCCCAATCCGATTGTGGAAATGGGACTGTTTATGGATGGGGATGGCATTCCCCTTGCTTTTTGCATTCACAGCGGCAACACTAATGAACAACTTACCCTACAGCCGTTAGAAAAAAAGATTCTTACGGATTTCTCTCTGGCTAAATTTATTGTTTGTACGGATGCCGGACTCTCTTCCATCGATAATCGCAAATTCAATGACAAGAAAGACCGTGCCTTTATTACCACTCAGTCTGTGAGAAAGCTGAAAAAACATCTCAAGCAGTGGGCTTTAGCTACAGAGGGCTGGTCTCTGCCTCAGGTAAGGGGAGCGTTTGATATTTCCCAAATAGCTCAGTCCGAAGAGGCCAAAGAAAACTATCAGAACGCCACCTTCTACAAGGAGCGCTGGATAAAAGAAGACGGTTTAGAGCAGAAGCTCATCGTTACTTTCTCTTTCAAATACCAAAACTACCAGCGATGTATCCGAAGCCGGCAGATAGAACGCGCCTGTAAACTGCTTGAATCAAATCCTTCCTCATTAAAAAAACACCGCCAGACTGATTGTAAGCGTTTTATCTCAAGGACAAATGTGACAACTGAAGGTGAAATTGCCAAAAATGAATTCTACACTATCGATCAGGAAATCATCGCAAACGAAGAAGCTTATGATGGCTTCTATGCCGTCTGCACAAATCTCGAAGAGGATGCTCCTGCTATTACTAAGATCAATCACAAGCGTTGGGAAATAGAAGAATGTTTTCGCCTGTTAAAATCCGATTTCAGGGCAAGACCGGTATATCTTAGCCGGGATGACCGGATTAAAGCACATTTTACAACCTGTTTTTTAGCACTAACAATCTACAGATATCTGGAAAAAAGGGTAAAAGAAAATTTTACAAGCACCGAAATCATTAGCCAGCTACGGACCATGAATTTTTATTGCGTTCCTGGAGAAGGGTATGTTCCCACTTATACCAGAACCGATTTTACCGATGCTCTACATGAGACTTTTGGCTTCCGTACCGATTATGAGATTGTAGGTACAAAGCAAATGAAAAAAATTTTTAAGTCTACAAAAAAACAATAAAAGGTACGCATTTTTTTGCTTCTTAAAATAGTCTGAAACGCCTTATATACAAGGCGTTTCAGACTATTTTTATCTCCCAACTGTCAAAGATGGGATTATACTCTTTACTCTAAAAACATTCAATACACAATTTATATATGTTTGCGATTTTGTTGCTGCCGGTTGTAAACAGCGACAGAGTATCTCGTACTGAGCCGGCTGTATCCTACTATGCTACGCCGTTAGAGCAACGCCGTCGTTGCCTGTATTGTAAATATAAGCTCCCGTTTTGAACTATAGCTTTGCCGGTAAACCGGTACCCCTGCTTACCTGAAACCGCAACCGCCTGCAAGCGGCCGGTTTCCATTAAATCTACCTGCGTTTTCTCCATTTTATACACACCAAAAACCAACTGCCTGCATTTGTTATCTGCTTTACTTTTCCCACCACAATCAAGTGAGACTCCCCCTGCCTGGGAACAGACGCTAAGCCCATAAAAGGCGATGCTAAATGCACTTCAGAGCTAAGCACGGCAGGCTGATGAGTGGCATTCAATTCAGTGCCCATGTTTATCACTCCTTGTATTAGGTATACGGTAACTAATACAAGAGTACTCCGGGAAAAGAGGATATGCTATTAACTATTTAACACTTATTAATCCCCGTCTCTGTTAAATGTTTTATATTCTTAGCTACAATGACATCTATAATTAGAGCAAGGAAATAACAGGGAGGTAAATCAAATGGCAAATAGACTCTTATGCTGTGAGATGCTACGCACCGAAGCTGAGCAGCTTTTAAAACAGAAAAATATTGAAGTGCAATACGTGGAAGCTGGTTTGCATGCGGATTTTAAAAACTGGAGTCTGCGCTAAATCCGGCTTGCAAAAGATGGGTAACAGTAAGAATATTATTGGGGTTCAGAACCATGTGTCATCCGGATATAGAAAACATTGCTGCAGACTGTGGCAGCAATACCTTGCCAGCAAAAAACTGTATTGAAATCCTGCTTGGTGGTAGATTAAAAGAGTTGGATGCCCAGGCAAAGATGTTTTATATTACAGGTGGCTGGCTTGAGAACTGGCGCAAAATATTTATTGAACAGCTTAAATGGGACAGCATTGATGCCAGGCAGAATTTGGGGATTTTACGACCGCATTCTGCTGTTTGATTCCGCCTGGTCCCAGTAGAAGATGAGCAGATATTAGAATTCTTTGAGTACACGCAAGTACCTATTGAAATTAAATACGCTTTTCCCTGCTATCCAGCTGCCCAAGCTATACTGTGACTAAATCAGCAATTTATCAATCAGTTTCAGCAGAATACATGTCCCATAACCAAGAGCCTCAGTGTTAAAGCGCATTGCCGGATGGTGCAGGCCCGGCATTACATCGCCGCCTAACCCAATATAGCAGGTTTTGAGTATAGGTTTCGATTGTTTGTAAAAATGAAAATCTTCGCCCCCTGGGGTATTAATATTCGCAAGCAGTCCTGCCGGACTCAGGATTTCCGTAATTGCCTCTCCAGCTGTGTGAATAAGCACAGTGTCATATTCTGCAGCCGGCACTAAGCCCTTAATCCGGGTCACTGCCGTTGCCCCCACCGCAGCTGACGCGGTGACCACCGCGCCCCCGGCCTTAGCGATCAAATCCGCCATTACCTGGTTATGCTGGGCCCGAAGATCCAGCGCCAGTTCGGCCCGGTCCGGAATAGCGTTAAGCGCCGGACCGCCGGCATGCAGTTTGGTTACTTTAACCGAAGCCGGCACTACGGGGTTAACATGAATTGCATTAACGGCGTGCACCACTGCCGCCGCCGCATCGATCACATTGACCCCCAGATGAGGCCTGGCGCCATGAGCAGCAACGCCGTTAATTTCCGCCTCAATAATAGCACTAGCCCCGTGGTAAAGAGCCGGGGTCGCCTGGCCAAGCCGCGCTTCCTCAATTGGACGTAAATGAATACCTATAAGTATATCCACATCTTCGATAGCCCCGGCCTCAATCAACCTGCGGGCCCCCTGTAAGGTTTCTTCGGCAGGTTGAAAAATTATTTTTAACACGCCTTTGCTGAGGCCCTTGGCAGCAATGGCCTCAGCCATAGTCAGCACCATAGCTGAATTAGCATCATGCCCGCAGGAATGAATCGCTGTTTCCCGCCCTTCTACGGTGTGCGCCAGAGCATCCATGTCAGCCCTGACCGCCACTACCGGCCCGGCCTGCGGGCCGTGCAGCCTGCCAATTACACCTGTCCCGCCGATTTGATCGGCAACCTGATAGCCGGCCTGACGCAAACCTGACGCTAAAAAGGCAGCTGTCCGCTGCTCCATGAAACCTAGCTCCGGCAGTTGGTGTAATACCTCATAATTCTCAATAACCTTAGACTTAATATCCATGCCAGCATCGCCTCCGCCGAATGGTAGGTTGGGGCTCAAATGATTTGCCGCGTCATCGCCGGCAAAGTCTTCTAGATCCGGAATGTTTCACTATATAATGTATATTTATCAATCCGCTCATGGCACAGAGCATAGCCAATACCCGGCCGGTCAGGTACCTCAATAACACCATCCTGAACGGTAACCTCAGGTTCGATCAGGTCTTCTTCCCAATACCGGCTGGAAGCAGCTGTATCTCCGGGCAAAGTAAACCCGGGCAGGGTGGTAATGGCAATATTATGGGCCCGGCCAATCCCTGATTCAAGCATACCACCGCACCAGACCGGTATACCCCTGCCCACACATAAATCATGAATAGCTTTGGCCTCAGTAAGCCCCCCTACCCTGCCCACTTTAATATTAATGATCCGGCCACTATCCAGTGTCAGTGCCTTACGGGCATCCTCAACTGAATGGATACTTTCATCAAGACAAATAGGCGTCTGTATATTTTTTTGCAATACGGCATGATCAATGATATCATCATGGGCCAAAGGCTGCTCAATCATCATCAGATTATATTGGTCCAGGGCCGCCAAGTGGGCCGAATCGGCCAGTGTATAAGCCGAATTGGCATCAGCCATCAGCTGAATTGACGGAAACCGCTGCCTGACGGCAGCAACAGTATCAATATCCCAGCCAGGTTTTATCTTGATTTTAATTCTTTTATAACCGGCCGCCACATATTTTTCTACCTGCGCCAGCAGCTTATCGACTGTACTTTCAATCCCCAGGCTGATACCGACATCAATTACTGTCCGGGTTCCCCCGAGTACCCGGTACAAGGGCATGTTTTCCGCTACAGCATACAAGTCCCAGACAGCCCCTTCCAGAGCAGCCTTAGCCATATAATTTCGGCGGATTGGGCGAAAGAGACCGGCCACTTCCCGGGGATGCCCGGGTGGCTGCTGCAGGAGTGCAGGAATCAGAAATTCCTTCAATATTAGCCAAACTGTGCCTACCGTTTCTTCATTATATAAGGGCGCTTTCATCGCTACCGCCTCGCCCCAGCCGGAACGCCCTTCTGTATCTTTGATTTCCACCAGAATAAAATCCTTATCCCACTCAGTACCAAAGCTTGTGGTAAAAGGCGCCTTCAGACGCATTCGCATCGCCCGTAAGGTCACAGCCGCTAACCGCATTCTCATCATCCTTTTCTTTTAATCTTTTTCCCAGGGGGGCTGGGTCAACCCCAACTGCTCCAGCCGCACTAAAATATATTCATTGACGGGAATTCCTGGCAAACGCCGGAAACCAGCCACAGCCCAGCCGGCAGCAAATAATGCAACAAATGCCTGCCGGGTTACCAGCCGCCAGGTTTTGGCCAAATCGTTATTGATAATTTTCATTGCCTGAATATCTGCCGGCACCACGACCGTTACCTGCACCACTTTCGCTAGAATATCAGCCGTTAGCTCAGCTGTCTCTACCGGTTCAATCAGTCCCTGTTCGCGAAGTTGCCAGCAGACAGCCTCGCAGGCTAAGCCTTGTGGCAGTCGTGGCGCCGGCGGTTGATTTAACCACCAGGCTACCTGAAACCGGTCAGAGGGCAGCCCCTGATTGAGACTATCATTCATCTCGCCATAACAATTAACAATATAGGTCGAGCAAACCGCCCCCAGCTTACTGATGTTAAGATTGGCGTTAACTGACTCCAGCGGATCATATGTCCAGGTAACCAAAGAATACCCTAAGGCTTTCGCCGCTTCAGCCTGGGCCAGCTTTAATTTTTTCCCCAACCCGCACTTGCGCCAACCCTCCCGGATCCCCAGCATATGTGAGCATAGATAAACCTGCCGGCCAAGATACCCGGGGAAACTATACAAAAGCCCAACCATAAGGCTGCCGGCAAAAGCGCCCAGCAGAATACCGCCGTTTTTAGCTACGGTTACCAGTTGATGCAGGGGTACGGAATGGGGCATCTGCCAGACCAACTGCTCCAATTCCTGCATTGCCAAAAAATCCTGAAGCCGATTAGGAGTAATAGGCCTCAATTCAATTGTACAGTCCTGGTTCAACTGTTCACTTTCGCTGCTCATTGTTCTTTCCCAACCTCACTTGTGATAAAATAATATCTTCGACTGCATTACTTAAGGCAGCTTATAACAATCTTCTAAATCCTTCCATAAAATCCTGCTTTGATTCTCTATTTATTTAACCACAGCAATAATCCAATGGCACCGGCCGGTGATAAAATGATCATTCTTTATGCCACTGGCTCTCAATAAAAATAGAAGCAAGTATTGCCTGCTGGCAATTAACCTGCTTCCATTAACACACATATTAAAAAATTTGCGGATCTTCTGTGGCGGGAGCGTGTAGGAATCGAACCCACCTTGGACGGGTTAGCGCCCAACGGACAGTTTTGAAGACTGCAGAAGCCACCAGGCCCCATCCACTCCCAACGTATATAATATATCACGGGCGGTAGAATTATTCAAGGTAGAGAGACTCTTGCCGGCAATACGAGCTTTTTTTCTACCCGCAGCAAACATTTCTTGTGTTTTCCAGAGATTTTGCTTGACACAGGCATATTCAATTTGGTATAGTGACTACAATAAGAAAATGACTTAGGCAATGGAGCCTTCGCACCTATAGCGAAGGCTCTTTCTGTCTAATTACCTGGTTTTCCGGACAATGGCGTCCTAAAGGTTTATTGACCTATAGGACGCTTTCTGTTTGGTACATGGGGGGGATGCATTGTCCAGATAACGGCTGTTACCTCAAAAAATCTAATTAAAAGGAAGGGATTACCTGTGAAGAAATTATGTACTATCTTTTCTATGTGTTTACTGTTAATGTTCATCCTGGTACCGGTAGTTTTTGCCGCCGACGCGCCCGCTGAATCGGCAATTGACACCGGCGACACTGCTTTTGTTCTCATATGCGCTGCTCTTGTTATGCTTATGACTCCTGGTTTGGCACTATTTTATGGTGGTATGGTCAGAACAAAAAATGCACTTAGCACTATCATGCAAAGCTTCTTTATACTCGGCCTTATAACTGTGCAATGGGTTCTTTTTGGTTATTCGCTGGCCTTTGGCCCTGACATCAACCATTTCATCGGCTCTTTAGACTGGGCAGGCCTTAGCGGGGTTGGCCTGGACCCGAATCCTGATTATTCTGAAACAATCCCCCATCAGGCGTTCATGATTTTCCAGGGAATGTTTGCCGTTCTTACCGTAGCTCTTATTACCGGCGCTTTTGCTGAACGTATGCGGTTTCCTGCTTTTGTTGTATTTGCTTTGGCCTGGGCAACATTTGTGTATGACCCGGTCGCTCACTGGGTATGGGGCGGCGGCTGGATCGGCGAATTAGGGGTCCTTGACTTCGCTGGCGGTACTGTAGTTCATATTATTTCCGGGGTTTCCGGTTTGGTTGTTGCTTTGATGATTGGTAAACGCAAAGGCTATGGCACTGACGTTATATTGCCCCATCATCTGCCAATGACCGTTCTTGGTGCCGCCCTGCTCTGGTTTGGCTGGTTTGGCTTCAATGCCGGCAGCGCCCTCTCCGCCAACGGCCTTGCGGCCGGTGCTTTTGCAGTAACCCAGATTGCGGCTGCAGCCGCCACCGTCTCCTGGGTGCTTACTGAATGGGTACAGCATGGCAAACCTACCATCCTTGGTGCGGTGTCCGGTTGTATTGCCGGTCTTGTTGCAATAACCCCTGCTGCCGGTTTTGTCGGCCCCATGCCCGCATTGATTATCGGTCTTGGCGCAGGTATTATTTGCTTCCTGGCAGTAGCTGTGGCGAAAGCGAAACTGGGCTATGACGATGCTCTCGATGTCTTCGGCATACATGGTATTGGCGGTACGTGGGGGGCAATTGCAACCGGTTTATTTGCCTCGACCGCAGTTAATCCGGGCGGCGCTGACGGGCTGTTCTACGGCAACGCCGGTCAGCTCACAACCCAGCTTATCGGTGTTGTTGCCAGTTGGGTAGTGGCTGCGGTGATGACCTTCATCATCCTGAAAGTCATTGGCCTCTTCATGCAAATCCGTGCTACTGCCGACCAGGAAATTCAGGGCCTTGATATCACTGATCATGGCGAACGCGGTTATGCCTATCAAGACTTTATGACTGGTTCACACATCGGACTTGGCTCAGCCAGTCAGGATTCATCTGCCAAAACAACTTCAGTGTAGCTTTAGTTTAAATTTTGCTCTGAGAAAAGGGGGAAATCGGCATGAAACCAATAACCAAAATTGAGATTATTACCCGCCCGGAAAAATTAGAAGAGCTTAAAGCAGCCATGAATAAGATTGCGGTTACCGGCATGACCGTTACTCAGGTTTACGGTTGTGGCCTCACTAAAGGACATACCGAAGTCTATCGTGGCCAGGAGTACAATATTAACCTTGTGCCAAAAGTTAAGGTTGAGATTGTTGTTTGTGAGGTACCGGTGGAAAAGGTACTGGAGGCTGCTAAGCAGGCTTGTCAAACCGGTAAAATCGGGGATGGAAAAATATTTGTATACCCGATCGCCAATGCGGTTCGTATCCGCACCGGTGAAGAAGGCGATATTGCCATTGTCGATCCGGCTGATATGCCGAAATAGGGTATTCGATGCAAAAGGACCTCAGACCTCAGTGCAAGCTGACTCTGAGGTCTTTATTATTTATACTTGCACGCCCCGCAGGAAATAGTTGCCAAAGTATTCCTGGTAAATTACACTATACTTAATAATATTGTTAGGATTAGGAGGAAAGTAAATGCGCCCAATAACAAAAATTGAAATTATGACCCGTCCGGAAAAGCTTGAGGAACTAAAAGCGGCCATGAACAATATTGGCGTTACCGGTATGACAGTAACCCAAGTGTATGGCTGCGGCCTGACAAAAGGTCACCGGGAGATTTACCGTGGGCAAGAATACAATATCAATCTGGTGCCCAAGGTTAAGGTTGAAATTGTTGTCTGCGAAGTACCGGTAGAGCAGGTGCTCGAAGCTGCTAA
Organism: Sporomusa termitida; assembly: GCF_007641255.1. Lineage (NCBI taxonomy): Bacteria > Bacillati > Bacillota > Negativicutes > Selenomonadales > Sporomusaceae > Sporomusa > Sporomusa termitida. Next base: position 4,564,693 of record NZ_CP036259.1, read on the forward strand.
GACAGCATGCCGTACAGGCCAGATCGGCGATGGAAAGATTTTTGTTTACCCTATTGCCAATGCTATCCGCATCCGGACTGGCGAGGAAGGCGATATTGCCATCATTGATCCTGCTGATATGGCTAAATAATGTTACGATTAGAAAACCTGGCTTGACAAGTCCTTTTAGGCCGCCGGCGGAAGCCGCCTGTGCCTTTTAGGTAAGGATTTCTCTTATCCCTTGAAAAAGACCTCAGAGTTCCCGGCTCTGAGGTCTTTTTCATTCGTAACACTTCTTTTTTGCTTTGCACTCAGTGCACTTCCGTCACAGTAAGTCCGCAGTAATTTATGGCAGCGGGGACAACGTATCTCATCCTGCCCACATACTGTTTTACATTGCTGGCAAATTTGTTGCATTACCTACCCCTCTTCAGGCGACTACGAATATAAGTGCGATCACTGCTCCCTAGAAACTTAGTAAGTGCGGCTGCCCGGGAAATTTTTATCAGGTTCAGGTCATGGTCAAAATACCTCCGGATAAATCAATTTTGCCAACTGCTCAACCCCCTCAGCCAAACGGAAGGTCGGGCTTGAAACTAGCTTCTCGTCAACAATATAGACTTGTTCCTGTCGTACTGCCTTGATTTTATCAAAGCCCGGGCGCTGCTTAATTGCGTCGACAGTAATCCCGGGGTTCATTGGTCCCCGCTGCGCCAGAAAGACGTCTATTTCATCGGCCTTCATCAGGAGACGCTCACTGCCATAAGCAGCAATGCTGCCGGTTGTTTTTATTGCCTGCGCATCGGCAGCCACGTTGATGGCGCCGGCCAGATTAAGTACGGTCCCGGGCGTACTTGCCGGTGTAATTGTCCGGTACTCAGTGGCAGTTGACTCAAAGTAGACCTGCTTTTTAACAGGCGCCTTAGCTGTACGGTCAGCGATCTCTGTGAGCTTGTTATGAAAAGCAGCCAGACGGTCAGCAGCCTGTTGCTCCCGGCCTGTTAATACCGCGAGTTTATGAATATAGCTGTCAAAATCCTCGAATTTCTCAGGGTAAAGGCAAACGATTTTAATATTTGCCTGCTCTAAGGTTTTAATAAAATCCGGATAACTTTGTTTAATGAAAGGTCTGATAATAACAATATCAGGCTGGGCAGCCAGGACTTTCTCCGGGTCGGCGCGGTAGTCAAATACCGGTTTATTTTGAGCAACAGGATCCGATTCAGTCGTACTGACACCGATAATCTCCGGCCCCAGACCAAGGGCTATTAGGTTTTCAGTATGGGCCGAATACAAAGAAATAATCCGCTTTGCCGGCTGCGCAAGAACGATCGTTTGGTTTAAATCATCAACAATACTTATGTTGCCCTCACCCGGACTAACCGGCTGTTTAGGAGATCCACAGCCCAGCAGGGACAACAGCAGCACAACAATGCCAGTGATGCTTAGAAATTTTATTTTCATTGCCTTATATCTCCCCTTCACGAAAGTTCATCCGTTTACAAGTCGGAGAGTACGGCCAGGCCTGCCTCACCGGCACGTACTACCTTGATCTTAAACACATCCCGGATAAGTTCAGGGTTAAGTACAGCTGATGCCGGCCCCTGTTCGACCAGCCGGCCGGCCTTAAGAACAGCAGCCTCTGAACAAAAAACGCTGGCAAGATTAAGATCATGGATAATAGCTACTACTGTTAATCCCTGCTTTGCACATAATTCCTTGAGCAGATTCAGACACGTAATGCTATAAAAAATATCCATATTAGAGAAGGACTCATCTAAAAACAGGATTTCCGGCTGTTGGGCCAGGGCTTTGGCAAATAACACCCGTTGACGTTCGCCACCACTTAGTTCTGTAATAAGCCGCCCGGCAAAAGTAAGCGTATTAGTAATCCGCATGGCATTTTCAATGATTCTTAAATCGCCGTCGTTCAGACCCTGCAGCCTGGCCTTAAACGGCGTACGGCCCATGCCGACAATATCCAGACAGGTATAAGGAAACCTGATATCCATATTTTGCGGTACAACAGCAATATAGCGGGCCACTTCCTCAATTCTGTAGGAAGTGATATCCCGGGCTTTTATTGTTATCCTACCGGCAGCCGCCTTCAGCTGACCTGTCATGATATTGAGCAACGTCGTTTTCCCGGAGCCATTGGGTCCTACGATACCGGTAAAACTACCTTGACGAATAGGCAAGCTAATATCACGCAGCACTGGTTTATCACCATAATTAAATTGTATGTTTTCTACTTTAATCATCATAAACGCCCCTACCCAAGCGTCTTATTGCGTATCCTGAAAATATATACAAAGAAAGGGCCGCCTAATAGTGTTGTCAATACGCCGACAGGTATCTCAATATTGCCAACCGACCGGCCAAAAGTATCAGCTGTCAAGAGTAGCAACCCACCGGTCAGACCACATAACGGAATCAAGGCCTTATTATCCGAACCAGTTACCATCCTGACCATGTGAGGCACAATCAGGCCGACAAAACCAATAATACCGCCAATAGCGACACATACGGCCGTAATAAGTGCGCCGGCGCCCAAGAGAATTGTCCGCAGTCGTGACACGTTAATACCCAGACTGCGCGCTTCACGGTCACCGAGTGACAAAATATTGAGATCGCCGGCATAATAATAGCACAAAAAACAAGCAGCCATAATCAGCGGCCAGGCATACACCACATGCTCCCAGCTTTTAGCCGCCAAACTGCCAATCAGCCAGGTAACAATAGCTGATACCTGCTCACCGGCCAGACTTTTAACCATTGTGATTGCTGCGGACAGGATACTGCTGACAATAATGCCGGCAATAACCAGATTCGCCGATGACACATACCCCTTTACCCGCGCCATTGACATAACAATTAACAATGTAAGGACAGCACCGCCAAAAGCAAACACTGTCACAGGCAGGCCCCCCTGGGCAAAAATATTGAGATAGATGGCAACGCTGGCACCAAAAGCAGCGCCGGTTGATACACCCATGGTATAGGAGTCAGCCAGAGGATTCATCAGCAACGCCTGAAAAACCACTCCGGCCACAGCCAGGCCGCCGCCAACAGCAATAGCAGCCAGAATACGCGGCAGGCGAATATCCCAGATGATTGCCGTCTGAGCAGCATGAATAGAGCTATAGGCTTCCTGGCTGCCAGTCAGCTTACCATAAATAACAGCCGCCGCATCAACCATGCTGATATCAGCCCGGCCGAACCCAACCGCCGCTAAAGCAAACAACACCGTTGCCACCAGCAGGATCAAGCCTGCTATACGGACATTAGCCTGTTTGCGCCGCAGAAGTGCCGCTAAAGAACTGCTGCTCATGCCAATGCGTGTTTACTCACTTTGGAGCGTTTAGTAAGAATGGTCGATAAATAGTTTACTTTCTTACTGCCGGCGGTTATCAGGTCGTGAATAATTTCTTCACCCTCCAGACCACATTTCGAGACCATAACAGCATTTTCAACCATGCCATGTTTCTGCAGTTTTTCGACAATTTCCGTATAATTTTTATATACTTTCATAAGAACAACATTATCAGATACCGCCAGTACCTGCTCCAGCCGCTTTTCATCAATGGTGGCCGGTACGATGCTCAGAATATCGCCACCTTCAGCCAGTGCCACTCCCAGGCGGTTGCCAATAGCAGAAAACGAGTTAACGCCAGGAATATTAACGATTTCATGACCTGAATCTTCCAGCAGCCGATACACATACATGTATGTGCTATAAAGCATAGGGTCCCCCAAGGTTAGAAAAGCAACTTTCTTGCCGGCATCTAACAAGCCAAGGATTATGCTTTTATTGCTCACCCACGCCTCAGACAAGGCTTGGGCGTTATAGTTCATGGGAAATACCAGTTCCAAAACCTCACTGCCTTCTTGAATATATGGACGGGCAATCGACATCGCCGTACTTTCGTCTTTTTTCTCAGTCCGGGGAGCAATTACTACATCGGCCGACTTAATGGCATTAATGGCTTTCAAAGTGAGTAATTCGGGATCGCCGGGGCCTACACCGACACCGTAAAAAATTCCTGACATAATCTAAACAACTCCTTAAAAAATAAAATCTCTGTCCACGCGCGGCGTGGCAGAGATTATTTGCCGAATTGACGCAAATCCCCTCCCCATCGCGCGTGGGTGAAAACGGTGATTGTCAAACAGGCAGTTCTTCTGACTTAGGCTCATCACCAGACTACGCCTTCCCAAAATAGGTTACTATTTCAGTGGCTCATTGCAGTTGGCTCACCATTACAGCGGCGGGACCGTGCCGGATTCGCACCGGCTTCCCTTTTAAGCCCGATCGGGCGCCTGTTCCATATAGAATTACTTAAATTGTATGATTAACAGTACTAAAAGTCAAGATAATTTATGTCTACGCCAATGCAACTACAGATACATTAAATGAATTTATTTAATTATGTATAATCCCCAGGGATGCCAGGTATGCAAGCGATTAGAGCCTAACATTATTACCGTAATAACTTCATTTATTTTGTTTCATTTGTTATAATTAACAAATGAAACAAAATATGTAAAAAAAGGAGGGAGGGGAAGAAATGATAAAATATCTTTTGCTATTACTGCTATTTGCAATAATTATGTACATTTTAAGCCCCTATCTCGTTCCGGTTAATCATGTCTAGATAACCAAACCCCAGCACTTTAAGCAACATAAGCGCCGGGGTCCTGTATTACCTGATTATATCTACACCCATGTAAGGCCGTAAGACTTCCGGCACAATGACTGACCCGTCTTCTTGCTGGTAATTCTCCAAAACAGCGGCAACCGTCCGGCCAATTGCCACACCCGATCCGTTTAGAGTGTGGACAAACTCTGGTTTTGCTTTTGGCTCACGGCGAAATTTAATCTCTGCCCGCCGGGCCTGGAAATCTTCAAAGTTAGAACAGGATGAAATCTCGCGATAGGTGTTAAAGCTAGGCAGCCATACCTCCAGATCGTATGTCTTTGCCGATGAGAACCCCATGTCACCTGAACACAATAACATGGTTCTGTGCGGCAAACCTAACAGCTGCAATACTTTTTCCGCATTAAGAGTCAGCTTTTCCAGCTCATTATACGACTCTTCCGGCAGGCTGAACTTAACCATCTCTACTTTGTTGAACTGGTGCTGACGAATAAGGCCCCGGGTGTCTCGGCCGGCAGCGCCGGCTTCAGCCCGGAAACACGCGCTGTAGGCTGTATAATAAAGCGGCAGATCCTTGGCATCCAGAATTTCCTGGCGATGCAGGTTAGTAATTGGTACTTCGGCCGTTGGAATAAGATAATAGTCAAGACCTTCCAGCTTAAACATATCCTGCGCAAACTTAGGCAACTGACCTGTGCCAATCATGCTGGCTTCATTGACAATAAATGGGGGGAAAAACTCAGTGTAGCCATGTTGTTGGGTATGCAGGTCAAGCATAAAGTTGATTAACGAGCGTTCCAGCCGGGAACCCAGACCTTTGTAAAAAGTAAACCTGGCGCCGGTTACTTTACCGCCCCGCTCAAAGTCAAGAATACCTAATTTTTCACCAATTTCCCAATGAGCAAGCGGTGTAAAAGCAAAGTCACGCGGCGTACCATAGCGGCGAATTTCTTTGTTGTCATGTTCATCTTTACCCACAGGCACAGAGGCATGCGGTACATTGGGAATGCTCATAATAATAGCGGCCAGGGCGGACTCGGCTTCTTTGACTTTGGCATCAATAGCGCTAATGCGGTCTCCTACCGCCCGCATCTCCAGAATCATATCCTCAGCATTATCACCATTTTTTTTCTTTTTGCTGATTTCCTGAGACACAGTATTCCGCTTGTTTTTAAGTATTTCTACTTCGGCTAATAACCCCCGCCGCTCTTTTTCCCGGCTGATAAACTCATCCAAGCTCATGGCTGCTCCCCGGTTGGTCAGCGCCAGTTCGATTGCCCCGGGGTTATCCCGCACGAATTTGATATCTAACATGCTTATCTTCCTCCTTAACATAAAAAACTCCCGTCCCTGTGATAGGGACGGGAGTATAATTTCTCCCGCGTTGCCACCCTGATTGACTCGCTGAGTCCGCTCGGCACGCATAACGGGCGTGTTCCGTACGGCTCATCACCGCATGCTCATAGGGTGGATGACATAATTACGTTACCGGCTCGCACCTCACGCCAGCTCTCTGAAAACTCCAAATTATGCGCTGCCCTGTCATTGCAACAAACGATATTGAGATTACTATTTATTATGCATTATAAAATTATACATTATTCAATACAAATTGTAAAGTACTGGCAGTACTGCCAGTTTTAAATGCACTTAAGCATGAGCAGCGGTTAAAGTATCATACTTTTGACAGTCATTAATAAAATCAATAAAACACCGGCTTATTACCGGATCAAATTGCGAACCGGCACACCGGCTAATTTCATCCAGCGCTTTAGCGATACTAAATGGCTCCCGCCGGTAACAACGCACAGTTGTCATGGCATCGAAACTGTCACATACCGCCAGCATGCGGCTAAAAAAAGGGATAGAGTCCCCTGCCAAGCCGGTACCATACCCTTTACCATCATATCGTTCATGATGATGACGGACAATTGTGGCGATCCTATTCAGTCCCTCAACCTCAGCCAAAATATCAGCACCAACATCAGGATGCTGTCTGATAACTGCAAGTTCAGCGTCTGTCAGGTCTCCTGATTTATTTAAAATATCATCAGGAACACTGACTTTACCCACATCATGAACGATCCCGACAACATAAGCAAGGGTCACATCTTCCACAGGGAGTTCTGCATATTCAGCGAAACCAGCCATTAGGCAAGCCACATTTTTGCTATGTTCGACTGTATATCTATCCCGTTCGCCGATCACATCACAAAGCGCCTCAATTATGCTCATGAACTTTAATTCCTTTCTTGATGTGGTCCAGCCTTTTACCGGCATCTACAGTAGACAATAAAGTTTATAAGGTAATATTATGTAATTAATTCTATTCTAATTGGCAGGACAAGGAGCGTCAAGCTATTTTATTTACACTCTATTAAATTATATTGCCGGCAAAACAATTATATCCTACTATTTAATACATAAAGTTTACTAAAAATACATGCTTGCCTAGTCAATTGAGCAGCGGCAGCAGGGACTAGATTTTTTTCCATTTCTCCAAAGGAATTTTAATTTTGCAAAGCGAAATAGAATACTGAGGTGAAATCATGACACAGGACACTCACGAACAACTTGAGCAATCGCTTCTGGCTTGCAGCGCCTGCCACCTGCGCCAGGACGCGATCGGCCCCACCTCCTATAATGGTACACCTTACAGTCCGTTGGCCATTATCGGGGAAGGACCAGGCGGGGTTGAGGACGAATATGGCGTACCTCTGGTAGGCCCTTCCGGCCAGCTTCTAGATAAGGCACTTACCAGTGTCGGCGTTACCCGTGATAAGATTTATACGACTAATATCATAAAATGCCGCCCCCGAAACAACCGTACCCCAACAGTAGAAGAAGGCCTGTTTTGTGCCCTTACCTGGCTGGACAAGGAACTGGCACTGGTTCAACCTAAGATTATCATTGCGCTTGGCAGTGTGGCTTTAAAATATTTGCTGTCGCCTAATGCCCGTATCACCAAAGACCGCGGCCGGTGGTTTACTACCAAATATGGCATTCCTGCTATTGCCACTTATCATCCTGCCTATCTGCTCCGTCTGACCGGTAAGGATTTGGTCAAAGGCAAATGGGAGGTATATTATGACTTGAAAGCCGCGGTAGAAAAATGTGCAGAGCTAGCTCCCGACTATTTATTAAAATCACCTGAACCGCCTGACTTGCTGGCGTTGTACAGCCGCAGACGTGAAGAACGGCAAACGACAAAGCGACTTTAATCATATATACCTTGTTTATGGAAACAAAACGAGACTGAGCCTTACATCTGATAATGATCTGGCGGGGTTATCCCAGCCATCATTTGCGGCAGGCCAAGCAGTCTCGCTTTTTTATTTCACTTGTTTATCAATATAGGTAATCGCACTTAATACAGCTACCAGACCTTCACCGGTTGCTTTGGCAATCTGCCATGGTTTACCGGTACAGTCACCGGCGGCAAATACCCCGGGGATATTTGTCGACAGATCCCGGTATACCTTAATCACTTCACCATCAAGCTCCAGACCAGGCAGCAGGTTTTCAACCGGATCAGACTGACGCATGATAAAAACACCATGTACCTTCAATTCTTCTTTATCAGTTACCAGCTTTTCTACCTGCCCATCGCCGGTGATGGCCTTGGGCTTAGCTGTCAGAACTTTTACAGGGGAACGCAGATGGCTAAAGTCGCCCTTATACTGGGGCAAGAAGTACACATTACGACAAATTTCTCCTAAGAAAGCAGTTTCATTCTCGCCTTCCTGGGTATAGGAGATGACAGCTACATCCCGTCCCTCAAACATCCGGCCGTCGCAGGTGGCGCAGTAGCTAACCCCCCGGCCAAGCAGGTCGCGCTCCCCTTCAAAGAGCAGTGTGCTAACCACACCGGTAGCAAAAATAACAGCCTTGGCTTCATAGGTAGTTTTAGGTGTGAGTAAAGTAAACAAAGCCTCTCCCGGAAATACATTAAGCACCTTTTCCTTAATCAACACCGGTTCGTGAGCCAGCGCATGCCCGGAGAAATGCTGCATGAGCCCTTTGCCGGTTACCGCCGGCAAGCCCAGATAGTTATCTACTAAATGGGCTTTCTGCAATTTTTGGCTAAAGTCAAGGTGTTCAAATAAGGCAATCCTTTTATTACGGATACGTCCTGTCAGGGCGGCAGACAGCCCGGCTGGGCCGCCGCCGATAACAGCAATGTCAAATTTGGTTTCTTCAGCCATATTTTTTCCTCCTTGTATCTCTACCCGAGATCCTGGGCCACCTGTTTCATGCGGGTGCGGATCGGCAAATTATACGGGCAACGACTTTCGCATTCACCGCATTCAATGCAAGCAGAGGCTTTGACCTCAAGGCCTTTATACCGCATGGGAATTACATTTTTCATATTATATCTTGTATATTGATGATGAAAAATAAACGTGGACGGGATATCAATTCCTGCCACACAGGGCATGCAATATCCGCAGCGGCGGCAGAATACAGGCCCCAATGCCGCTGCTTCGGCCTTCAATATAGCTGTTTCCTCTGCATTTAACGGCTTAAAATCTTTGGTTGGCGCCAAATTTTGGTCAAGATGTTCAATTTGGTCCATACCGGGAATTGCGACCAGCCCGTCATGCTGAAGAACAAACCGCAAAGCCAGTTCAACCTCTGAAATCATGCCTCCCCCTAAGGGTTTCATAACTATGATTCCCACATCCATTGCTTTCGCCAACGGTATCAGTTCCTGCAATGCCCCCTGCTCAACACAGTTGAAAGGCACCTGCACTGTGCTGAATTCACCAGTTTTAACGGCTCTTACCAGCATGTCCATATTATGTCCGGTTATACCAATATGGCCAATTCTACCAGCTGTTTGCGCCTCCTTTAAAGCTTCAAGTGCACCGCCGGGAGCCATGGCCGTATTCCAGTCCGCTGCCGATTTGACATTATGAAGCTGATACAGGTCAATATATTCAGTCTTCATATTAGCAAGACTATTTTGGATATCAGTGGACATAGCGGCTTTCGTCCTCGCCATACTTTTCGTCGCTAAATAATATTCCTGGCGACGATTTGCTATACATACCCCGATCTTTTCTTCACTGTCAGTATATGCCCTGGCAGTATCAAAGAAGTTAATGCCGGCATCCAATGCAGTATTCAGCACCTGATTGGCCTCTGCCATTGTACACCGCTGTACAGGTAACGCCCCGAAGCTAATGGGGGTAACCATCAGCCCGGTACGCCCTAAGCGCCGTTTATCCATAAACAAACCTACCTCCTATTGGATGTCATTTCCGCCAGCGTCGGCCCCTAGTGCCTGCAGGCGCTCCCGGGCGTGAGCAGCTTCCGGTGCCTCCGGGTCGGCAAGTTGTAAAAATTTCTGATAAGCAGCAATCGCCTCGTTATCTTGTTTTTGCATTTCACAACAAAGAGCTTTGTTATGATAAGCAAGGGCATTGTTGGGGTTCAGGTCGGCTGACCTGGTAAAATCAGCGATTGCTTGGTCATACGACTGCTGGGCCGCATAGGCTATTCCCCGGAAAAAATAGGGTCTGGAATCTTGAGGGTCAAGTTCGATGGCCCGGGTAAAATCGGCAATTGCCTCAATCAATTTCCCTTGACCTAAATATACCGAGGCCCGTATGGCAATAGCCTGAATATTATCCGGTTCAAGTTCAATCACTTTATTATAATCAGCCAGGGCTTCGTCATGTAAGCTCAGCTCATAGTAAGCCTGCCCCCGTTTAAGCAGGGCCTCGGTTTCTTCAGGAAACTTGTCCAGTACCTTACTATAGTCGGCAATGGCCACGGAAAATAAATTGCGGGCGGCATAGGCATCACCCCGGTGTAAATATGACCCCAGGTCTTCCGGTTCGAGTTCAATCGCTTTATTAAAATCATCAATCGCATGCTCAGTCATACCATTATTAAGATACAATACACCACGGTTAGCATAATTAACCCAGTCCTGGGGATTGTAAAGCATTGCTTTCGAATAATCTAAAACGGCATTTTTAATGTCGTCAAGCATTGCGTAAGCGCTGCCACGGTAAGAGTAGTAGGACGCTTTGGTATCATTAAGTTCAATTGCTTTGGTATAATCAGCAAGCGCCTGTTTAAAATCACTGGTGACAGCGGCTACAACACCACGCCAGAAAAAAGCATCGCTATGTTCCGGGTCCCCGGCAAGTTCTTGCGCACACTCTGCAAGCATAACTGCGGTTTGCCCCTGTTGGTAAAGCTCTTGCATCCGTGCGTTAAAATTACTTTCCTCGGCGCCGCCACAGCTTGTGCAACCACAATCGCAAGCAGCACAAGCGTCAACATTGCAACCTGTTTCTTTATCCATACTAACAGCTCCTTTTTGATGCACAAAATTGAATTACTATTAATTACTATATAATGTTCGCGTTTCCATTTGTTAACACCTGCTATTATTGTAAAAAATCGGGTCCATTCTCCTAATGTAAACAGAGCGGTTATTAAGTGGTAAGAAAAACCGGCCTCCTAAGCTGCGGTTATTGGCACCTAGAAGACCGATGATATTATTATAAGCCTTTTTGCTCAATTCCACTATATAAAAATCCCAGATGATTCGTTGAATTCAGGAGCACCAGCCGCCACTTTCCATCTTGATATTCAAACACATTAATACAGGTATTATCCTGTTTAATCTGCCAAAAGTGAGACAAATCAATGTCCAGTATATCACACAATACAGCCTTGTTAACCGCATCGTGAGCCACTACCAGCACAGTTTGTCCCTGATGCCGGGCGGCAAAATCCCTAAACGCGGCCATAGACCGGTCACGAACAGTCGTAATATCCTCCCCGCCCTGTCCCGGCATGGTAACACCTACTACCGAACTCTTCCACTGGGCTAATAGCTCCGGATACGTTTTGCCAACATCATCACTTAGAAGACCTTCCCATTCACCATGGTTAATCTCCAGCAACCGGCTGTCGGTATTGACGGCTAAGCCATGAGCAGCCACACACATCATGGCTGTATCCACAGCCCGGGACAGGGGGCTGGCATAACAGATATCGATGGGAATATCCTTAAGGGCCTGAGCTGCCAGCTGGCCCTGCTCCCGTCCGAAGGCGGTGAGCGGTGTGTCAATCTGGCCCTGATAGCGTCCTTCCTTATTCCAGGTTGTTTCGCCATGCCGGACTAATATAAATCGGGTAACTGCCATATTTTCCTCCTTAAACTCTATCTCTTAGATCATTTGCAGTGCTGCCTGCTATGCATATTCTTTGTAAAAAGACAGCATAAATTCACGCAATGCCTGACAGGATTCATAAGGAACGGCATTATAGGCGGATGCCCGGCAACCGCCCACAGAGCGATGCCCGGCTAAACCAACAAAACCATGCCCTTGGGCAGCCTCAAGAAACTTTTTTTCCAAAGCTTCACTGGCCAGCCGGAATGTGATGTTCATTAATGAGCGCGCAGCCGGCTGGGCGTGGCCAAGGTAAAAGCCGTTGCTCCCATCAATGACATCATAAATAAGTCCCGCTTTCTGCCGATTATGCTGATAGAGGGCCGCTGCCCCGCCCTGCTCTTTTACCCACTCCAGCATCAGCTTTACCATATAAATACTAAAAGTGGGCGGCGTATTATACAGCGAGTTATTTTTGCCATAGATTCCGTACCGCAGCATTGTCGGTATATTTTTATTGGCCTTTTCCAATAAATCGCGCCGGATGATAACCACCGTCACACCAGCCGGCCCAAGGTTCTTCTGGGCCCCGGCATAAATCAGGGAAAACTTGCTGACATCAAAGGGCTTGGACAGGATATCGCTTGACATATCGGCTATGAGCGGTACGGCCTCGGTATCAGGGAACTCCTGCCAGGCTGTACCAAAGATGGTATTGTTGGAAGTAATATGTAAATAGGCCGTTTCGACATTATATTGTATCTCGGCCAGGGCTGGTATCTGGCAGTAGTTGCCGGCTTTGGCGGAAGCAGCAACAAATACCTCACCAAGCCTTTGCGCTTCTGCATACGCTTTTTCAGACCAGACACCGGTCAGGACATAACCGGCTTTTGTTCCTGCGGTCAAGAAGTTAAGCGGTACCATGGCAAATTGGAGACTGGCACCGCCTTGCAGAAATAAAACCTCATACCCTGCCGGGATTGCCAGGAGTTCTTTTAATAGCTCAATTGCCCGGTTATGGACGGCCTCATACTCTTGGCTGCGGTGGCTCAGTTCCATAACCGACATGCCTGTACCATTAAAATCAAGTAGTTCTGCCTGTGCCTTTTGCAGGGCTGTAAGCGGCAGTGCTGCCGGCCCGGCATTAAAATTATATACCCGTTTATAGTTCTTTTCCATAAATCCACCTCATAAAAGTCTCGCCCCCCATGTGACTATGAAGCAAGCAAGACAGATATTTCTCAGACCGAATATGTTTTAGCCTAAAAACAAAAAATCCCTCATCCCATTACAGGGACGAGAGCTATTTCCCGCGTTGCCACCCAGATTGCCTTTCGGCCGACTTTTGCCGCTATACCGGGCGCACCCGTCAGATTTATCATCAGCCACTTCCAGGCGGAATTAACTGTTACTCACGCCAGCTCTCACCAACCGCCGGCTCTCTGAAGATTGTAAGCAATTAACTTCCTGTTCATCATGTTAAGCAATTTAACTTGTTTTCGATTATACAGGATACGCCGTCCGCAGTCAAGTGTATTCAAGCCAAAAACTTTTAAAAAATCCAGGCTGTTTTTTATCCTGTGGCTAACCTGCTCTAAGACTTCCGCTTCGGCAAAGGGGCGCCAAGAGCGGCTGAATCCCTGGCGAAGGGCAACTACTCTTCAAATGGGGTTAAGCCCTGAAGCTAAGGGTTCCTTATACGCCGAGCACGGGCATCAAGGGCAGCGACAAGCTCATTACGGGTATTACTTAGCTGCCCGGCCTGAATTCGTTCTAACAAATTCCGCTGAAAACAACCTACACCGGGGCCACCGCCAATGGCGGCAGCAATTTCCTGCCCACTCAGCCTAAGCTGGACAGGAAAAAACGGTACCTCCTGCACAAGCCGGCCGGCAAGTTTCCTGATATTTTCCAGGCCGTTTATGTCCGGCTGGGTATGGCCTGCCAACCGGTCAGCCTGATGCAGGCTGAATAGCTGTGCCAAGGCAACAGTAAATTGACTGTTGCTTTTAAAATCACCGGCTAAACGTTTAAGCCATTTTAAAACAGCCTTACGCTCTGCTACCGGTAAAACCAGATGCTGACGAACAAGCCACACTACTCTATCCATTATCCGGCGTTCGACCCGTAACCTTGACAAAATCGTCAATGCTGCCAGGGCCCCGGCTTGATCGTGCCCAGGATCAGACGGCTGCCCAGCCCGGTTCAAAGTACGCACTCCCGGCCAGCCTTTAGCAATATCATGCAGGAGCGCGCTCCAGCGCAGGTGTAGCTCCGGCGGTGTCAGGGCCACAGTTTCCAGCGTATGACGCCAGGCATCATACAAATGATATTGCCGGTTTTGCGGTAAACCGCGCAAATGCTCAAGCTCCGGCAGAACAGGCACACTATATATTTTCCCCTGTTCTTTAGCCTGGCAGGTAGTTCCCAGCAAGCCGGTTGTTTGCAGCACTTCAAACCCTTGTGCGGGAAATTCAGCTAATAGTGTTTTTTCGATTTCGCACCGCACCCGCTCCACGGACAAACCATTCACCCGGCCCAGATTAGTTGAAATGGCAGCCATTGTGGCGGTTTCAATGGCAAAACCTAAACGGGCAGCAAAGCGGGCAGCCCGAAACATTCGCAAACCATCCTCGGCAAACCGGTCATGCGGATTCCCAACTGTTCGAATCAGTCTGCCTGCAAGGTCCTGCCGTCCCCCAAATAAATCAACAACCCTACCGTCAGCACTCATAGCCATCGCGTTAATTGTAAAATCCCGCCTGGCCAAGTCCTCGGCCAGGCCTACCCCGAAAGCAACACTTTCCGGCCGGTGGCTGTCAGTGCCATAACGTTCGCAGCGAAAGGTCGCTACCTCATAGTTACGCTCACCAATAACTACCACGACTACCCCAAAAGCAGCGCCCACGGTGACAGTCTGCCAGCCTTGACTCATGGCAACAGCCACAATCTCCGCCGGGACCGCATTTGTGGCCAAATCAATGTCGGCAGGCTCTACCCCGCGCAATATGTCCCGCACTGCACCGCCCACTATATATACTGCATGCCCTGCAGCGGCAAGGGCCTGCATAATTTCTCCTGCTGCCTGCATAGTCTCTACTCCCTTAAGCGCTGACACGCCTGCCAGTCAATTCAACAAATACATCTTCCAGATTAGTATGACGCAGCGTTGCATTTGTCGCCAGGGTTCCGGCAAAGGCCGCAGCTTCAGTCCGGCCGGTAAAGAAGCGATACTGCGTCCCCTCGCTCTCAATCCACTCCACCACATAGTTGCCAAACCGATTACAAAGCGCTTGCGGACTGTTGAGAGCAATTAACCGGCCCTTTTCCATAATGGCAACGCGCTGGCAGAGGTTCTCAGCCTCCTCAATATAGTGAGTGGTCAAAAGCACAGTCAACCCATCGGCATTCATACGGCGGATAAGATCCCACAATCGTCTTCTTACCTGCGGATCCAGACCCACTGTCGGTTCATCCAGAAATAAAACCCGGGGGTTATGCAGCAGTGCCCGGGCGATCATCAGCCGCCGTTTCATGCCGCCGGAAAAAGTATTCACCATATCACTGCCGCGTTCTGTAAGCTCAACATAATCAAGCAACTCATTAATCCGCCGTTCCCTTACACCACCGGGCATATGGTGGAGACGCCCATGTAAGTCGAGGTTCTCTTTAGCCGTCAGGTCAATGTCAAGGTTTAAGTGCTGAGGCACAACGCCAATCACTGACTTAACAGCCAGTTCATCCTGCGGCAGCTGCCAGCCATTTATAGTTATATTCCCTGCTGTTGGCCGGGTAAGCATGGTTAAAGTCCGGATTGTTGTAGTTTTACCGGCGCCGTTAGGCCCCAGCAAACCAAAAGTTTCGCCCTGCTTGATCTCCAGACTCAGATTATTCACGGCTATGCGGTCACCGAATTTTTTTATTAACCCATTAATATAAATCATAAATAACCTCGCAAAATATTAATGCTGATATTTTCAACATTGCCGGCAGTAACTCCTGCCGGCAATGTGATTTCTCCCGGGACCAAAGTCCTATATAGTCAAATTCCCACCAGTGTTATGATAAAATTACATAAGTATATTTAGGAGGTACAGCCGGGTGTGAATCAACCAGATTCCAACTTTGACGAATTTCAACAGATATTTAATTCTGCTGCTGACGGCATGTGTGTAATTGCCCGTGATTTCACTATCCTCAGAGTAAATAATGCTTTTACCGCGATGACCGGCTTCACCCGGGAACAAACGCTCGGGACAAAATGCTATGCATTAACGCCAAATCCTCGTTGCCAGACTCAGTCCTGCCCGCTGCTGCATATTGTAGAATCCTTACAACGTTTCGATTGCGATATAACTTTGAAGAACAGGACCGGGGAAGAAATAGACTGTATATTAACGGCTACTCCCTTATTAAATCAGGCGCGCGAATTAACCGGCATTATTACTTGCCTAAAAGATATTACTGAACGGAAGCGCCTTGAACATGAACTGCTCGTAATGAATGAGAAATTAGAGAAAAAGGTTGCCGAACGTACGATCGCACTTAAAGAACAAGAGAACCAGCTTGTCAGGCTACTCTATACCGATACACTAACCGGCCTCCCGAACCGCTTACGCTTACTCAGGGATGTTGCCAAATCCAAAGTCCCGGTTGTAGCCCTGATTAATATTGATGACTTTGAACAAATAAACAACTTTTACGGTTATGCAGAAGGCGATTTCATACTTGTTAGCCTGGCCCGGCTTTTACTGGATATTTTACCCAACTCTGGCTATTCACTCTATAAAATGCATGCCGATGAATATGCTATCTTTCTTGATGCTCAGTCCACGCTTAACCTGCCGATAATTTTAGATGACTTTGAGCGGCTGGCCAAACATATTGCCTTAACTATTCAATCTACCCGTTTTTCGAGTAATCGCCAGGAAGTTTTATTACGGGTAACCACCGGTATTGCCTTTGCTGCCAGTGCTGATCCGAAAAGATTGGTTATCAAGGCTGACATCGCCCTGCGCGAAGCCCGCGCAGAACGCAGACCTTATCTCTTCTTCCGGGAAACAGATGGCATTGACGCCCGCTATCAGGATAATATCAAATGGGCAAAATTACTCCAGGAAGCCATCAAACATGACCGTATTATCCCTTATTTTCAACCAATATATAACCACCGGGAACCTAATAGCCCCCATTATGAAGTGCTGGCGCGGCTAGCTGATAACCGCGGTAAGATTATTTCTCCTTATCAGTTTATTGATATTGCCAAAGCTACCAGACAATACCCGGCCATCACGAAAGCTATGGTTCAAAAATCGTTTCACCTGTTCAAGGATCTGCCCAATGAGATATCTATCAATCTTGATGTGGAAGATATGCTTGATCCGCAAACAACGGCTATGATTCAAGAACACCTGGAAAAATACAAAATGAATCATAAAATCGCCTTTGAAGTACTGGAGAATCATAGCCTGGAAACCCACACCGCCGCTGTACGCTTTTTAAAGTCCCTAAAAAAATCCGGCTGCAAACTGGCTGTTGATGACTTTGGCTCAGGGTATTCAAATTTTGCCTATGTGTTGTCGTTAGACTTTGACTATTTAAAAATTGACGCTTCGCTGATCAGAAACATTGATCATGATGTCAATTCACAATCCATTGTTAAAAGCATCGTTGCCTTTGCTCAAGACATGGGTATAAAAACAGTCGCCGAATTTGTCCACTCCGAGTCAGTATTTGCCAAAGTCCAGCAATATAATATCGATTTCTCTCAAGGTTATTATATTGCTAAACCAAGTCCCTGGCTGCTTAAGGATTAGAAAAACTTGACTTAGGCCAATTCCTTCAGGACGCCGGCAGAAGCCGTCTGGGTCCTTTTTTATCCGTTTCCTTTAAAGAACAAAAAAAGGCTTCCTGCAAAGGAAGCCCTGGATTGCAGATAATTATAACGGATAACATGGACGCGGATAACACTGGCGCCAAGGGTAGCAGCCTTGGCGTGGCTGGCAGTAACGGCGGGGATAACAGCCATAGTTATATCGCGGATTGCAATTGCGCCGCGGAGAACAGCCAAAGCCAAAGCCTAAACCCAGGCCAAGTATAAAAGGCAGCACCTGTCTGTCGTTGCTTATTCTGGCTTCTTCTTCCCACTCATCTTCCTCATCGTCCCATTCGTCAATCTCGGGCGGATCCCAATAAGGTTTTTTATTATTTGACACCTCAACTCTCCTCCTTTACCACTCACTTCAAACTAATTTTGCCTCCTGCTCATCAGGGCAATTGCGGCCAAGTAAAAGTGCGCTTACACTACATAATATGCAAATACTATGCTTTGGTTACAAAACCTGTACTTATAACTAAAAAGCCGATGGACACGATTCCATCGGCTTTTCATCGTCTATACCTTAAACCGCACCACCATATCTTTTAACTCAGCGGCCATACTTGTTAACTCCTCCGCACTGGCAGCCACTGTTTCAACAGCTGCCGCCGTTTGCTCAGCGGCCGTAGCTACATCTTTACTTAAGCCGGCAGTCTCTTGCAAACCATCAGTCAGACTGTCAATTAAAGCGACAATCTGGTTAGAAGTAGCAACCTCTTCATCAGCCACTTGCATAATCTGATTAATATCTGTAACTGTTTCACCAGCCGCTGTCAAAATGCGTTCCAAGGCGGAACTGGCGGCATCGGTAGACTTTACTACCTGTTCCATGCCTGCCCGGCTTTGTTGCGCCGCAGCTACCGCCAGCGTTGTGCTGTCAGTTACTTTACTTAAGAGGGCCCCCACATCTTGCGCGCCCTTGCTGGATTGTTCGGCTAGCTTACGCACTTCTTCGGCCACAACCGCAAAACCACGCCCTGCTTCGCCGGCGCGGGCCGCTTCAATTGCAGCGTTTAAGGCCAGGAGATTAGTCTGAGCCGCAATACCGGTTATGGTTTCGGTAATAACACCAATCTGGCTGGAATAATCATTGAGTTTGCCAATAAGCTCTTCAGTTTCTAAAATTTTAGACTGCATCGCCGTAATACTGGCGATTGTCCCGGATACTGTTGACTGTCCGTTGGCAGCCGCTTGAGAAGCCATTGCCGAAACATCTTGAGCCGACACAGCCCGTTCTTTCGCTAATGCAATCAGTGATGCCAGCTGGACCAGAACCTGAGCCGCCTTTTCAGCAGCTGACTCTCCTGATTTTGAGTTGCCTGCCACCTTGCCAATACTACCGGCAACCTCATTAACAGTCGAACTCATTTCCTCACTGGAAGCCGCCAGATGCTCGGATGCCGAAGCAATCTCCTGGCTGGCCCTCATTACCGCACCAACAAGCTCCCCCTGATTGGCAATCATACTATTAAACGATTGCGTCAATCTGCCAATTTCGTCTTGCGACTTCACCTCCGCCCTGACTGTCAAATCACCCTGGCCCACATATTGCATCAAGGCTGTCAGCTCTTGCAGCGGTTTGGTCAACTTTCGTGCAACCCAAGCTGAGAAAACAATACCGACAACAAAGATCACAAAACCAACTGCCCCCATGGTAAGCAGGCTCTTATTGCGTACCGTAACCGCCTCAACCTCTGATTTACCGGCAAAAAGCACCCCGACCGGCTGTTGATCACTGCCCAGCAACGGCTGATAATAGGTAACATAGGGCATCCCCAGAATATTGGCATTGCCGGCAAAGGACATCTTATTGCTTAACACCGCAGTGGCAATATTACTATCAAGCTTAGTGCCAACGACCCGTTTACCGTCTTGCTCAATTGTTGTGGCTACTCTCACATCGCCGGCAAAAATAGTAGTATCAACTTTATGTACTGCTTTTACTCTGTCGACAAAAACATCTTCGGAAACAATAGTTCCGGACACAACAGCCCCGACAACACTGCCATCTGTACTTTTTACCGGTACCACCGCGACACTCATAACAACCTGGCCTGGTATCGCCTCATAATAGGCAGTTGTCTGGCCTTGCTGGACTGCTTTGACAACGGCTTGACTTGTTATCGCTTTGCCATCACTGGCTACGCTTCGGCCTTGACTATCCAGCACCTGAACAAAAGAGACCTTGCCCTGACTGCTCATGCCCGCAACCGCCTGCATGGCGGCAGCAGGGTCTTGGGCAACAAGTGCTTGCCTGATATCAGGTCGTCCGGCAACCAGAGCCGAGGCTGTGCTGACACGCTCCCGGCAGTCTTCAAGCTCCAGGCTCAGACCGGCCACTCCCTGGATGGCGGCGTCACGGTTAACCCCGTCAGTATACTCAAACAAGAAGTAACTACTCGCAGCCAACAGCAGGACTGAGATTACGAGTATGATAAGACCAGTATAAAGCGATTGTTTAAACTGAATACTTTGAAACATTACACAGTACCCCCTTTTTCGTTTGTTTGGTGTAATTATTTATAAAAAATAATTATTTTTTAATATTTGCATTCTACGCAGATACAACAAATTCCTTTTTTTTATTACCTAAATAAGTCCTTTTTTTCTATAAACCGGATGCGCCGCTAACCGCCATAATGGCAATTTCCAGGCAAAAACAATGCCCCCGGCAAGGGCCAGTAATCCACTAATGAAAAATGTAGCAGGCGTGCCAATGATGCCGGCTGCATGACCGGCAAGCAAACTGCCAATCGGTGTAATCCCGCCAAAGGACAATACATATAAACTCATAACCCGGCCCCGTTTATCTTCATCTACCAGGGTTTGAATAATTGTATTGGTTGAAGCCATCTGGGCGATAAGGCCGAAGCCCATTAGAAAAGCAACAGGCAGCGAAAGCCACAATGCGTCGGAGAGGGAAAACGTAATTAGACCAACGGCGAAGAGAACGGAGTTGATCGCAATCACCTTTTCGATACCAACAATAGTTTTACGGGCTGCCAAACAAATAGTGCCAATAAGGGCCCCCAGCCCAAAAACAGCCATTAACCACCCCAGTGTCTCCGGTCCGCCCCCCAAAACCTGCCCGGCAAACAGCGGCATCAGCGGCATAACCGGAAAGCCCACCAGGCTTGTAAGCGCCAGCAGTAAAAGCACCATCCGGATCGGCAGGCAATGGTATGTATAAGTACATCCTTCCTTTAATCCCCATAGTATATTAGCGGATGTAACTGAAACCGTTTGCTGCCCAGTCAGCTTCAACGCCAGCAATGCTCCCAGGATGGCAATATAGCTCAGCCCGTTAAACAGATAGCATAAGCCCTCCCCGAAAGCGGCAATCGCCAGCCCGGCGATGGAAGGGCCAATAATCCGCGCACCATTAAACATAGCGGAGTTAAGAGCAATGGCATTGGCCAGGTCTTCTTTATCTTCGACAATCTGAGAAATAAAGGACTGCCGGGCCGGCATATCAAAGGAGTTAATCATACCTAACATGGTGTTTAGTATTACTATGTGCCATACCGCCACGGTACCGGCGAACACCAGGGCAGCCAGGGTTAACGCCTGCACCATACTTAAGACCTGAGTCCAGAGTATTACCCGGTACCGGTTCCAGCGATCTAAGAGTACCCCGGCGACAGGTATCAACACGACGCCGGCAATTTGTCCGGTAAAATCGACATTTCCCAGTATTTCCGGTGACTGGGTCAGGCGGTATACCAGCCAGATGGTCGCCGTTCGCTGCATCCACGTGCCAATTAGCGACAGGCCGTGCCCAAAATAAAACAACCGGTAATTCCGGTGCCTTAATGCCCTAAAGGTTTGTCGAATATCTAACAAAAGCACCCGCCTCATCTCCAATACGCCAGATAACTATTAGTTTATTCCCGATTATGACAGGCGTCAACTCCGGGCAGAAATTTAATTAACAAAGCCGGGGGAGGGGTTCTGCCCTGAACCCTGGTGCTTTTTAGACTATTCCCTATTTGCGGGGCAACAAAAGCCGGTCAATTCATTGTTGCTTCAAACTCTTCAGCATGATACTATCGGTTATATAAAACGTTAATTGAATTAGGAGATTGCCGTGAATAATCATCGCATTTCTATAATGCTCGTTGGTGTCATTTTCCTATGGGGCATCAATGTGGTCATGATAAAATATTTGACTAATTTTTATCCACCACTGGCCCTAGCCGGTATCCGGATGGTACTGGCTGCCGTCTTCTTACTGCCGGCAGTATTGTATCCGGGCGGCTGGCAGCCTGTACCGCGTACTGCTTGGTGGCCAATCTGCGGCGTAGCGGTTTTCTGCATATTCCTGCATCAGCTCAGCTTGTCCTGGGGCATAAAGGCTACAAGCGCCACACATGCGACCCTGATCCTTGCGCTCAATCCATTGCTAACCACCCTGCTGGCCAGCTGGCTTATCCGGGAACCGCTTAGCCGAAACAAATTACTTGGTGTTGCGTTCGGCCTGGCCGGGATACTACTGATTATTTCCGGCAAATCCGATACAGTCGGAGCCACCCTTCTTGGTGATGGTGTTATGGTCGTTGCCATGCTCACTTATGTCCTGGGTTCGCTGTGTGTAAAAAAAGGCACTATTTTTGTTCCCCCCCTCGTTATCACCACTTACAGTCATTTATTAGCTGCCCCGGCGCTGATAGTGCTCGGCTTATTCGCTAATCCGGTCTGGATGTATGAGGGCGCACTGGATTTCTGGCCTCTGTCTGTTTTGCTGTTCTCCAGTTGGTTCAGTACAGCTTTGGGAGCACTGCTATGGAATACAGGGGTTCATCATATCGGCGCCTCAACAGCTTCATTGTTTTTAAACGGCCAGCCAGTCGTCGGACTTTTTGCATCAGCCTTGTTTTTAAATGAACAATTGGGTTGGCAGCATTATCTGGCGCTCATTTTTGTGCTCACAGGCGTCAGTCTAGGCACAGGCATACTGAACAGCCGGCAAAAAGTTACTCCTTAGAATAACCTGGATATAATAAACGAGGAGAGTCCGCGGCAAGGTTGCCGCGGCTCTCCTCGTTTTATTACTTACTTAACTTTGATTTTACTGCACTAACGACCTCGCGGGCAAACGGACCAAGATCATCATCGGCATAAGCCTTCATTATCCCGGCAGCAACCTGGCGAATTGCACTTTTAATTACATCAGGGCTTGCGTAAGGTTGGCTGCGCAATGTCTCTTCAATTAATACCGCCGCCGTCAGGGCTTGTTCAGCAGCCTGCGTATTAATATACGTAACGCAGTCTGCCTGACCTAAGATTATCTTTCCTACCGGCGCAAATATCTCCTGCACCAGGGCGGCAAGTCCTGCCGGCTGCTCATCAACAATAATAATGGGCTCAGCCCCCTGTGCCATCTCTCTTGCCTGCGCAACAAACTTAGCCCCAATGCAGCTAAGATGAGTAGAAGCAGTTACCGCCAGCACATCTTTAGTGACATTAGTCGCCACATTGATCATATTAATCGGCTGCCCCAGTTGATTGAACTCTTTGATTAAACTTATGACTTCCCGGTCAGGCACAACCAGGATAACTGTGCCCAATTCGGCCAGTTCTTCCAGATTAGCGGCCGCTGTAACCCCCAATTGCCGGGAAACTGTCAGCAGTCTGTTCTTATCGCGGTCAAAAATTTTAAGATTGACATGACCAGCTAATTTACCTGTAAGCACCTTCCCCATACGACCCACGCCAATCAAACCAACCGCTTTCATCTTTGCCACCTCATCTAATCAGGTTACCTTTCCTCTCTCTCACTCATACAATATTAAGAAAAGACTTGCCTTTCGCAAAGTCCTTGAGGACGCACAGATTTAGTCTTTTCTTACATCATCGGCAAGGGATGTTTTTAATGTTAAACCAAATTCTTTGTAATATATGCCTCTTGCCCCGAGGTGGTGCAGATTGGGGTATCGGGCCGAATTTAACGTCTAATTAACAAATTACTAACATACTTAGGCCTCAGCACAAGTACAATTTAACATAGGCACCTAGTTTACCCAAACCAGTGCGGCCATATTAGCTAAAGAAGGGGGATTGCCTTTTTATAGTTAGAGCGTTACGTCATACTTAAGGGGGCCATAGTCAATGTCAAAATGTTATGTACTTGATACCAACGTTTTGCTTCATTCTCCCAATGCCTTATTCGCCTTCAACGAGCATATGATCATACTCCCGGAAGTTGTGATTGAAGAACTTGACCGCTTTAAAAAGGAAAGCAGTGAGCGTGGTGCCCATAGCCGGCACGTCAGCAGACTGATAGATAAGTTCCGGTTGCAAGGTAATTTATTAGAGGGTGTCACCCTGAACGAGTTTGGTGGTATTTTACGGCTTGAGGCCAACCACACCTGTACCGAAATGCCAGTTCACTGGGACAAGGAAAAAGGTGATAACCGTATCCTGCAAATCTGTAAAGGCTTAATGGAAAACGGCCATCAGGCAATTCTGGTCAGCAGGGATACAAATATGCGGGTCAAGGCAGCGATTCTCGAAATTCCGGCAGAAGACTTCCGCAATGATAAAGTTGCTACAATTGACCAACAATATACTGGCCGCCAAACAGTGTATACCACGAGTGCGGTCATTAACAATTTTTACAGTGATGATATTAATTGTCTGGACCCGGCCAAGCTTTTTACCTATGATGAAAACTCAGGAATAATGGCCCCTGCTAATTTTATTACCAATCAGTTCTTATTGATAAAATCATCTGACAATGACAGGCATACCGCCCTTGGACGATTTGACGGACAAAAGATTGTCCAGCTTCGTTATCGAAGCCGGAATCCTTTTGGCGTAATTCCAAGAAATGTGGGACAAATATTTATGCAGGAATGCCTGATGATGAGTGCGGAAGAGGCGCCGCTTGTCATTATTAAAGGTCCTGCCGGCACAGCCAAAACTTTTTATTCGCTGGCAGTAGGGTTGTATAAGCACATGGATTGCCGCCCGCGCGAGTACCATCATATTTTAATTTGCCGGCCTCACTGTATGCTTGATGAAGGGCTGGGTTACCTTCCCGGAACAGAAGCGGAAAAGCTGGAACCTTATATGCGGTCGATAAAAGATAATCTGTTTACCTTAATGTCAGGCAATTCAATAACCGATGATAAAGATGTTGCTCAAGCAGAAGACACTGTTAGTATGATGTTTGAAAAAGGCATTATCCAGACAGAGGCCCTGGCTTACCAGCGTGGTCGTTCACTGCAGCGATACTGGGTTATGTTTGACGAAATGCAAAATTCTACTCCCCGTCAGGCAAAGGCGGTATTAACCCGGTCAGGCCAGGGAACAAAGATTATTTTGCTGGGCGATCCGGCCCAAATTGATAATCCCCTCCTAGACAGCCAGTCAAACGGGCTATGCTATGCCGGCGAAAAAATGATTGGCTCCAAACTTTGCTACCAGCTGACGATGCTGTCTGAAGAATGTGAACGCTCCCCATTAGCCGCTGAAGCTGCTATGCGTTTGTAAAAGATAACCCCAGCCTGCTGAACTGTGCTGGGGTTATCTTTAATTATTGTATTATAATAGAGTTTTCAGGACCACTAGCCCCAACCCGGCCAGCCCACCGACCAGAACACCGTTAATTCGAATCCACTCCAGGTCTTCACCGGCTTTCTCCTCAATAAAACGATTAAGGTCTTCATCAGATAACTTCTGTAAAGCCTGCCTGGCAACGGTACCCACAAGATGATGTTCATTATTAATCAATTTATTGAGGAACGTTTTGATATAGGCCTCCGCCTGACTTTGCATCGCGGGACTCTGTTTAAAATTTTCCCAGCTGCTTTCCATCTTATTCGCCAGCCATACAGTCAAGTAATGACGGTAAGCCGATGGCGCTCCCAGTTCCTTCACAACAACCCGGATTAATGCCGTAAGCGGCTCATAAAGAGAAATCCGGATAATAAGGCTATCCTTCCAAACATTAACCGCGTTTTCCCACTCCGGAGCCTCCAATTTAACAATCAGTTCCGCAAGCTGATCTTCAAACCAAAGCCAGACTGGATGATCATCCTCATAAAGTTCATCCACCGTCTTTATGAGCTCCTGCTGTAGTGCCTCAGCAGCATCTGACAGATTGATACCATCTATACTTTCCATAAATCCTGTCACCATTGCCGATAACCAGTTTTTCTTCGCTGTTTTCTGCTTAACCTGTTCCAGGTAAAGAAAAATCGTGTCGCGGGTTTTCTCCGCCCGCGCCACTATAGCAAGTTCACCAATAATTGCTGTATACACTTGCCGGCCTTTACCTTGTTCCAAAAACCAACGAATAGCCTCGCCTGAGTGTCCGGCAACCGGTTGATGTTTTAAAAGGAACTTAATTACTCTCTCGGCATATCTTGCGGCAATATCAATGTTAACTGACATTACCAGCCCGGAAATCAGTTTATCAGCTGCTTGTTTAATGAACGGCTTAAAGGTACTGGTTTCGGACTGGGCCATTCCCTGTTTAATAATTGCAGCCTCCATAAGCCGGGCAGTTATCGACTTCTTGCTAAGAAAATCCTGCTCCACGGCACTTACTAAACCTTCAATAAGCCGTTCACGATTACGCGGAATCAGCGCAGTGTGATAAGGAAATCCCAGTGGCCGGCGAAATAATGCAGTTACTGCAAACCAGTCCGCTACACCGCCGGCCAGACTGGCTTCAGCCACAGTCAATAACAGCCGGAACCACCAGTTACCCGGATAAATATATACTAGCACCAGCGAAACCACAAACAAAGCGGCTGCTGCTAACAGGGCCTGATTTGCCCTCCCTTTAACAGCCTTCATGGTCCCACTCCGACAGCTGTTATAATGAGGAATAATACGATTCCAACCAGGCCGCCAACAATAGAGCCATTAATCCTTATCATCTGTAAATCATTCATTACCTTAGTCTCTATATATTCTACCAATTCGGCATCGCTAAAACCATCCAGCCATTTGGCTATAAAGCCTCCAATCTCGCCCTGGTTTTTATTTACCCAGGCAACCAAACAATCAATCAGCAGGGTATCAACCTTGTTTTGTCGGTCCCCATCATCGGTCAGTTCATCGGCTAGCTTTATTACCTGCCGGATTAACCACTTGGACCAGCCGGCGGCGATTTCCGGTTCAGCTGCCTGCTTTTCCCCCAACCGTGCTGCCAGCTTCACCGCCAGCGGTCTTAATTTTTGTTCAGCCTGCCGGCTAAGGACAGCGTCAGTTTGCAGATTGCCGGCAAGCTCAACCAGCCAGCCTCGCAACCGCTGACGCAGCGGATGGTCGTGGCTGTGCATTCCTTCCAGAAACTCCGCCATCTGTTCCTGGATCAGCCCGGCAACCGTAACCGGATTAAGACTGAGCAGGTTTTCTAATATCCACCCCGCCAGCTTACGCTGATTTTGCCTGGCAACATAGTCCTTGAGAGCACTGCTGTACATTGTGGCAATAATATCGGTCATATACTTCTCACCAGTCATTTGTTTGATTTCTGAAATCGTAAAATCAATTAATTCTTCAATAAAACCGCTTGCTAAAGACCATTCCAATGCCTGACCGGCCAGTGGTGCTATTTTTACTTTATCCTCATTTTCCCTCAACAATAGGTCAAGCCTGGCTGCTGCTTTCCCGATATCGATAGGGCCGCCGGCACCTAGAACAAGACCGCTTACTAAAGAATGCAACTGCTGTCTGGCTTCAACCTGGCCCGCATAATGCATGATCATTCTCGCTAAACCAACCTCACGGAGTGTTTCTCTAATATTATCAACAGTTAGGAGTTCTTCTTCAACCATAACAATAATTGCTTTTAAAATGCGTTCGCGGTTTCTGGGAATAATTGCGGTACGGTAGGGGATCTGCAAAGGTTTTCTGAACAAAGCCGTCACAGCATACCAGTCAGCCAGACCGCCAACCAGAGCAGCGCTAAAAGCACTTGTTGACAGTGCCCCCCAGAAAGTGTGCTGATAAGGATAGCTCAGAAAAAAACCAGCAGCGGCCCCCACTAAAGTTACTGTTGCAATATGACGATTGTCAGCCTTCATCGCTCCACCTTCTATCCTCTTTTTCCCAAACTATAGGCAAATATTGAAAGCAGTCTTCTATCCGGTAAAATCGTGAGATTGGACGATGCCTGAGTTCAGGACAGACCATTACTTCCTGCGGTTCCCGTTTTCGGCCTGCCACGTCTGTTGCTATCCTTGCTCCCACACGGTAAAATATGATTACTATTATTTATCGAAAGGGTGAGACAATGTCTATCACACGCTGGTTTTATCATGCAATTACCGGATGTCCGGAGACAGACCTAGACCACACCATGTACGGTACAACCCATTGCCGCACCTGCGGACGGGTTACCTTCGTCTCAGACACCCTGCCCAAGATTAGCCGCTTAAAAAAATCAAACTACTTTATCTATCGTTGAAGATAACCCCGGCTAAGCCGGGGATATTTACATAACCGCCAGGCTGGTTCCTACAGACTGGCGGTTTATTATTTCCCAATAAGCCAACCTAGTACCTTGACACAATTAAATCTTTGGTTATCTTACGGATCTTTTCCCGCGCTGCTGCGTTGTCGTCACCTTACATATGTCCGATAGGCGCGGCCGCGCAAGTAATAAGAGACATATCACCTACCGGTCTCATTAAAGCAGATCTTCCGAATCGGTTAGCGTCCTCCGCCTTGCATTGCGAAAAAATCTACGCAAACTATTTCCATGGTTTTAAGAAAGTGAAGTACTAGTTTAAAGGAAATATGTCCAAGTCTGTCGAAAATAATGGAAAATATCACAGCCCCTGGTTTTTTTACATAGTATATAGCATTGAAGAGCTTGGAGGGTTAATATGCAGTTTATTAGAAATCTCGCAACTGCCAAAAAAATAATTGGTCTAGTATTGCTGGTCACTGTCTTTTTAACTTGTGTCGGCTATGTTGGCTATCACTTTACTGCTAAGCTGAGTGACAGCTTAGACAACATGTATGCAAACAGGTTGCTGCCGGTAAAATATTTAAATGCTATGCGAGCACACTCCCGGGCCATTGAAGCAAATATCGTCGAACTATTCCTGCCCAATATTGGTAAAGCCCGTGAAAATCAGCTTGCGGCCGATATTGCCACGCGGGTTGCCGAATTTAATGAAGTTCTGACTGTTTATGAGCAAACCCCACTGGATACTTATGAACAGGAGCGGCTGGGCAAACTCAAAGAAGCCCTCAGCGCCTATCGAACTACCCGTGATCAAAGTCTCACCCTGGTCATAACCGGACAAAAACAATCTGCATATGAAAACTACGAGCAAAATGCGCTACAGTACTTAGATGCCATTAATGTTCTGCTGAAAGAACTGGCTGATTACAGTGATGACAAAGCCCATACAGCCAGCGAACAAGGCAAACAGGAATCGATAACCGCGGCAACAACGATTCTGGCAACAGTTGTTACCGCAATTATTCTGGCTTTATCTGTCGGTTTGTTCTTCTCCCGGCTGATTGTCAATCCGATTAAACGTCTGCAGGCGATGACAGTCGAAGTCGGGCACGGCAACCTGACTGTACAGGAGCATGTGGACTCCACAGATGAAATTGGGCATTTGACACAGGCTTTCAATACCATGATTGATGATCAGCGCAAGATTGTCAGCACTGTACGCCAGGCCGCGATTGAGCTGGCTGCAGCTTCAGAACAACTGGCCGCCTCCAGTCAAGAGGTGTCAGCAACTGCCACCGACGTGGCCCGCAACGTGCAGGAAGTGGCGCAGGAAGCTGAATCCGGCAATAAAGCAGTAGTGGACACCTCCAAGGTATTGCTGGAATTATCATCAATGATTCAAATTGCCAGAAAACTAGCCGAATCCTCGGTCAGAAATTCTAAAAACACCCTGAAAACCGCCACTGCCGGTTCAGAAACGGTATCTGAAGCGGTTGCCCGGATGTCAGGCATAAAAGAAAAGACAGTCGAAACAGAAGAACAAATTGCCGTATTAAGCAAATACTCCGAGCAGATCGGCCTGCTGACTGATACGATAACAACCATTGCCAGCCAAACAAATCTGCTGGCTTTAAATGCCGCGATTGAGGCGGCCCGGGCCGGTGAAGCAGGCCGGGGCTTTGCCGTAGTAGCTGAGGAAGTTCGCAAACTGGCAGAACAGTCTAACCATGAGGCCGGTGAAGTTGCCGAACTTGTTAAAAAAATTGCTGAAAGCACGGCTGCCGCCGTTGCTGTAACGCAACACAGCCGCACCGAAGTAGAGTATGGGGTATCAGCAGTCAACCATGCCGGCGAAGCCCTGAACAATATTTTAACTGCAGTTAATAGTACAGTCAATGATATTGATAGTATTGGCAATATTACTGCAGACGAGGTGGCCACATCCGACAAAATAATCAAATTAATTAATACTGTAGCTTCCGGTATTGAAACAACAGCTGCCAATGCGGAAACAGTTTCGGCCTCAACCGAGGAAACAACTGCCACAATGGAAACTATCGCTGCCAGTGCCGAAGAAATGAGCGCAATGGCTAATCACTTGCGGGATGCTGTCGAAAGGTTTAAAGTATAAAATTCACGCTTACACAATCAGCCGTTTAGTCAGCAACCTGACTGCCAGGGGCGTCAAAATGACGGCAATGGCTAACAACACCCCGGCATGCACCAGCAGGCCGGGGTTAATATTTCCTAACGCCATGGCCCGGCACACCTCAACACTATGGTAGATTGGGTTAAACCATGCCAGAACCTGCGCCCAGCCAGGCATAGATTTTATGGGAAAGAACACGCCGGAGAACAAATAAGACGGTGTCAAAAACAAAGTAACATAGTAATTAAATTTGTCAATATTGTCAGTTATCCCTGTATAGCATATGGCTAAGAGCGAGAATGTCAGACCAGGAATCACGAGAAATAGTGGTATAATTACTGCCCACCAGGATTGAACCTGCCCGAGGACAGTAATTACGCTCAGGATGACCAGCCCAAACAGCATACTTTTAAAGGTGGCATACAAAATATCAGCGGCAACGATATCGCGGACAGTCACCGGTCCAACCAACATAGCCTGAAAGGTTTTTTGATAATGAAGCCTGATAAAACTTCCGTATGTACATTCAAAAGAGGCAGCAAACATTGACGACGAAGCCACCATACCGGGGGCTATATACTGAATATAGGACAGGCCGTCAATATCCCGAACAAATGCCCCTAAGCCATAGCCCATGGCCGTAAGATACAACAGCGGCTCAATAAAATTAAACATAATATTGCCAAACCAGATCTTACGAAATACCGCCAAATGGCGGGCAAAAATTTTCAGCATCGCCATTACTCTTCTTTCCCCATGCCAGTAAGTTTTAGGAAGACATCCTCCAGGTTAGCTGGCCGCAGCAGGCAGACCTGCTTGGATAGTCCCCACTCTTCTAAACGGCTCCACAGAGCTTCACCATCAGCAGCATACAAAAAGAGACCGTCAACCACCTTGATTGCTTCACCGCCCCAGGCCCCGACCCTGGCTTCCAGACCCGCAGGTACCTGGGCCAGAGGCAAATGCACCTCAATCACAAAAGGCAAAACACAGCGTTCGATTAACTCACGCGGGCTGCCTTCCGCCAGAATAATGCCTTCATGCATAATAACTAACTGATCACATAACTGTACTGCTTCTTCCATATAGTGAGTCGTCAGGATTAAAGTAACGCCTTCAGCTTTAAGGCTCCTCAGTTTCTGCCACACTAAATGCCGGGCCTGGGGATCAAGTCCGGTGGTTGGCTCATCCAGGATAACAAGCTCCGGTCTGCTCATGAGTGCCCGGGCAATCACTAACCGCCGTTTTAAACCGCCTGATAAACTCTCAATCGAACTGTGCTCTTTATCTTCCAAACCCATAAATCCCAGCAGTTCTTTACCCCGAGCCAGTGCCTGGGTACAGGTTAAACCATAAACCCCCCCATATACCGCCAAATTTTCAATAACAGATAAATCATCGTCAAGATTATCCTCTTGCGGTACAACCCCCAGCCTGCCTTTAATGGCCGGCGGAGTTAGTCTAATGGGTTGCTCAAACAGCCAAAGTCTGCCTTCTTCAACGGTAGACATACCATAGATCATCCGCATTGTCGTTGTCTTGCCGGCACCATTATGTCCCAGAAAGCCAAAGCACTGCCCTGTTTTTATGGTAAAGGAGATTCCTTTAAGGGCCTGGAAGTTACCATATGTTTTCCCAAGATTCTCAGCTCGTACAACAGGTAAACTCATACAATCCCCTTTCATTCCGACCAATTATATCTATATGATACCACTGTAAATTCAGTTTGTCTGTAATGACCTACACTCTATGCGCTCACTGCAGGAAAAACACTGACAAAAACAGCTATGACCTCCTAATAAAAATAAATTTACGGAGATCATAGCTGCTTCATTATTTGGCCGGCACTTTAACACAACGGGTTATTCTGCATCGACATAGGCGTCCATTGCCCCGCCCGGAGCGATCATGGGTGAGACCATGTCATCTGCAGCAATATTGGCAACAATCATTGACGGCCCCTGTCGTTCCCAGGCCCTGGCAAGTGCCGAGCCAAACTCATCCGCAGTATCGGTTACAGTTGCCGGAATACCAAAAGCATTGGCAAATGCGGTAAAATCCATCCGCAGAGGCAACAAGGAGGCAGAATAGCGTTTATTGAAAAAACAATGCTGCAACTGCCTGACCATCCCCAGGCTGCAGTTATTAATAACAATGGAGATAATAGGCAATTCCTCTGCCGCGACAGTGTAAAGCTCACAGCCTGTCATTTTCAGGGCACCGTCGCCGACAATATGGATTACCCGTTTATCCGGACGTGAGAGTTGGGCCCCCAGGCTTGCCGGCAAACCAAATCCCATGGCCCCCAGACCACCTGAGGTCAGGAACCCGCGCGGACTGTTTACAGCAAGCCCCTGCGCCGCCCACATCTGATGCTGGCCGACATCGGTAACATAGATTACCTCCTTATCGCCTAGCTGACGATTCAATTCACTCATCACCCAAGGGGCCGAGAAGTCATGCCTGCCGGCAGGCGTATCATACCTGCCCTGCCAATCCCTGATCGTTTGCCACCAGCCGGACAGGTCACCTGGCTGAACGGCCTGCGTAAGTACAGTAAGAATATGATTCATCTCGCCAACTAGCGGCACCGCTGCATCGACATTTTTATGCACCTCAGCCGGATCAATATCAATATGAATGATAATTTTACCGTCGGCGTACCGGGCCCGGTCGCCTGTTACCCGGTCATTAAACCTGCTGCCGGTAACAATCAGCACATCGGCTGTGTGAACAGCATGATTGGCCGGCTTAAGCCCATGCAAGCCGGTCATTCCCAGCAGATTCGGATGATTGCCGGGCATGGCGCCGATTCCCATCAGGGTAGTTACCACCGGCAGACCACACTGTTCGGAAAACTGCTGCAGCGTCTGGCCGGCATTGGCGCTGATACACCCGCCGCCGGCAATAATAACCGGGCGCCGGGCATTGCTGATAGCAACTGCCGCTTTCGCGAGCAGGGCCGGCAAGTCAGGTGACTGTCTAAGCAGCTGCTGCCGGGGATACTCGGCTGCAAGGCCGGCAAAATCATACGTATTGGTCTGGATATCACGGGGTATATCTACAAGCACCGGGCCAGGCCGGCCGGACCTGGCTATGCAGAAGGCATGCTGCAGAATTTCCTGCAGCCTGCTGATATCCTTAACCAGGAAGTTATGCTTGGTGATGGGCATGGTAATCCCGGTAATATCAATCTCCTGAAAAGCATCCCGGCCGATCAGGTTTGTTTGCACCTGACCGGTAATCGCCACTACCGGGACTGAATCCATAAACGCAGCGGCCAAGCCAGTCACCAGATTCGTGGCTCCCGGGCCGGATGTAGCAATACAGACCCCCACCTTGCCACTGGCCCGGGCATAGCCGTCAGCAGCATGGGCAGCGCCCTGTTCATGCACTGTCAGTATATGGCGGACAGGCGATCCATACAATGCATCATACAGGGGCAAAATTGTGCCACCGGGATAACCGAATACAATATCTACCCCCTGCTTGCTCAGGCACTCGACAATCGCTTGTGCACCGGTCATAATCATAGCTTTCGTCACCTCAGTCTGGCGATTACTTGCCGGCCCATTTCTTCGGTCGATACCTTGGTAAAACCGGGCTGGAAAATATCCGCCGTCCGATAACCATCATTCAGGACCTGCTCAACCGCCTGCTCAATCATTATGGCCGCCTGTGTATTGCTGAGCGAATAGCGGAACAGCATTGCCGCCGACAATATGGTTCCCAGCGGGTTGGCTAGTCCCTGGCCGGCAATGTCCGGCGCCGAACCGTGAATTGGTTCATACAAGCCGGTACCATCACCCAGACTGGCTGACGGCAGGAGGCCAATCGAACCGGACAACACTGCGGCCTCGTCGCTTAAAATATCACCAAACAGGTTGCTGGTAACAATTACGTCAAAATTTCCCGGATTCAATACCAGCTGCATCGCACAATTATCGACATACATATGACTGAGTTCAACCTCGGAAAAATCCTGCGCTATTTCAGCAGCCACTTTACGCCATAGGCGGGAGGTGGCCAGTACATTGGCTTTGTCGACCGACGTTACCCGGCCTTTACGGCCGATCGCTGCCCGGCAGGCCAGCCGGACAATACGCTCTACCTCCGGCCGGCTGTACATTTCGCTGTCACATGCCTGCTCCACCCCGTTAACAACACTTGCCTCTTGGCGGGCACCATAATAGATGCCGCCATTGAGTTCTCTGACAATCAGGATATTTACGGCACTGACAATCTCCGCTTTTAGCGGCGACTGGCCGGCAAGAGCCGGGAAAACTTTTATCGGCCGTAGATTTGCATATAACCCCAGTTCCTTGCGCAGTCCTAAAATAGCTTTTTCAGCTCTAAGTTCGGGAGCAACATGATCCCATTGGGGGCCGCCGACCGCACCTAGCAGCACACCATCAGCCTTGCGGCAAGCCTCAATAGTCTCTGCCGGCAGCGGTATTCCATACTCATCAATCGCGGCTCCACCGGCCTGTTTTGTTTCATAAGTAAAACTGGATCCGCTTTGGGCAGCAGCCGCCTGGGCTACCTGTAAGGCCGCAGCGGTAATCTCGGTCCCAATGCCATCACCGGGAATAATAACAATGTTTTTACTGCTACTCATTTTTTTCCCTCCCTGGCCGCAAGTACTTGGCGGGTGTAATTAACCAGCCCCCCGGACTGGGCAATCTCCTGGATGAACCCGGGAAGTGCCGGCACAACAAACTCTTCACCGGTTGCCAGATTCTGCGCGGTCCCCCTGTCCAGGTCTACGGTAAGGGTATCGCCGGCTTTTATATTAACCTCACCTTCGCCCAGCTCAATCAGCGGTAACCCAATGTTAATGGCATTACGGTAAAAGATCCGGGCAAAGCTCTCGGCAACCACACAGGCAACACCAGCGGCTTTTAAAGCCCCCGGGGCATGTTCCCGCGACGAACCACAGCCGAAATTTTTGCCAGCCACAATAATATCCCCCTGCTGTACCTTACCGGCAAAAGTAGGGTCAATATCTTCCATGGCATGCGCGGCCAGCTCTTTCATATTGGCAGTATTAAGATAACGGGCCGGAATAATAACATCGGTATCCACATTATCGCCATAACGCCATACTTTTCCTGAAAATTCCATTATTTAACCTCCTCTGGTCCGGCAATTCGCCCTAATACGGCGCTTGCCGCCGCTACCGCCGGGCCAGCCAGATAAACTTCACTTTCAACATGTCCCATCCGGCCCCGGAAATTACGGTTAGTGGTCGCCACAGCCCGCTCACCCTTCGCCAGAATGCCCATATGGCCACCCAGGCAAGGTCCGCAGGTTGGCGTACTGACAACAGCCCCGGCTCTTACAAAGGTTTCCACATAGCCTAAATTGACAGCTTCGAGGTATACTGCCTGGCTGCCGGGAATGATAATTGCCCGGACATTAGCATGAACCTGACGCCCTTTCAGAATAGCAGCAGCCTGCTCCAGATCCTCAATGCGCCCGTTGGTACAGGAACCGATAATTACCTGGTTGATAGGCGTAGGCTCAAGGTCATGTACCGGCCGTACATTCTCCGGTAAGTGTGGCAGCGCAACCACCGGTGTAAGCTGACTTAAATTGATGGTAACAGTTCGTACATATCCAGCCTCGGGATCGGCAGCCACTGGTGTATAGGCTCGCGTAACCCGCCCGGACAAATACCGCTCAGTAACCGCATCCACCGGAAATATTCCGTTCTTGGCGCCGGCTTCAATCGCCATATTGGCAATCGTCAGACGATCTGTCATTGTGAGAGTCGCCACGCCTTCACCGGCAAACTCCAGGGACTGGTAGCGGGCCCCATCAACCCCAATCATACCGATAAGGTATAGTATTATGTCCTTGCCGGAAACCCAGCGAGGCAGCCGGCCTGTCAACTCAACCTTAATGCTGGCCGGAACCTTAAACCAGGTTTCACCGGTAGCCATCGCGCAAGCCATATCAGTTGATCCAACGCCGGTGGCAAAAGCCCCCACAGCCCCATAGGTACAGGTGTGGGAATCGGCGCCGATAATCACCTCGCCAGGGGCAACAAGCCCCTGTTCCGGCAGTAAGACATGCTCAATCCCCATACGGCCAACCTCAAAATAGTGAGTAATATCATGCTTCCTGGCAAATTCTCTCATCGTCTTGGCCATTTCGGCAGATTTAATATCTTTATTCGGCGTAAAGTGGTCAGGCACTAAAGCAATTTTATCTTTGTCAAACACCTTAGCGCTGATTTGCTCAAACTCTGTAATAGCCGGTGGCGCAGTAATGTCATTACCCAGTACCAAGTCTAACCTGGCCCTGATAAGTTCGCCGGGTGAAACCTCATTCAAACCGGCATGGGCGGCAAATATTTTTTCAGTCATTGTCATTGGTCTAGCCATCTTGTTACCTCCCTGCCGCCTGCTCAATTGCAGGAAACCCGCATACAGCCAGCATTTTATTAATTGCATTTACATACGCTTTGGCACTTGCTTCAATAACGTCAGTTGATAACCCCCGCCCGTTAAAGGTGCGTCCATCACGTTCAATCCATACTGTAGACTCCCCCAGTGCATCCTCACCGGCGGTTACTGCCTTAAGCTGATAATCATGAAGGCCAACCGCAAACCCAACTGCCTGCTCAATCGCCTTAAATGCCGCATCTACCGGCCCGTCGCCGCAACTGGCGGCTTCACAAATCCCCGCACTTGTTTTAAGCTGCACAGAAGCAGTAGCCAGAGTCTGATTCCCGCTCACAACATGATAATACGCTAAGGTGTACCATTCCGGGCGTACTGCTGCTTTTTCCACAATAAGTGCTTCGATATCCTTATCAAATACCATTTTTTTGCGATCAGCCAGATCTTTGAACTTAATAAACAGGTTATTAACCATATCGGTGTCAATTTCATAACCTAAATGTTTTAGGCGTTCCTCAAAAGCATGGCGGCCTGAATGTTTTCCAAGCACAATGGCGTTACGGCTGACACCAACCACTTCCGGGCTGATAATTTCGTAGGTCAGCGGATTATTGAGCACACCATGCTGGTGAATACCGGATTCATGAGCAAAGGCATTGTCGCCGACGATTGCTTTATTGGGCGGTACCGCGATGCCGGTTAGGGTACTGACAAGGCGGGATGTCCTGTATATCTGCCTAGTATTTACATTGGTTATGGCGCTATAAAACTCCCGGCGGGTATTTATGGCCATAACCACTTCTTCCAGAGCAGCATTGCCGGCCCGCTCACCCAGGCCATTGATAGTACATTCCACCTGCTCGGCCCCAGCCGCCACTGCCGCCAGTGAATTGGCCACCGCCATGCCTAAGTCGTCATGACAGTGTACACTGATCGCAGCCTGACTGATATTAGGAACATGCTCACGGATATAGGTGATTAGAGCGCCAAATTCCAGTGGTGTTGTATAGCCTACCGTATCCGGGACATTAATGACTGTAGCCCCGGCTGCAATTGCCCTGGTAAATACCTGACACAGAAAATCACGGTCCGACCTTGATGCATCTTCCGCTGAAAACTCGATATCGGCAGTCAGACTTTTAGCAAAACGCACAGCCTCATCAACACGTTCTAACAGCTGGAGCCGGGTCATTTTCAGTTTATGCTCAAGATGAATATCGCTTGTGGCAATAAAAGTGTGTATCCGGGGCTTCGCGGCTGCCTTAATGGCCTGGTAAGCCGTGTCTATGTCCTTTACATTAGCACGGGCCAAAGCTGCAATCACCGGACCTTTGACCCTCGCGGCAATCTGACTCACTGCTTCAAAGTCACCAGGCGAGGCGACCGGAAATCCGGCTTCAATAACATCCACCTGCAGTTTGGCAAGCGCCAGGGCAATTTCCACCTTTTCTTCTGTTTGCAGACTGACTCCCGGCGTCTGCTCGCCATCACGGAGAGTTGTGTCAAATATTTGAATTCTCCGAATTTCCACATCATAACCTCACCTTCATTAAATACCGACTCACGGGGACGGTTCTCTTGAGTCATTTTTTGGTGAATTAAGGGACGGTTCCGCGGCTATTGTTGCAAGGAAGTTACTAAGTCACTGGAACCGCTCCGCTTTACTCACCACAGCTAATAATTATTTTTTTAACCAGGACATCATGCCCCGCAGCTCAGTGCCAACAATTTCAATGTTGTGGGCAGCTTCCTGGCGGCGTTTGGCATTAAACATCGGCCGATTGGCCTGGTTTTCCAAGATCCAGTTACGGGCAAAGGTTCCATTTTGTATCTCGGATAACACTTTTCTCATTTCGGCCCGTGTTTCCTCAGTAATAATCCGCTGGCCGGTTACATAATCTCCGTACTCAGCAGTATCGCTGATAGAGTAGCGCATAGCAGCCATACCGCCTTCATACATGAGATCAACAATAAGCTTCATTTCATGCAGGCATTCAAAATAAGCCAACTCAGGTTCATAGCCCCCCTCAACCAACGTGTCAAAGCCTGCTTTGATTAATTCTGTTACACCACCACACAGCACGGCCTGTTCACCAAAAAGATCAGATTCGGTCTCGTCCTTGAAGGTTGTTGTCAGCACCCCGGCCCGGGCACCACCAATGCCTTTGGCATAGGCCAATGCCAAGTCCTGGGTACTGCCGTTAAAATCCTGATATACAGCCATAAGACAAGGTACGCCTTTCCCTTCGGTAAATACCCTGCGGACCAAGTGTCCCGGGCCTTTGGGAGCTATCATAAATACATCTACATTGGCCGGGGGTACAATCTGGTTAAAATGGATGTTGAAGCCGTGGGCAAAAGCTAACGCCGAGCCGGGCTTAAGGTTGGGGGCAATCTCGGTCGCATACACATTAGCCTGTTTCTCGTCAGGAATAAGAATCATCGTAATATCTGCACACGCAACTGCCTGAGCAACATTTGTGACCGTCAGGCCGTCTTCACGCGCTTTGGCTGCTGATTTGCTGCCTTCATGCAGACCTACAATAACTTTAACACCACTGTCTTTTAGGTTTAACGCATGGGCATGGCCCTGGCTGCCATAGCCAATAACAGCTACAGTTTTACCTTGAATAAGCTCCCAGCGTGCGTCTTGTTCATAATACATTTTGCTCATCATTTTCTCTCTCCTCATATTGATAAATTGTATTTTCACCCCGTTCCAGCGCTACAAGGCCGGTCTGGATGGTTTCCAAAAGTCCGTAAGGAATTAACAGTTCCGTCAATGCATTAAGCTTGCTTTCTTCCCCGGTTACCTCAAGGGTAACAGTGCTGCCGGAAATATCTACGACATTGGCCCGGAAAACTTCGGCTATTTTGAGTATCTCAGAACGATTATCATCGGCTTTGACCTTTAAAAGCGCCAACCCCCGGACTACCGAATGGTTGAGCGGTAAAATCTGCACAGCCACTACCTCTACCAGTTTTTCGATCTGTTTCTTTACCTGGTCAATAAATGCCTGATTACCGCAAACAGTTACTGTTATCCGGGAAAACTCCGGGTCTTGTGTAACGCCGACAGTCAGACTGTCAATGTTAAACCCCCGTCTGGAAAACATACCAGCCACTCTTACTAAAACCCCCGGCTGATTGTGAACTAATACCGAAAGAACGCTAGGTTGCACATTTACCACCTCCACTTGTTATAGCCTACCTTCTAAGAAATAAAAACGCCCCTATGACAGATCTGACTCTGACATAGGGGCGCCTAACGCGCGGTACCACCCTACTTTGGGCTCATTGCGCCAATGAATTTCTCATGGCTACCGGCTAACGCCCGGTGTCGCTTTTGCCTAAAGCATATTGTATATCGTATACAATATACACTTCAACAAAAGAGTTCCTGGGTGAGTATTAGCTCGCCTCACTGCACCGGTTCGCACCAACCACCGGTTCTCTGAACAGGAAGAGAGTTGTATCCCAGTCATTACTTTTACCATTATTTTACTGAAAATAGTTACAATAAAGCTCTGCGAATAGTTTTTACTTTTGATAAAGTAAGAAACTTTCCGCAGAGCCTTTTATACTCACGGTGTAACACGGCAACAGCCATGTTTTGCGTCGCTTGGCCCAGTCCTGTAAAACAGCGGAACCCTAGACACACTTTCTTACGCGATATGTAACTTTGTATACATTATGCCAGCACGGCTATTCTTTGTCAAGAGGTTTTTTATGACGAAAAAACTTATTCCTACAGGAGATGTGCTTCTAACTGTCGCCGGGTAGGCTAACCTTCCACATCGCCTTGGACAGTAACTGCCACAAACCAACGCATTGCCGCGGACCACGGGCCGGTTTCAAACCAACGCCAACGCCGTTTTACCAATAAAAATTAGGCACCGTACCGGTTTCATCCTGATATGGATCAGCCGGTCTTCCTTCGCTGTTAAGCAAACGTTCGGCTAAGGGCAGATTATCCACTTTTAATACTACCCGCGCCGTTTCGGCCGAGGTGGCCGCAAAGGCATACACATACTCAACATTAACACCGGCTGCACTGAGTCTGTCTACCTGCTCGAACAGACTGCCAGGCTGGTCGGTTACCAAAATTGTCAGCACCGGCGTAACCTTAACAGTAAAACCGGCTCCCCGCAAAATATGCTGCACCTTTTCCGGTTCATTGACGATAATCCGAAGTATGCCGAAATCAGAGGTGTCGGCAACAGCCATCGCTCGTATATTAATTTCATGCGCTTTTAAAACACCTAATACTTCGGCCAGTTTACCTCCCTGATTCTCAATAAATACCGATAATTGATGAATAATCATGCTATCCCTCCTAAATCGTTCTATGACTCATTTGATAACCGGAGCCAGAACCACCTGGACGCTAAGCTCCCGGATAACGCCAACTAATGCTTAGCGTCACCGCCAATCAAAGCTGGCGTTTATCAATAACGCGTTTAGCCTTACCCTCACTGCGCTCAATTGTTTTAGGGCCGACAAGCCGCACGGCAGCCGATACATTAAGCACACTAGCTAATTCAGCTTTTATCTTGCCCTCTAATTCCTCTAACCCACGGACTTCATCAGAAAACATCTCATCTGTCACTTCGACAAGCACAGTGAGAAAATCAAGGTTATCCTTCCGGTCTATAATCAGCTGGTAGTGGGGTGACGTTTCGCCAATACCTAAGAGCACACTCTCAACCTGTGAGGGAAACACATTTACCCCGCGAATAATCAGCATGTCGTCGCTACGTCCCAGGACTTTGCTCATTCTGACCAAAGTCCGGCCACAGGCACACTTCTCACGATACAAGACCGTAAGATCTCTCGTCCGGTATCGAACCATCGGCATCCCCTCTTTAGTAAGCGTTGTCAGCACTAACTCACCTTTTTCGCCGTCAGGCAAGACTTCCCCTGTCAGGGGATTAATAATCTCGGGATAAAAATGATCTTCATGGACATGCAGGCCATCTTGTACACAGCATTCAATGGCTACACCCGGGCCAATGATTTCACTTAACCCATAGATATCAAGCGCTTTAATGCCCAGCTGAGCTTCAATCTCCAACCGCATACGCTCAGACCAGGGCTCAGCCCCAAATATTCCCGCTTTAAGCGAGGTCTCGCGCGGATCAATCCCCATCTCCCGCATTGTCTCAGCAATATATAGCGCATATGACGGCGTACAGGCGAGAGCGGTTGTGCCAAAATCCTTCATCAACATAATTTGCCTAGCCGTATTGCCGCTTGATATCGGAATTACAGAAGCGCCCAGGAGTTCGGCACCATAATGAATGCCCAAGCCGCCAGTAAACAAACCATAGCCGTAAGCAACCTGAATACACGATTGCCTGCTCAAACCGGCAGACACTAAAGAACGGGCCGCTACTTCTGACCAAATGCCAATATCACGCTTAGTATAACCAACGACAGTAGGTCTGCCAGTCGTGCCGCTGGAGGCATGAATCCGGATAATCTCAGACATAGGAACAGCAAACAGTCCGTAAGGATAGTTATCACGCATATCCTGTTTTGTTGTAAATGGCAACTTTTCAATATCCGCTAAGGTAACGATATCTTCAGCCAACAATCCTTCTGTTTGCATCTTAGAGCGATAGAAGGGCTGTTGCCGGTACAATCGGGCGATAATCTCCTTTAAGCGCCCGGCCTGTACATTAGCCATTTCCTCCCGCGCCATTGTCTCCGCCGGTTTATTCCAGTATGTATTCATATTTTACTCCTCCCAGATAATATAAGAAAAGACTTGGCTTGTGCCAAGTCCCTAGGACGCCGGCAGAAGCCTTAGTCGTTCTTACTTATGATCAGCAACCGATATACTTTCTGATCATATGAAAAACCCCAGGCAAAGTCCTTTGCAGGAACTTTCCGCTAGGGTTTTTTTTACCCACGGTGTGACCCCTCCGGGCCCTGTGCCGCTTGGACCAGCCGCAGCGCTAACTGCCGGAACCCTAGGCACACTTCCACTCAATAGTAAATATTTTTAGTAATCTTTTGTATACTGTATTCGTGGAATATAATACCAGCTAAAAAAGACAAAGTCAAGAAATATTTGTCCCCTACCTTTATTGTCATACATTTTGATGGTATCATAAGTTATGATTAATGCTAACGAGGTGAGCCTGATGAAGAAAACCGTCGCACTCATTGCCCATGATCGCAAAAAAGAAGAAATGCTGACATTTGTATTGAAAAACAAAAAAGTACTTTCCTCCTGCCACATAATCGCTACTGCTACGACAGGAAAAATTATTAAAGAGAATGCCGAGCTGGATGTCACCACTTATCTCTCCGGTCCATTAGGCGGTGACCAGCAAATTGGTGCTCAGATAGCCTGTGAGAAAGTTGATGCCGTCATTTTCCTTCGCGACCCGTTAACTGCGCAACCCCATGAACCGGACATTACTGCACTTTTGCGGATATGTGATGTTCACAACATTCCTGTTGCCACCAATACCGCAACAGCGAATTTAGTTCTATGCTGTTTTACATCGGATAAGGAATAAATTTAATCCCCGTAAATAAGATCTCATCTGTACAGTTTGCTGTTCCTCAGATTGAGATCTATTTTATTTACCAAAAATTCATTGTTTACATAACGCGTTAACTATGATATTATTAGTATGTTGTTGCTATAAAATAATGTGATAAGGAGGGCGTGATGAAACATTTTACGCGTAATATAACACTGATTCTTCTCTTCACCCTGTTTACTACCCTGTTTATGCCGGCAGCACCTGCAAAAGCCTTCTCACTTACAGACTTAACTGGTTCTTCCGCCCAAAGCAGCAGTAGCTCCGGCGGAATACTCAACATCCTGTTAGCACTTTTGCTAGGCAAATTTCTTGGCAGCTCAGACAACAGCGGCAACGCTAATAATATATCTTCTGTCCCTGTGACTCCAATAAGCCCTAATACTGGCAATGCTTCTACTAAAGGAGCAACGATCGTCAAAAGTGCCCAAAAATATATGGGAGTACCATATGTCTGGGGTGGCACAACAACTGGCGGCTGGGACTGTTCCGGCTACACACAATATGTGATGAAAGAAAATGGAATTACTATTCCCCGGACGGCAGCAGAACAATATAGTAAAGGGGTTGCTGTAGATAAAGCTAATCTAAAAGTAGGCGACCTGGTCTTCTTTACAACCTACAAACCCGGTGCCTCGCATGTTGGCTTTTACATGGGCGACGGCAAATTTATTCATGCCAGCTCTGCGGCCAAGCAGGTAACCATTAATTCACTGTCGGAAGAGTATTATATTGAACACTATGTTGGTGCCCGCAGATATATACAATAACGTCTGACTATAAGTCATCCATTAGCTGGGTGGCTTATTTTTTTGCAATCTTTTAGAGCGGCAACCGGCTTATGTGGCGTTCAAG
This sequence comes from Sporomusa termitida, assembly GCF_007641255.1. NCBI lineage: Bacteria > Bacillati > Bacillota > Negativicutes > Selenomonadales > Sporomusaceae > Sporomusa > Sporomusa termitida. The sequence goes on from NZ_CP036259.1 coordinate 4,608,741, forward strand.
CAATTATATTGCATTATTGTATCTGCAGAGTTTAGCCTATAAAGATGTCTCCACCGAAAAAAAATTTCTTACTATATCTTGTATATCGCTAGGCAATTGTAAATTGTCAAAGTTATTTAAGACATAAGCCTGGAGACCTGCCAAAACTTCGGGGGTTACAACAATTGTGCTTGTATCCGGTATAGTAGGCGAAGAAGTGGAACTGACGATAGTTATGCGACTAGCTGGATTCATAAGCGCCGGCAAGTTTGTATACACAAAATTAGTTAAAATATCCTGCCAATCTGATTGAATCATATTAATATCCTCTTTTCAATCTGAATTGCGCGTTAATACGCGCTTGCACTCTTATTTCCATGCTGCCAGGAGGTTAATAGTCAAACCTAATATCAAATTTGGTGGCAGTGTCTGTCGACTCTACAATAAGCTTAGCCTTATGTCGGGCTACAATACTATAACATATTGCTAATCCCATACCCATACCTGTATCTTTGGTAGTAAAAAATGGCGTACCTAATTTATCCAGCACTTCCGGCGGTATTTTCTTGCCATCATTTTCCACTGTAAGGATTACTTCCTGATTCACCTGTGAAGTTCTTATTGTAATGGTACCGCCACAGTCAGTCGCTTCAATAGCATTTTTCACTAGGTTTAAGATTACCTGCCTAATCTCTCGGGTATCCAAAGGAATCTCAGCAATTACACCCAGCTCGGTTTGGATGGTTCTGCCTTTTTGGTCAAAGTTAGTACTTAGCAGGGGTAAAAGACCAGTAATTATTTCATTAATATTTGCTTTTGAAAATTCACTGCGTTTATTTTTGGCCATAGTCAAAAATTCAGTTATAATTGTATTGGCCCGGTCAAGTTCTTCAATCATGACAGCGGCCGCATCTGTCATGGTTATACTATCTTTTCGCCTTTGGAAAAGCTGAAGGTACCCCCTAACTGTTGTTAATGGATTTCGTATCTCGTGACCAATACTAGCAGCCATTTGACCAATAAGGTTAAGACGCTCCAGGCGCAACCATTCTCTTTCCAAACATCGACGCTCAGTAATATCCGTAAGTGTAATTAAAGCACACTTATTGATGCCAAAATCTATAATATCTGCTGACATATATGCAGTTTTTCTTTCATGGGAATTTGTAACATAATGGATTTCTTCATTCCTAATCTGTCTATGATCTCGCATTATTTGCCTGAGTTTTACTGCTATGCTGCCACCATCGCCAAGATTAACTGAGCTAATGGTTCCATTAATAATATCATCTCTACTCATACCCGTATTCTCTTGAAAGGCTTTGTTAACATCAACATATTTGCCGGCAAGAGTAACTATCGCCATCATACATGGATTAGTATGAAATAAAATAGTAAAACGTTCTTCTGCACTTTTACGATTATTAAAATAATCTCTTATTGTAGTAAAATAGATTCCTTTAAGAAAATAGAAATACCCTGCTACTTTATATATATGATAGATAATAGGATCAGAATCATTATTATATATTACATAGATTAACTCGCCGATTAATGCCAGGATAACGCCCTGAATAATATAAATCCCAGCTAGGCTCTTGGCAAACCGGTAGCGATAAACTACTATAACAAGGGTAATTGTCCGCAAAAGGCTAATTATATACTCTACATTACTTCTACACTCAGTTGGTAAATTGGGACTGGCAGGTAAAACGGTTGGTAGAAATACAACAGACCGATACCAACTTACTGAAACTACAATACCTATAACTATTAGAAATATGGCAACCGGCTTTAGCGGCTGAATGTTAATTGCCTTATCAGGTTTTGTAAAAATTAAAGTAATCCCTGTTGCTTCCACTATTCGGGCAATAGTCCAAAACCATGTCGCTGCGTCAGGGTTAAGGTCAAATGGCATTCCTGAAAATGAAAGAGTATGAAAACCATCAAATATTCCCACATAAAAAAAGAGTACACTAAACATAAATATATAGCGGGATTTAGTTAAAGGGTATATGACACATCCCAAAATAGTGATAACAAAACAAATAGCTATACTTAAAAACTCCAATAAAATGTGGATAAGCAAAAGAGAATCGGAACTAAAAAATGAAATAAATGTTTTACTATAAAAATCATATAATAGAAAAATAATCAGCGCTATTACAATTAACAATACACTGTTACGCTCATGCTTAGCAATACAGGAAGACAAACCCAACTCCTCCCTCTCTGTATATACATTGATCCTGAACCAATACATATTCCATTGAAATAATCTTCACCTACCCTTATGTTTATATGGACAGTAATAATAACTAACTTTTAAACATTAGACAATAAATTTCAAAATCCTTCCATTTTTTTGAAGCAAATTTCACCACTTTGAGACAAATTCTGTAAAACTAGTGGTCTGACTACATTGAAAGCGTAAAATAATTCACGGATTTTTTCGCAAGGCGAGGCGGAGGACGCTAACTGATTCAGTAAGATCTGCTTTAATGATCCTGTATGATATGGGCCTCTTATTACTTGCACGGGCCGCGCAGATCGGTAATCTGTAAGGCGACTTGGCTTCGAGCACTGTACTGCAGACCGTGTAATGAGCTTTACTGAAGTACTCTAACGGTCAAAACCTTGTCTTTTTACATAACAGAAAGCACTCACAAACAGTGAGTGCTTTTCTTTAACCAGCAACTTCCTACTCTCCCGGGCCCATCCAGCCAAGTACCTTCGGCTGCTACGACCGTCCATAGCACCCCAGCTGCTTCGTTGGCACTGCGGGGCGCCCCCTCCGACATACTTCCAGTACGACTACGGCGGCGTCCTCGCTCCGCCTCGCAGCTGGGGCACTCTGAACGGTCTAAGCCGTTTCGCTTTCTCATAATAAAAAACACTCACTGCAACAGTGAGTGCTTTTCTTGCTAACCAGCAACTTCCTACTCTCCCGGGCCGTTTCCAGCCAAGTACCTTCGGCGTTTGTGGGCTTAACTGCTGTGTTCGGTATGGGAACAGGTGGAGCCCCACAGCTATCGTCACTGGATAAGCAGAGAACCAGGTTTTTAGGAGCATCGCGACGCTAGAACCTGTGTGAATCGCTTAGTTCCAAGCGGAGCGCGGAACCTCCTAATTATCATCATTCCCTGAAAACTTCACAGAAGAAAGATTTGCGCAATAGTAATTTACTGGTTGCCAGTTCGGAGTTACAACATACATTATGGATGTTATCGCTCCGCTCTAACTAAGCGACTCACACATCTTCCCGTTTCGCTTTCGCTCGCGGCAAGCTGGTTCGCTGCTTATGTTTGCACGTCGTGCAAACGAGGTTAAGTCAAGTCCTCGGCCTATTAGTACCAGTCCGCTCCATGAATTGCTCCACTTCCACTCCTGGCCTATCTACCTTGTCTTCTGCAAGGGGCCTTACTTCTTTCGAATGACAGACCTCATCTTAAGGCTGGTTTCACGCTTAGATGCTTTCAGCGTTTATCCTTTCCGGACGTAGCTACCCAGCTCTACCCCTGGCGGGATAACTGGTACACCAGCGGTCCGTCCACTCCGGTCCTCTCGTACTAGGAGCAGTTCCCTTCAAGTCTCTTACGCCCGCGATGGATAGGGACCGAACTGTCTCACGACGTTCTGAACCCAGCTCACGTACCACTTTAATGGGCGAACAGCCCAACCCTTGGGACCTACTTCAGCCCCAGGATGTGATGAGCCGACATCGAGGTGCCAAACCTCCCCGTCGATATGGACTCTTGGGAGAGATTAGCCTGTTATCCCCAGGGTAGCTTTTATCCGTTGAGCGATGGCCCTTCCACTCGGTACCACCGGATCACTAAGCCCGACTTTCGTCCCTGCTCGACTTGTCTGTCTTGCAGTCAAGCTCCCTTCTGCCTTTACACTCTTCGCGCGATTTCCAGCCGCGCTGAGGGAACCTTTGGGCGCCTCCGTTACTCTTTCGGAGGCGACCGCCCCAGTCAAACTGCCCGCCTGACACTGTCCTCAGTTTCGTTACTCCTTGAGTTAGAACTCCAGTAAATAAAGGGTGGTATCCCAACATCGACTCCATACAGACTTGCGTCCGCACTTCCTAGTCTCCCACCTATCCTGTACATCATTTACCAAAACTCAATGTCAGGTTGCAGTAAAGCTCCATGGGGTCTTTCTGTCCAGTCGCGGGTAACCTGCATCTTCACAGGTATTTCAATTTCACCGGGTCCCTCGTTGAGACAGTGCCCAAGTCGTTACACCTTTCGTGCGGGTCGGAACTTACCCGACAAGGAATTTCGCTACCTTAGGACCGTTATAGTTACGGCCGCCGTTTACCGGGGCTTCAATTCAAACCTTCGATTGCTCTAAGCTCTCCTCTTAACCTTCCGGCACCGGGCAGGTGTCAGCACCTATACGTCAGCTTTCGCTTTAGCAGGCACCTGTGTTTGTGGTAAACAGTCGCTTGGGCCTCTTTTTTGCAACTCATTCCCGCTTCGTTCGCTTCTGATCTACACGGTTTACAAGCTCCCCTTTTCCCGAAGTTACGGGGACATTTTGCCGAGTTCCTTAACGAGGGTTCTCCCGCGCACCTTAGGATTCTCTCCCCGCCTACCTGTGTCGGTTTACGGTACGGGCACCTGGTCTCTCACTAGAAGCTTTTCTTGACAGTCTGGGATCAGCAATTTCGCCATTATCTCTAACAGCTGCCCATCACTCCTCAGGTTTTAGCATCACGGATTTGCCTGTGATGCACCCTACAAGCTTAGACGCGAATTTCCATCCTCGCGCTTGCCTACCCTCCTGTGTCACTCCCTCGCTCAATCGATTCCAGGTGGTACTGGACTTTTTACCAGTTGTCCATCGCCTACGCTTTTCGCCTCGGCTTAGGGCCCGACTAACTCTGAGCGGACGATCCTTCCTCAGAAATCCTTAGGCTTTCGGTGGACAAGATTCTCACTTGTCTTTTCGCTACTCATACCGGCATTCTCACTTCTATACTCTCCAGCACTCCTTACGGTATACCTTCTCCGGGTATAGAACGCTCCCCTACCCCTTTTGGATGTTGGACTTCAGACGCTGGATTTTGGATCTTTTATCGCCTGAATGAACTTGCTTGTTTGTTTTCCCAGCCGTTCATACGAATTAAGTATTTCTCTACTTTCTTCTTGGCTTATATATCCTAAATCTTTCACCATTTTTATTAAAACAGTCGTCTCATTGCATGATCCTACTGCTGTGATTAGGAAGTTCCTGAAATCTTGTTGATGTTCTTTCCGTCCATATCCTTCTGCTATGTTTAGCACTACTGATACAGCCGCTCTTCTCATTTGACTTCCTATCTCATAGGTTTCATGCTTTGGAAATTTTGTCGTTAGCTTGTGTATTTTTATGGCCATCTCATAGGCTAACTTATATATTTCTAAGTTCTCATATGACACCTTATACACGTCCTTTTTCTAACGTCCAATGTCCAAAGTCCAACATCCAAAAAGCCATAGCTTCGGTTCCGTACTTTAGCCCCGGACATCTTCGGCGCAGCGACACTCGACCAGTGAGCTATTACGCACTCTTTCAATGGTGGCTGCTTCTAAGCCAACATCCTGGTTGTTTTTGTATCTCCACATCCTTTGCCACTTAGTACGGCATTCGGGACCTTAGCTGATGGTCTGGGCTGTTTCCCTCTTGACCACGGGTCTTATCACTCGTAGTCTGACTCCCAGGGTTCGAGTACATCCATTCGTAGTTTGACAAGGTTCAGTAACCCATTAGGCCCCTAGCCCTATCAGTGCTCTACCGTCTGTACTTAATTTCCTGAGGCTAGCCCTAAAGCTATTTCGGGGAGAACCAGCTATCTCCGCGTTCGATTGGCATTTCACCCCTATCCACAACTCATCCCAAAGCTTTTCAACGCTCACGGGTTCGGTCCTCCACGCATTTTTACCTGCGCTTCAACCTGGCCATGGATAGATCACTGCGGTTTCGGGTCTACAATATCCAACTCTCGCCCTCTTTAGACTCGCTTTCGCTTCGGCTCCGTGTCTGCCACTTAACCTTGCTGGATACTGTAACTCGCCGGTTCATTCTTCAATAGGCACGCCGTCAGCCTCATACGGGCCTTCGACTGCTTGTAGGCATACGGTTTCAGGTTCTCTTTCACTCCCCTCCCGGGGTGCTTTTCACCTTTCCCTCACGGTACTATGCGCTATCGGTCGCCACGAGTATTTTGCCTTGGAGGGTGGTCCCCCCTGCTTCCCACAGGGTTCCTCGTGTCCCGTGGTACTCTGGATTCTGACCCTCAAACTCTGCTTTTCGCCTACAGGGTTGTTACCTTCTGCGACTCATCTTTCCAGATGATTCGGCTAAGCCTGATTTGATTGTTGTCAGTCCTCAACCCCTGTTTGGATGTTGGATGTTAGATTTTAGATGTTGGAAGTCTAAGAATATTTTACGTTCCTTTTATCCAATGTCCTATGTCTAATCTCCAACATCCAAACAGGTTTGGGCTCTTCCCCGTTCGCTCGCCGCTACTTAGGGAATCTCGCACTGTTGGCCCTTTGGGGGCCTCCAGCATTAGCAGCCTTGCGGCTGCGTCATTTGATTACTTTTCCTCCGGGTACTTAGATGTTTCAGTTCCCCGGGTGCCCCCCTAACCTAAGTTAGGTAATGGTGCATGACCACCATTGGGTTCCCCCATTCGGAGACTCATGGATCAGGGCCTGCTTGCGGCTCCCCATGACTTTTCGCAGCTTACCGCGTCCTTCTTCGGCTCTTGGCGCCTAGGCATCCACCGTATGCCCTTACTAACTTGACTTCTTGCTCCGACTGTCTATAAGCCGCCATCTGCGTTGTTGCTCCTCAACCCGATTGTTTGCGTACGCGAGTACGCGGCACGGCTCGGGTTTCCGGGGCGCCTAGCAGCTGACACCTTCTAGCCAGTCTCCGCCTCAACTTAAACTTAGCTTGTGACTAAGATTAAGTCATTTACATAAATCCTAATTGCGCTTCGTTAAGTTACTTCACATATTTGCATATGAGAGGTAATTTTACTTTTGCTTTCTTCTGTGCAGTTTTCAAGGAACATGTTTTCAGGAATATCTATGTTAGCATCGTTGCTTGTGTTTTGCAACAAGTAACTTTTACTAACACAGCCATTCCCTCAAAACCAAACAATGTAAATTTAATGCATCTGCCAAATGTACCGACCTGGAATGGAGCTCGCTTAATGATGTTCTTCGCTTACGCTCAGAACTAAGCGATTCGCACCAATCAGACTTCGCCTCGCGGCTCGCCTTCTTGGGCTCTCTGCTTATCCCTAGAAAGGAGGTGATCCAGCCGCACCTTCCGATACGGCTACCTTGTTACGACTTCACCCCAATCATCGGCCCCACCTTAGACGGCTAGCCCCTGTCTGGATATTGGACGTTAGATGGTGGATGTTGGATTATGGTAGAATACTGCGTATTCTGTTCATCCAATGTCTAAAATCTAAAGTCTAATATCCAGACCGGTTACCCCACCGGCTTCGGGTGTGACTGACTTTCGTGGTGTGACGGGCGGTGTGTACAAGGCCCGGGAACGTATTCACCGCAGTATGCTGACCTGCGATTACTAGCGATTCCGACTTCACGGAGGCGAGTTGCAGCCTCCGATCCGAACTGAGAGCTTATTTCTGCGTTTTGCTTACCTTCGCAGGCTTGCTTCGCTTTGTTTAAGCCCATTGTAGTACGTGTGTAGCCCAGGACATTAGGGGCATGATGACTTGACGTCATCCCCGCCTTCCTCCGCATTCTCTGCGGCAGTCTCCCTTGAGTTCCCGCCTTTACGCGCTGGCAACAAAGGATAAGGGTTGCGCTCGTTGCGGGACTTAACCCAACATCTCACGACACGAGCTGACGACAGCCATGCACCACCTGTTTTCGCGTATCCGTAGATAGGGATTCATCTCTGAACCTTTCGCTCAATGTCAAGCCCTGGTAAGGTTCTTCGCGTTGCGTCGAATTAAACCACATACTCCACCGCTTGTGCGGGCCCCCGTCAATTCCTTTGAGTTTCAACCTTGCGGCCGTACTCCCCAGGCGGGGTACTTATTGCGTTAACTCCGGCACAGAAGGGGTCGATACCCTCTACACCTAGTACCCATCGTTTACGGCCAGGACTACCGGGGTATCTAATCCCGTTCGCTCCCCTGGCTTTCGCGCCTCAGTGTCAGACACAGTCCAGAAAGTCGCCTTCGCCACTGGTGTTCCTCCCAATATCTACGCATTTCACCGCTACACTGGGAATTCCACTTTCCTCTCCTGCACTCAAGCCTGGCAGTTTCCTGCGCCCATACGAAGTTGAGCTTCGCACTTAGACACACGACTTACCAGGCCACCTACACGCCCTTTACGCCCAATAATTCCGGACAACGCTTGCCACCTACGTATTACCGCGGCTGCTGGCACGTAGTTAGCCGTGGCTTCCTCCTTTGGTACCGTCATTACCCTATATTATTCACATAGGATACGTTCGTCCCAAACGACAGAGCTTTACGACCCGAAGGCCTTCTTCACTCACGCGGCGTTGCTCCGTCAGACTTTCGTCCATTGCGGAAGATTCCCCACTGCTGCCTCCCGTAGGAGTCTGGGCCGTGTCTCAGTCCCAGTGTGGCCGTTCATCCTCTCAGACCGGCTACTGATCGTCGCCTTGGTGAGCCGTTACCTCACCAACCAGCTAATCAGACGCAGACCCATCTCTTAGCGATAGCTTCTTCAGAGTGGCCATCTTTCTTAACTCCGTTATGCAACCGAGTTACCACATTCGGTATTAGCACCACTTTCGCGGTGTTGTCCCCAGCTAAGAGGCAGGTTGTCTACGCGTTACTCACCCGTTCGCCACTAAGTAGTTATTGCTAACTACTCCGTTCGACTTGCATGTGTTAGGCACGCCGCCAGCGTTCGTCCTGAGCCAGGATCAAACTCTCCAATAAAGTGTATAGTCGGTTACGACTATATATATTGAAGCCGTTTATCGGCTCAATTAAATCAAATTTGTGTTGGTTGTGCTGCAAGCAGCACACCGCACATCTGGCATTTGTATGATGCATTTCTTTACATTGTTCAGTTTTCAGGGAACGACGCGCATGGATGCGCTAGGATCACGGGCGTATCAGGACGATACGCTTGGCCCGGGACCGACGCGCATGGATGCGCTAGGATCACAGACGTATCAGGACGATACGCTTGGCCCGGGACCGACGTGCACGGATGCACTAGTGTCACGGGCGTATCATGGACGATACGCTTGGCCCGGGACCGTTGTTCTTTGCTGCGCTATGTTACTGCTGAATGCGACAGCTTTTATATACTATCACGTCTATTCCATTGTGTCAATAACAATTTTGAGCTTTACCTATGAATTCAATTTGGCAATTATTTAATTATGGTTAATACCTTATTTAATATATAAACCAGTTATTATATATTGCACAGTTTTTTCCCCTAACCAAACAACTCCCTTTTTTACAGCCTGCATTTGCGGATATCTAACATAAAAACAAACAGCCTGACCTTGTCTTAAACCAGGCTGTTTTTCTCCATTACCAGAAGGTACGTGGCATAATTCGTTCCAGTGGCCAGACCGGATTACCCATACAATCAGCGGGGCCAATTTTCTCAGCGATCTCAGCTATTGCGGCAGTAGCTACTACAGGTATGCCTATACGGCAGGCAGCCTCGCTGATGACCTGAGCGCCACGCTGGACAATTTCAACAGTAGTTTCTTCAGCCATGTGAGTATTATTGAGTACGGCATCAACCCTTCCCAGGGTTGCGACATATTCTAAAATATTATCTACAGTTGAGGTAAAAGGGCGTGACATATTAAGTACAGCAATAATTTTAAGATAGGGGTTCTCAAATGCGCCTTCTACCAGATTAAAAATCCTCGCACCATGTACGCCATAGCCGACGTCCATAATGATATTGCCTTTACGCCGCAATACCCAACGCATTGAGCCTTTAATGACACTGCCTGCTTCTCCTAGTCCCATGGTATCATGAGTTTCCCATGCCACTACATCAAGCCCCTGATCCTCGAGTTCCTTCTTGATCGGCCGCAGAGTATAGCAAGGCTCAACCGTATCCAAATCAACAAGAGTAACAGGCAAACCCTGTTTGTTAAGATAAATAGCCCTGTTTACAGCATTTTCACTTTTACCGCTGGCATATTCGCCGACATAGGCTTCAATAATTGGTTCAGTTAAATGCACTGTTTTTACAGTATCCACCGCTTAATACACTCCTTGCCCATGCAATTATAAGCTACAGGCTTTCTCTGTGCGCAAATTTAAACCTCATCTGGCTAATTAATAAATATTTTAAACAATATCAACAAAACAACCCCCGGTAAACCCAAAAAACCTGCTACAAGCGCAGTAATGGCGTTAATACCAATCGTAAACCCGAAGTATCCGCCCACAAGATTAACAACCCAGAGCATAATCCCCCCCACTAAACCGTTATATATCAGTTTAAACACCAGTTTTATGGGCATTAAAAACATCCGGCCGATAAGGTAGATTAAAATAATACCGAATGCATAGGCAATAATAACATTAAATTCTAAACCTGCCGGTAAAAGCTGCATCTCCTCACGCCCCTTCAGAACTAGCTTTGTTTTAATTTTACCATCTAGAATACTCTGCGTATAGTTCCCGCATCAGAAATTTCTGCTATACTGACGGCCAAAGGATATCGAACACCTTCCTGCCGGGCTTGTCTGAGCAAATACATATATCTGCGTTCACAGGCTTTAGTCAGATAAATAGCATAATCGATTAAATCGGAATCAGTAACTGAATTATAATAATTCTGAGCATACAACCAGTCCCGCCGGGCCTGATCCACTACCTCCGCCAGACCGGGCAGACTCTTACCTCCAGAATGTTCGGTATCCCACAAACCCAATAGTTGCCGCCATGCCACCATCATTATCCCTCCACTAAGTAACTTAGCTGAATGTGATAAGTTACCACATTCTGCTTACAGACAATATATGTCGGCCAGTCCAAAATAATGAAAAAATACCGGAATCAAGATTCCGGTATTAGACATGCAGCTTAATTGAATGGTGCATAACGAACCCCTTCATACCGTGCGCGCTTTAACAAATATGTATATTTCTTTTCAGCAGCGTGAATAAGAAAAGTAGCATGATCGACTAAATCAACATCAGAGACATTGTTGTAGTAGTTTTGGGCACTCAGCCATTCCTGTCTTGCTTGCTCAATCTGTTGGGCCAAAGGCGGAATACGAGGAACAATCGTTACATTTTGTGGTATAAAACCATTGATAATGTTCATTAACACTGTCTTCATTTTATCTCCTCCCTGTTATAGTATTCCCATAAACAGGCAGGATAAACAGTGGCTTTACATTTCCCTGCGGTTTTCTAGCGCTTTGGACAACGTGACCTCATCAGCATATTCAAGGTCTCCCCCCACCGGCAAACCGTGAGCAATGCGAGTGACTTTAACACCAAGCTGCTTAAGCAGCTTGGCAATATACATAGCCGTAGCCTCGCCTTCGACATTAGGATTAGTCGCCATAATTACTTCCTGAATCCCCCGGTTGATCCGGTCTAAAAGCTCTTTCACCTTGATATCGTCAGGGCCCACGCCCTCAAGCGGCGACAGTGATCCATGTAATACATGGTATAAACCGTTAAATTCACGGGTACGTTCCATTGCCGTCACATCTTTAGGGTCTTCGACAACACATACAAGCGACTTATCCCGCCCTTCAGAGCGACAAATCTGACAAGGATCAGAATCTGTCAAATCAAAACAAACCGTACAATAACTAACCCGCTCTTTGGCATCGATAATCGCTTGTGACAAAGCAAGTACCTGGCTTTTATCCATTTTCAGCACATGATAGGCAAGGCGGGCCGCAGATTTAGGTCCAATCCCCGGCAAACGGCGAAAATGCTCAATTAACCTGGCAATTGGCGCAATATAGCTCATAAATTAAAACATTCCTGGTGGCAGATTAAGACCGCCGGTTAATTTCCCCATCTCCTGGGCCATCATATCATCTACCTTGGTCATGGCCTCATTAACAGCAGCCGCAACCAAATCCTCCAGCATTTCCACATCCTCAGGGTCAACGGCAGAAGGAGAAATTTTTACAGACTGAATTCTCTTTTCCCCGGTAACTACGACTTTAACTGCGCCACCCCCGGTGGATACTTCGATGGTCCGGGATTTAAGCTCTTCCTGAAGTTTGGCCATATCCCCCTGCAATTTTTGAACCTTTTTCATCATTCCAGCCATATTTCCCATATTTCCAAACATGTGTCAGCCTCCTAATTTTTTTTTTCTTCCTCTATCTTTACTATTGTACCGCCAAACATCATTTGGGCCTGTTTGACAGCCGGGTGATTAATACCAGGATCAGGCTGCACAGCAGTTACCGGCAGTGATGCTTTTGGTTTGGCAGCAGGTGTATCCTGTCCCAGTACACAAATAATTTTTACTTGTTGCCCGGTAACCTGAGCAAGCGCTTTTTCAACGATTGCCCGGTAATCGTCTTTTTCTGTCCGTTCTTTCGGAAAAGTGGCAGAAAAACGTACCGTTGCCTGATTATCAGCAAGAGCTATTAAGTGACCTTGCATCACACAGGCGTGTACCGACCGCTTACCACTAGCTAAGAGTTCTTTGAGCACAGCTGCCCATATCTCATTTAAATTGCTTATATTACCTGCCGCGTCAGAAGGAGGCGGCGGTATAACAGGTTCAGCCCCCACCGGTGGCGCCCCAGCCGGCCGGGGAGATTTCGGAGCCTGCCGGGGCAGCTCAGATGAGCTAGCGACCGGCTTGAGCGGCGTAGGCGGCGCCGGCGCCGGCTGCGGGCTTACATTGGCGGGACTTGCCTCCACCACCGCCGTTTGGTTGGTAAAACGAGACTCGAGCACGGCAATCCGCTCAATTAAAGCAGCAATATCTGTACTTACCGCCCGCCGGCATAATGTAATAAGTGCCATTTCCACAGCAATACGCGGTTCAGCCGCCCATTTTGTCTCGTTCGCGGTCGAATGCAAAAGCTCTAGCATCGCCACTAGTTCCTGATGAGAAAATTTGGCACTTTGGGCAGCTAATACTGATTTATCCTCACTGTACATTTCAATGTTTTCAATAGCGGGAGCAGCTTTAAACAACATCAGGCTGCGGGCATGTAGTGCCATTTCAACAAGCAATTGACGTACATCTTTCCCTAGATTAATAACTTCGTCGAGTTTGAGCAGCAAGCTGTGAGTATCACGTTCAGCTATTGCATCGGTTAGCTGCCACACCCATTCATGGCCAATTAATCCCAGCAATTGTCTAACATGGGCAGCCGTTATCAAACCGCTGCTATCCAAAGCAGCGCATTGATCCAAAATGCTGAGAGCATCACGCAGACCGCCGTCAGCCTGAACGGCAATCAGCTTAAGTGCCTCAGGTTCCACCTGTAAATCAGTGTGTTTTGCAACTAGCGCTAACCGCTGCTCAATTTCTCTTACACCTATGCGGCGGAAATCATAGCGTTGGCAGCGAGAGTGAATTGTCGCGGGAATCTTATGCGGCTCAGTTGTGGCTAGAACAAACACTACGTGGCCAGGCGGTTCCTCCAGCGTCTTCAGCAGCGCATTAAAGGCCTCTGTCGTTAACATATGGACTTCATCAATTATGTATACTTTATAACGCCCGTCTACCGGTGAAAATTTAACTGTTTCTCTGAGATCACGAATTTCGTCAATGCCCCGGTTGGAGGCCGCATCTACCTCAAAAACATCCATTGATGTGCCGGTGGTGATCTTTTCACAATTAGGGCAGGCGTTACAGGGGATAGCGGTAGGGCCCTGTTGACAATTTAGCGACTTCGCCAATATTTTGGCTGTAGTCGTTTTCCCTGTCCCCCGCGGCCCGGCAAACAAATAGGCGTGGGCAATCTTACCGGAGACAATCGCATTTTTCAGAGTTATACTAATATGATCCTGACCGACTAAACTGCCAAAATCCTGCGGTCGCCACTTTCGATACAATGCCACATAAGTCATTCCCACACCTCCTTGCCTTACAAGATTGTTATATTCCACACCAGTAAAATGTTTCCCTTTTTCGGGAAAATAATTAATATAAAAAGCCTGTTAGCGCATCAGTCTGCAAACTTCTTCCTTATTTATATATATAGCAAAAAAGCAGCCCTGCGTTGGCTACTTTCAATAAATCTATAGCTTTCAGTTAGTAAACAAATAGCTTTTGTTTTCCACGACGGGCCATAGCAGCAGCCAGGCACCCTTACGGCACATAAAAATGATCACTTAGCGCTGCTTCCTTCCGGATCTGACGCGGTTCATGAGTTCCTATTGCGTAAGACCCGGCACTGCTGTAGCCCGGCCTAGAAAACAAAAAGCCGTTTTAGGCGGCCTCGCGCTTGTAGAAGTTATGGCGGAGAGAGAGGGATTCGAACCCTCGGTACAGTTTCCCGTACACACGCTTTCCAGGCGTGCTCCTTCAACCACTCGGACATCTCTCCGTGTGCTCTCAACAGAAATTCATTATATACTATTCAACCAGACAATGCAAGCGCCATTTTATTACATATAACAGATATAACAGCATACTGCACAAGATCTAATCAGCCTTTGCCAGATACTTTTTAATTATAACTAGTGCTCAAAGCCTTGTCAAGCTGCTGGCAAAAACGAATTTGAGCAGCTTCTTGTCTAGTTTTTTTAATACAACACCAGTTAGACAAATCTAACGGGGGTAATATCTGCTTAGCAAAAAATCTTATTAATAATTATACTATCCGCAGGATCGCAACTTTCTATTATCTATCTTAACTGCCTATTACCGGCTAAGGCACGAGTAAAGTCCAACCCCTTGCTTAAGGGTTGGACCTTTACACCAAAATTCCAAATACAAAAAGTGCCCAAATTACGCTTGAACTCCACCTTGTTGCCGTTCTGCGATTAAATCTTCCAGACGTTCTTTTTGACGCATCAACTCGTCTATCGGAATTTCACCTACTCCCTGGGCAGTCGCCACTGGAGCAGCCGGCGCCACAATACGCATTGATTGTTCCGACATCAGCTTGTACCCAAATGCCCCAGCAATAGAGCCAACAACCAAACCTATCCAAAAGTCAGTTCTTGTAAACATCTATGTTCACCTCCTTTCCCTCCATCTACCACCGCTTTTTATGAGCCACTAAAATCCGAGCACTATTAAGCACTACCCCAATAGTCGCCGCATTATGAATAAGAGCTGAAATCATCGGATTGGTTCGCCCAATCGCCCCCAGTAACATTGCTGCCGTATTGACAGCAATGGTGGCAGTAAAGTTCTGCTGCACAATCTTCATCGTCTGCTTCCCTAATGCAACTACCTCCGACAGTACCAGCGGATCCTCTGAATTGATAGTAATAGCAGCTGACTCTACAGCAATATCGGTTCGCCGTCCGCCCATAGCTACGCCTACATCGGCAAAGGCCAAAGCAGGAGCATCATTAATGCCATCACCTACCATCAGGACCTGAGACCGCCTCTTTATCCGATTCACCAGCGTTGCTTTGTCCTCCGGCAGAACCTCGGCATAATGAGCGTCAAGATCCAGTGCGGCGGCAACATGTTTTGCTACAGGTTCAGTATCACCGGTAATCATGACAACCTCATCAACCCCCTGGCGCCGCAACTGATTAATTGTCTTTTTCAGATTAGGGCGTATAGGGTCACTGACCACCAGCAGACCCAACAACGCTTGATCTCTCGCCACATAGACCAGATTATAGCCGCATTCTGCCCCTGGATCATCGCCAAAGCCCCGGCCTTCAAGCTTGTACTCCTCCATAAACCGCCAACTGCCAACCAAAATCCGTCCGCCGCGAATATCCTCAAAATCAGGGACTTCAGCCCAAATACCGCGGGCAATGATAGTTTCAGTACTGCTGTGCGGCGGGATCTCCCAGCCTTGTGTTTCCACATGATCCAGGATAGCGCAAGCCAAGGGGTGAGCGGAATGTAATTCCGCCGAAGCGGCCAAAAGCAGCAGCTCCCGCTCAGTAATGCCTGGTGCAGTTTTAACAGCGACAATTTGCGGCTTACCAACAGTAATTGTACCGGTCTTATCCATCACCACCGTATCGATGCCAGCCAAGGCCTCCACATAATTGCCGCCTTTAATCAGTACCCCCCTGCTGGCCGCCCGCCCAATCGCCGCCGAAATAGCAGTGGCGGTAGACAGTTTCAGGCCACAGGAAAAATCAATAAACAGCATATTGAGTACACGCTGCCAGTCCTTGGTAGCCCCATAAACCAAACCGGCGGCAATAAAGGATATGGGTACCAGCATATTGGCCATCCGGTCAGCAAAATTTTGCACCGGCGCCCGGCGGGCCTGCGCCTCTTCCACCATATGCACAATACGTGCTAAGGCCGTATCGTCCCCCATTTTCTCTACCACGATCTCCAGAAAACCATTTTGAAGTACAGTGCCGGCATAAACATAATCACCGGCATTTTTTTCGGCAGGTATGTATTCACCGGTAATTGATGATTGGTCTACAGCTGCTGCCCCGGATAACACCCGGCCGTCAACACAAATTTTTTCTCCGAGATGTACACCAACCCGGTCTCCCGGCTTGAGGCTTTCCACGGCCACACGGACTTCATGGCCGTCTTCCTCGATCTTCCAGATATATTGCTGATCAAGCCGCAAGAGTGTGGAAATATGCTTACGGGCCCTCTCCGCAGTATAAGTAGTCAGCATCTCGGCAAAATTAGAAAGAGCCAGGAGCGTCAGGCTCGATTCGGGTTTTCCGCCTAAAATCGAGGCCATTACTGCAGTTGTCGTCAGCGTGTCAGCATTAGGCTGCCGTTCAACCAACAAGCTGCGCACCCCGCTGGCAATAAATTTCCGGGCTACAAAAAGAACAAAGGCACTACGCCCCCAATAAACAGCAGTGAAGGCTGCCGGCATAGCCATACGCAGCAATTGCAGCCCCACCAGACCGGCGCCTGCCAGTATTGCGTCCCGGCGATATTCAATGAACGAAGTATTTTCCTCGCCATTATACTGCTTAACGGCGACAGCCTGAACCGGACGATCCGGACGACCTGCATTCTGAATTTTTGCCACTATAGCCGACATATCTAACTGCCCGGCAAAATATACAGTCAGCTTGCCAGTGTCACCAACAAAGGCACTTCTAACAGCCGGGATTTTCCGTATACTAATCTCCAAAAGTGTTTTTTGTTGTGCAGATAAAGCCTTATTTACAGGCAAAGTAACATATCGGTATCCCATCAGTGACGTCCTCTCAGCAGAGAGTAGGCCCACCATATCATCTGTGGTCCTGATGGACGCTGGCCAAGATTCCATATTTTGGCCCCTCCGCGCACTAGCATCAATAACGCCATAATTGTACGCAAATCCAAGGTACTTGCGGTATTCTGAAATATTGTACGGTTCATTCGCCGGAAAAAACGTTGAATCTCCATGCCAATCCTGCCATAATCGGATCGTGGCCCCGGCAGCCTGTGCAGTTGCTCAAGGTACTCCATCACTAGGTCAAGGTGTTCCTCCGGTAATGTGTATTCTACAAGCAGACTGCCTGTTTCCGGGCTTACCTTAACCTGGGAAATTCCCTGGATACCGGCTAAATGGCGCTGCCATTCCAACCCCAGCTCCTTGTTTTGCAGCAGATCCTCATGCTGATACCGCCGCCGGCCTGGCAAAGCATGCACTAAAGAAAAGCCGTCTCTACGCAGCAGTTGATGGAGCTGACGTCCGGCAGAAATACCTAAAGCTAATCCGGTAAGATAAGTCATTTTGCATCACCTTCCATATTGTTCAGCAACTAGTTTCTCTATATCGCGCAGCAGCGGGTTTTGGGAAATATCTTCAGGAGAATAATGGATAAGGAGTGAACCAGTAGCAGCATTAACAGTGAAAGATTTAATTTCCGGTATTGCTTCCAGATGTTCGCTTACCTGCCGGGCTACCGCCTGATTATTCAGCAGGTGCTGTGAGAACAAACGAACACGGCCGGGCATATAATGTAAGACTTGAGTCTGCTGTAAAAAAAATTTCACTTTTGTTGATGAATTAACAACCAGGGAAGCTAGGTCCATCTCATGTCTCTCCTTGTGCAAATAATGGGTAAACTGCCTGCGATGCTGCCATGTATGAATAGTCGCCAGCAGGACAAAGCCTACTCCGAGCCACCAATGAACCCGTTTGTTAAGCGGCAGAGTAAGAATGCTCCCTAATAACGACACTACCAATCCTAAATTTATTCTTCCATGGCATAAACTCATCACATCAGCTCCTTTACCTTAGAAATGAACATCATTATCAATTAAATATTATAATTATCATACTATTGATACCAATTGATGTCAATATATTTGCCAAATTATGCTTTTAGCCCCTTGCCCACGCAAAAGCCCCCGACCTCAACGGCGGGGGCTTTGTCTTACATGGGTTACTCTTCTTGCTTGTGACAGCTGGATCCGCAGCCACCAGAGCAATGGCATTGCGATTTGCCTTGTACTTCACGCCAAACTAATCTAGCTATATAACCAACCGCAACCAAACCAATCACAACTAAAGCTATCGTATCCATCTTGTTCACTCCTTTTGTCTTAATACCCCATTAAGGTTCCAATTTGATATACCAGGAAGGACATTATCCAAGCCAGGGCCGTCGTGTAAACGCAGGCGAAGGCCGGCCATTTCCAGGAATTGGATTCCCGCTTGATAACCGCTAACGCGGCCAGACAAGGCGAGTAGATAAGCACAAACACCATCAGCGAATAAGCAACTAACGGAGTAAAGTTGGGATCGTCAGCCAGTGCTTGCTGCAGGGCAACCGAACCTTCGTCTTCTGTACCAAGATTATAAATGGTACCCATTGTACTAACCAAAACCTCTTTGGCCGCAAAGGAGGCCACTAAACCAATACCTGACTTCCAGTCAAACCCTAGCGGTTGAATTGCCGGCTCAATAAATTTACCTATCTGCCCGGCATAACTGTGTTCCAGCTTTTCATGGGCCTGCTCGCTCTCATAAGCGGCAAGTTGCTCATCACTTTCACCTTTAAGCTCTAAGTAACGGGCAGCCAGTGGATACAATTCAGGATTAGTCGTTTCCAGCTCTTTGACTTTGGCATCTTTTTCAGCTGTCAACGCTGCTAGTTCCGCACTTTCTTCCTCTAGTTCTTCACTTTCTGCGGCAAACTCCTCATCAATTGCCGTCAAATCGGCAATTAACACTTCCAGATCTTTATTATCTTCAATTGCCCCAATATTTAACGGCTTAACAATCTCCTCGTCGACTTGCTGACTAAAGCTGGCTTCAGCCTGGGCAGCCAAGGCTTCATAGTCTTTGCTGAAATCAACCTGACTCGGATAATTAACCATAAACCAAACCAGGATAGAAACAGCCAGAATTATCGTACCGGCTTTTTTCAGGTAGAGTACACTACGCTCCCACATATGCATCAGAATGGATTGTATCGTCGGTATACGGTAAGGCGGCAACTCCATAACAAAAGGCTCCGGCTCGCCGGTAAAGAGCACACTCCGGAAAATACGCGCCATAACGATAGCCAGAAATATACCTAATATATAGATGGAAAACAGAACTGTACCGGCAATACTTTCATGGAAGAAAGCAGCAATAAGCAGGGTATAGACCGGCAATCTCGCACTACAGCTCATAAGTGGTGTTACTAAGATTGTAACCAGACGGTCACGCGGGTTCTCGAGAGTTCGCGTACCCATAATTGCCGGTACACTGCAGCCAAACCCTAGCAACAGCGGGATAAATGACTTACCATGCAATCCCACCGCATGCATAACTCTATCCATGATAAATGCAGCCCTGGCCATATAGCCGGTATCTTCAAGCACTGCGATACCTAGAAACAGTATGATAATATTAGGCAAAAATGAGATAACCCCACCAACACCGCCGATTATCCCGTCAACCACCAGCGATCTCAGATCACCTTCAGGCATTGTTTGTCCAGCCCAATTGCCCAAAGCTCCCATACCCTGTTCAATCCAGTCCTGCGGATAGGCACCTGCAGCAAACACAAAATTAAATAATAACCACATAAGTCCAAGGAATACGGGTAACCCAAGCATACGATTTGTTAAAACTCTATCGATTTTATCAGAGGCAGTTAAAACCCCCTCACGTTTGGAAGTAATAACCTGCTGGCTCAGCGTGCCAACAAACTGATATCTGAGATTGGCAATAGCCAGTTCCGGATCCATGCCGGCAGAATCCTGCAAGCTTTTCCGGGCCGCATCAACAGCAGTTAAAACCCGGGCACCTTCAGCCAATCCCTTTACTGCATTAACGATCTCGGTATCGTTTTCCAGCAGCTTCAGGGCCAGCCAGCGCTGAGGATACCGCAGTTCATGCTTTACTTCGACCAATAAATTACTGATTTCAGTTATTTTGCTCTCGACGTAATCACCGTAATTAATAACAAACGTTTTTTGTGTTTTATCGCCCGCTACTTTTACAGCAGCTGCCAAAAGATCATCCAAGCCAGTGTGACGGTTGCCAATTGTGCGGACTACCGGCACTCCCAGTTTTTCGGATAACACTTTTTCGTCAATTTTTGTGCCTATGCTTTCTGCAACATCAACCATGTTAAGGGCAACTACCATTGGCCGTTCCAGTTCCAGCAATTGTACTGCCAGGTATAAATTACGTTCCAGATTACCGGCATCCAGGATATCGACAATAACATCAGGTTTATCCTGCACGATAAAATTGCGGGCCACCAGTTCATCCAGTGAGTGAGCAGTCAGGCTGTATGTTCCTGGCAAATCAACCACCAATAATTCATGATTTTTAAACTTTCGGTACCCTTCACGTTTTTCAACAGTTACCCCGGGATAGTTGCCAACATGCTGTCTGGCCCCGGTAACACTGTTGAAGATCGTTGTTTTGCCTGAATTGGGGTTGCCAGCCAGAGCAATGCTCACTTTAGTATTTTCCAACGTAAAAATCCTCCTTCTTCCTGCTCCCTATTTTACTGTAATGTTGCAAGCCAGGGAATTGTTTAGCATAATTCGACTGCCTCGAACTTTAACAATGACAGATTCATTGGTACGGCTTAGTACACAGACCGGTGTTCCCGGTGTAAATCCCAGATCGGTAAGGCGCGAGCGTACTTCCCGCGGGCCGCCCAGTGCAGCTACGACCATCAACTGGCTTGGAACAGCATTATGGATCGGCATATCTCACCACTCCCTACTCATTCAGCTTAATTTCAATATTTTTGGCTTCGACCTTACGCAGCGAAAGGTTAAAACCCATTACCTTGACTTCCATCGGATCGCCAAGCGGAGCATATTTTTGCACCTCTACTTTTGAGCCGGGTACTACCCCCATGTCAATAATACGGCGTTGGACAGGTCCATTACCATGGATCTTCGCAACTGTCCCCCGATCTCCAGGCGATAATTCACTTAATAATTTAACCATTTCTGATTCCTCCCCATTACTTTAACCTATCACCAGCACTCTGGCGTTATCTGGCTGATGAACTATATCGTGACATTAATAATCATTATCACCATAATAACACATATCGGTTAAGAAAACTATAGTACACCCCGTTTTTTTACAAGTTCGAATTCAGTTTCCTGCAAACTCGGGATATTCCGGAAATACGAAGTATAATCCTGAGCATAGCAAATTATTTTTAATATTTGGCCGGAAGCAATGACCATCTCGAGAATTTTTCTGTAGACAGGCGCACTTTTACAATGCAGTGCATTTCCACAGGCAAAATCAAAAACAATACTTGGGGGTTGATTTTGCAGTATCCCCTCTATTGCTTTTGTCAAATCGGCAAAGTCAACTGGCGCAAAATCACGTAAAGTAGTAATTCTAACAATATTCGCATCATTATCTACAGCAAACGCCATTTTGGCAGTCAAAGGTTTTTCATTGGCATTCATGACTACAGGCTCAGAGACAACAGAACTTATTCCACCGGTCGTTGCGCCTAACAGCTCATTAATGATCGACAGCAGCTTTTCCTCTGTAAACGGCTTCAAAATATAACCTTTCGCCCCGTGTTGCAACGCATCAAACACCTTATGTTTTTGGCCCAGGGCACTCACCATAACAACTCTGGCCCCTGGATCAAACGCTGTAATTTGCTCCAAAGCACCAATTCCATCCACGCCAGGCATAGTGATATCCATCGTTACCAGGTCTGGAAGATGCTTTTTGTACGCCGCAACTGCCTGTTCGCCAGTTGCAGCTTCCTCTACCACCACATGACCGGCTCTGATTAAAAACGTTCCAATTGTTTTCCGCATCATTAAGGCATCGTCAACAACTAACACCCGCGCCATTTTCCTCGCCACCTTTCACCATAAATGCGATTAAGCTTAGCTGCATTTCTCCCAAGGCAGTTAATAGCTTCCAGGAATAAATAACTGCTTCTCTATATTTAGCGGTAGCGCCTTCTGCCCAAATGGTCACCGGCGTACCAATATCTATCGCTTGTTGCCAGTCAGGCAGCTGCAACAGTGAATTGCCGACGGCAGTATTAAAAAACTCAGAGAAGGCACTTTCTAACCAGATACCCTCATAACCATCCGCAGCCAGATCTTGTAAGTAATACCTGGCAAGCTGTTTAACTAATTCCTCATTAGCACTGATCATGAGCCGGCCTAAAAAAGCCCCCTTGACATCAATAAAGGTGGAAATATCATGCATGCTGACTATCCCGGAGCTTGCTTCTTCTTGGTGGATTTCCCGTACTTGAATCCCAAATTCTCCATTTAAAAGCGTTCTGGCCTGCTGCATAACCTGTCCACCAAAACGGGAAACATCAAACCAATCTTTATGTTCATCAGCCGACAGCGGCAGGCTAAAGATAAATTGTGTCCCTTTTCCCACTTCTGTCAACACTTCAATAGATCCACCGAGTTTTTCAATCTCGTATTTGACGGCAGACAAGCCCACGCCCCGGCCAGATAGTTCACCGGCAGTTGCCACACTGGAAAATCCATCGCCGAAAATGAGTTGCACAACTTCAGCATCTGTTAGACTGCAAGCCGCCGTTTCAGTACATATCCCTTTAGTAACGGCAAGTTGCCTAATAATGGTTTCGTCAATGCCTCTGCCATCATCAGCAATTGTCACCACCAGATTCGCACCAGCCTCTTGCAAATCGCAGCGAATATAGCCGGCAATTTCTTTACCTGCCGCCAGCCGTTCGTCCGGCGTCTCCAGGCCGTGTGCTACTGCATTCCGGAAAACATGGACAAGCGATTTAGTAAAATCATGGTATTTTACCGGATCTACCAAAGTTTTTGTCCCTGATATTACTAGCGGTTTGATCTCTTTACCTTGATTTAAGGCAACATTGGCAATGTATTCGGGGAACATGCCCAGCAAATCTGCAAAGGGTTTGTATCGCAGGCGCTGCAGCTCGGCAATAAGGATTCGGGCCTGACCAGGCGAAAGCAAACGCTGAACCTTATCCTCTAATTGGCGTAGCTTGCAGCTCTCTATAACAATCGTCTCATCCTGTAAGAAAAACTGATCCCCTAAAATCCGCCGCAGCTGTGTCAGTTCTTGCTCCAGCCAACTATACAACACCTCCGGCGGGTAAGCGGTAAAGCATGCCACCAGCTCCTGCTGCTCAATGCCAGCAGCCGCCTTGTCCCGCAATTTGGCTAAATCCGACTCCAATTCATGCAGGCCTGCAGCCACACGGCACATCCCTAACTGGCCTAACGTACCTTTCCAGGTATGGACAGCCCGAAAAACCGTATTTATTTTATGTACTGCCGATTCTTGTCCAGCCAAAAGCTCTGGCAGTTCCTGCCGGCAGAACACCTCATATTCTTGCATTGCTTTGTTAAACTCTTGGTAGTGCGTAACAGCCCGCACCACCATCGACAAAACATTTTTCTCTTCCTGGATCTTTTTCTCCATGTCCCGCTGCTGGGTAATATCTGTCAGAACCAATAATATTTCCTTACGCTCCGGCTCAACGGGATGATTAATCAGCTTATAGGTTATCTGTATATAGTTATCAGCAAATTGCAGTTCATCTGGCAGCAAGGAAAAATAATTATCCCGGAGAAACACATTTTCTTCCTGGAAAATCTTCTTAAATAATGCCTCTAAAAAAACCTGCTGCCCTTTATCGTCCGGATATAATAACGCCGGGACCGGTTCTGCCTGTATCTCCTGGTTAAAGATCACCACACACTCCGCGCTATACTCACCGGCTACTTTTAAGTCTTCACCAAAGGAAAGAAAACCCTGTCCCGCATTATCTAATAAATTACGTACTTTTGCTACTGCCTCTGTTAAAGCCAGTGTCCGGCCCTGCAATTGATGTTGCACTATCAGCTGCGCCGCATTTACCGCTTCTAACTCTTTTTTCTGCAATTGAATCTCAGCCTGCGATTGTTCAAGATCACTAACGACCTGTTTAAGTTCAGACTCATGCACCTTAATGCGATGAACCATCCAGTTCATGTCCCGCATTAAATCAACTAGCTCGTTTTCATTGTCTTCTGTGTTACGCTCAGCAGGAACACTGAGCAGCACATCATAACGGCCTGTTTTTACCTGTTGGCAAAACTCTTTCATTTTTTGTATTTGATTGGAAAAAAACCAATACCGGATAAGTCCCGGCAGCAGTAGGCCAACCAGAACAGTCACCATCAACGCGATTGCCATAGTATTTTGAAATTCGCGATTCGTATTTAGCCCTGCTTGATTGCCGGCCACAACCATAATCACAATGGGCAACAACCCGAAAAACAACGAAATAACAAGGAGCCGCGTTTTTATAGTCAATTGAGTTCCCACCTTCATCATTTAGAACGGTTATTTCTGCATGCCCGCTTTATTTAGAATGAGAATTATTATCATATATATATTGTTTATATTATTACAGACATTAAAATTCCTGTCAATAATTTTTTCCATAACATTCCTTAATTTCTATTTTTATCTTTATTACTAAATAACAGCAGTTCCGCCAATGCGATGTAGTAATAGTCGTTTAGTTTTTAAATTACTGCTGTGAATGCTAAAATCAAAATGCCCTGAAAATATTAAATACAGCTGGTTCATTCATTAATGAAGCATGTATTGAATATATATATTATTGCTATAGGATTTCTAAAAAAGGGGGGCTGCTTTTGATTCCCGTATTTTGGATAGGCCAGTTTGTTTTTTCCTGGACGATGTGGCTGATCTTTGCCAAAAAAGGCCGGTGGCATAAATACCTTTCAGTATGTATATTTGCCTCCTGGCTCTCACTAGTGGCAGAAGCCATTATGGTTCATTATCATCTTTGGTCATATTCCGGTCATCCCTTAATCGGATTATTAATTAATGGTTTCGGGGTATATATAGTGACCCTTTACCTCTTTATTCAATGGTTACCAAACGACCATTCTTTTAAGACATTGTTCTGGTATTTCTTTAAATGGACCTTGGCTGCCATTATCTTTGAAATGATTCATGCCTGGTTTGGGCATATTACTTATCATAAATGGTGGAACATCGGCTTCTCGTACCTGGCAGACTGGTTTCTTTTTTGGCTATTATTCAAATATCATTTATTCGTTACTACCGAGCGGCATTCTCTATCTTAATAAATTATATATTATGTCATATTTAAGCAATAAAAAATTAGAGCCTGCCAATATTGCGAAGGCTCTAATTCTTTATTGTGAGTTTTAGGAGGGCCATTATTCTCACAACAAACAGCCGCCTCATCCCGGAGGATGAAGCGGCAAGATTTTTCTGGTTCTGGTTGCGGGGACAGGACTTGAACCTGTGACCTTCGGGTTATGAGCCCGACGAGCTGCCAACTGCTCCACCCCGCGATGTTCATTTATGGTTAACTATTTATTTAAACTTATATCTATTATAGCACACTTCACTCGAAATTATTACAATTTCAAAAAATAAAAGGCCCCTACTCCCCCGAAGGACCAAATCCACTACGCTACCGGCATCCGTCAAAGTTGATGATTTGTCAGAAACCTCCTCTTTTATCCCTGCCTAACACGTTATCCACTTGCTTTTTTTGGTTTTTGCTTACTGATTTGCCGGCTGGCCATATTTAACTTTTGTGGACAGTCAGGTTGCTTTACGGTCTTTAATGCCCCTAATCAGATATTGCCGGCAGTGTCAGATGGGGGCGAGAATCTCACCATAAAAGTAGTACCGGCTTCTCCTGTTTTTACATCTATGCTGGCATTATGCCGATGGGCGATACTGTAGCAGATGGGCAACCCTAAGCCGGTGCCCGTTTCCTTGGTTGTCAAAAAGGGTGTGCCTAACTTCTGCTGCAGTTCGGCGGGGATACCGGTGCCTTGATCTTTAATGAATAAAACCACCTGCTTATCTTCTATAAAAGTACCCACTGTCAGTTGTCCGCCTGGCGCCATCGCTTCAAACCCGTTGCGGGAAAGATTGAGCAGCAATTGCCGCATTTCTTGAACATCCAAACAGAAATCCGGGATGTCAGCCGATAATTCGGTGACAATTACCATTCCTTTGAGAAGCGCATCAGACACCATTAAGGGCAGCAGGGTTTCAATAATTTTATTAAGGCTCTGCCGAGACTGATTGACCGGTTTGTTCCTGGCGAGAGAAAGATATTCTGTAATAATGGAATTGGCTCTATCCAGCTCCGAGATCATCAACTCCAATTGGGAATTAAACAGGGCAAATTCCTTTTTGCGCAGAAAAGATTGCAGAAATCCTCGTACAGTCGTCATAGGGTTCCTAATTTCATGAGCAATGCCGGCGGCCATTTCGCCTACAAGATGCAGCCTGTCCATACGGGAAATTTCCTTTTCGATTAACTTGCGTTCGGTTGTATCGGCAATTATCGTTCTGTATTGCAGATCAAGGCCATTGGTATTTAACAGCGGCATACTAATAAGCTGGGCATCGGTTACCGCAGTGTTAAGACTGGCAAGCCTTACTTCCGTAATGACCTTTTTCTCGCTTAGTCTGCAGGACCGCAGATGGTCGAAAAATTTCTTACAACTGTCTTTAGCAATAAAAACAGCCATCGGCATACCAAGCAAGCGTGATCGCTCCATGCCTAAAAGCTTCGCGCCGGTGAGATTAATCTCCCGGATACAGGCCTTGTCATCAAACGTTACGTAGCCTACCGGCGCAAAATCATACAGGGCGGCATAACGGTTACGGGATTCCTCCAACTCCCCTAAAACATCTTGCATAGCCTGACACTGGATTTCCAGATCCAATTCCCGATCCTGCAGCTCATATTTTAACCATTGAGCTTCCTGTGTGCCGGCATTGTCCGAAGATTGGCTGGACTTGGCAAGAGCAGTACCTTCGCCCTTACCTGATTCATCAGACCCGGCCATATTTTCACCCCCTGCTGACGCGCCCTTATTTCACCTGGTACTCTGTAAATCCTGGTTAGCAATGGTTTCAAAGGCCAGAAGAATCCGTTTGGTTTTGTTGTGTACGTTCACAACCCGGCGGGCACTAATCAGCATCCTGCCGATATCCGGAAAATCGCAATTGATCGAAAAACCTTCGAAAGCCGTGTCCTGCTCCTGAATATCAGTCAGCAGGCTACGCAGTTCCGGCACGTCCCACTGACCGCCTTTCATTTGGAAGATAGATTGACCCGCTATTTCCTCAGGTGCAATCTGGAATTGCTGATAAAAGGCCTGATTGGCTGTTTTCAACAGTAAATCAGCGTCCAGAACAATTAACGGATGCCGCACGGTCTCCACAATCGCTTCAGCATATTCACGGGCTTCCTGGGCAGCCTCATAGCTTTTCTTGAGGGTGTTAATATCGGCGAAGCTAATAATAACACCCTCGATCTTATTATCTACCGTCTTATAAGGACGTATTTGCATGGAATACCAGTGTCCCCACCGATCCTGCACTTCTTGCTCCCGCCAGTTAAGGGTATCAATCACCTCCAGACTTGCCTGTTCCAAATCAGGAATATCGATATTCGGCTTGATATTGTTAATGGGTCGTCCCACATCAGTGCTGATTAAGTTAAATGCTTTTTCTGCAACAGAATTAAACCGCCGGATGCGCAAATCACTGCTCAGAATGAGAATTGGGATACTGATGCTGCGCAGCAAATTAATCATATCATTGTTAACCTGGCTTAATTCTAGATTACGGGTGCGCAGTTCCTCATTGAGAGTCATTAATTCCTCATTGGTTGACTGTAGTTCCTCTTTGGCGGTCTCTAACTCCTCATTCATGCTTTGCAATTCTTCGTTGCTCGACTGGACTTCTTCGTTAGCATACCTGATGTCCTCATTGGCAGCTTCATGCTGGGCAATGATTGACTGCAGGTATTCCTTGGTAGCTGCGATCTCCTGTTTCAGGCCCAGAATCTCAGCCGGATCCTCGGCCTGGGAAAAATTTTGGTTGGCCGCCGCAGCACTGTCAGACCTGGTTTCCGGCAAATGCTGCGATATTGTATCTCTGAATAATACCAGAAAATATTCACCTTTTTGAAAGGGGCCATTCATAGGGACAACATCGACACTGACAGGGAAAGAATGGCCGTTTTTCATGACATGCAGGCCTTCTTTTCTGACCAGAACATTCTCTTTTCGGGCTTGGTTAACGGCAGTCCGCAGCGACAGAAACAAACCGTCCCGGGCCATCTTTAAGAGGTTTACACTCGGCAGCCCCGCTGCCGGTTCAAGATAAACGCCGGTGCGCCCCCGGTACTGAATTATATCCATTTTACTGTTGATAATGACACCAGGCGGAGCGTATTTATTCACAACAATCCGGTCGGCTTCTTTTTGAATATCTAACCAGGACCCGCCACTCGGAGTGCCCTGATCCTCTTGGGTATGATTGCGTATCGTCGCCGCCTGTTCAGCCGTGGAAAAATCTGACATCAGCGGGGTGGCTACCGCCTTTTTTATATAGATTCTGTATTTTTTATCCACCAAATCAAATAAATCGGCAAAAACACCAATAGATTCCGAGGCCCCCAGAATAAGAAAGCCGCCCGGATTCAGCGCATAATGGAACAGCGGAAACATTCGCTTATGCAATGCCGGTCCGAAGTAAATCATTACATTGCGGCAACTGACGAGACTGACCCTGGAAATAGGCGGATCCTGCCCCATGTCCTGCCTGGCAAAGACGCATATGTCGCGGATATGCTTGCTGACCTGATAGCCTTGATCCACTTCAATAAAGAAGCGGCTGAGCCGCGACGGCGAAACATCGGTCATAATACTTTTCGGGTATATCCCGGCCCGGGCTTTGTCAATAACTGTTTCGTTTATATCTGTGGCAAAGATCTGAATATGCCTGTTAAGAGTATTGTTCTCCAAAAACTCCAACAAAGCGATTGCCAGTGAGTAGGCTTCCTCACCGCTTGCACAGCCCGGCACCCATAACCGAATAGGCGTATGCGGGGCAGTATTCTTAATGATTGCGGGAAAAACCGTTGTTTGCAAGGTATCAAAAGCTTGGGGATCACGAAAAAATTTCGTAACGTTAATCAGCATATCCTGCTGCAAGGCGGCAAGCTCGCTGCTACTCTGCTGCAAATAAACGGCATAATCCACAAGCTTGTCCAGCTTGTGTAAGACCATCCGGCGCAAAATACGCCGTTTTACGGTAATTTGCTTATATTCGGCAAAATTAATACCGCTGGCCTTACGCAACAGACTAATAATTCCGTCAAGTATGGCGGCGCCGTCGGGGAATAAATTACGGTCTTCTGCTATTGGGCTGGCTATAATCCGTGATCGGCTGAGCAATGAAATCTCATCGGCAATCTCCGCCGGCGGCAGGACAAAATCCACCAGGCCGGTAGCGATTGCGCTGAGCGGCATGCCTGCATATTCTGCCGACTGCGGCTCCTGCACAAATGTAAAACCGCCGGAATTTTTTATCGCCTTCAATCCGCGCGAGCCATCTGTCCCGTTGCCTGATAAAATCACGCCAATTACCCTGCCGCCTTTATGCTTGGCCAGTGATTCCATGAAAGTGTCAATCGGAGTATACCGTCTCACCCCATCCGGTTGCGCCCTAACAGTTAAAACCCCGTTAACAACAGTCAACTCGGTAGCAGGGGCAATCACATAAACATGATTAGGCTTCGCAGCTACACCAGCCTCCGCTTCACTGACCTCCATACAAGTTACATTAGCCAAAATGCTAGCCAAGGCGCTTTCATTTTGGGCATCAAGATGCTGAATGACGACAAAAGCCATACCGGTTATTGCCGGCATACTTTCAAACAGCTGCATTAAAGCCTTCAGTCCGCCAGCCGAGGCCCCGATACCGACTATCGGACAGCCCTGTGAGGTCGTCACAGCATTGGTGGCGGCAGTTGCCATCACCCTGGGTGACTGTTTGCCTGCTCGCCCGCTGGCGGTGGAGCCCTTGCCGGAATTAATCTTCTTCAAAATTGTCCTCCTGTGCGATAATCTCCAGAAACTATTATGCACCCTGTGCGCCAATAACGCAGCTGGTAACTACTATGCCAAATCTTTGCCTTTAAAACCGCATATCAATTATCTTTCTCTGTAAGTAACTTGTTCAACGTCCTGAGGCTGAATCCTCTTCAGTCCCCATTAATAGTAATTTATTAGAAAATATTTTTGCGGCAGACCTTAATTTCCGGAAAGATACGGGCCGGATTATATAACGACAAACCCTGCAATTCATTAGTTTCTGAATTGCAGGGTAATTATCATTTATATCGCAATTATTTACAACTGCTATTGCTTCCCAGCTTTCTTACTAATAGCTAATATCCACTCCAGCAGCCACCGATGGCTGATAGCAATCATCAGGTATACCGGGAAGGAATAACTAAATTTCCATGTTACTACTTGATATATACCCATAAACGCCAGCGCCGGTTCGGCAACCCAGGAAAAAATTGCCGACATGACAATCATGGCCATAATGTACGAAGACCACTGCCGGGCATACTGGTATATCAGCATATAGATGATTGGCAATATTGAATAGTTAATCGGAATTAACTGTGGATACCAGGGAATAACCTTATAGGGATAATACCATAATATTAGATCAGTGCCAAGCTCGTCCATCCAGGATGCCGTGGCGAGAACGAACATTCCGAATAAGCATATTTCGCAAAGACGTTTTCTGTCTACCAGACGCCACCATATGATCCATGGCAGAAATAAGAGGACCACAAGCAACCACCATTGCCAGGACCACAGACAATCCCCAAGCCATGCCGCCTCTCTCAGCTTGCTAAATTCCACTTGGGCCTGAAGGACTTGCCGGCTTGATTCGTGAACAGTTCCCATCTGCAAAACTACTCCTTACGCCCCAAGCTCAGGGCCAAATGACCTGACAACACCTTCTCAACCATTTCCCCTTCTGACTTTTGGCAGCCCACGATCAATAGCACTTCGTTATTGCAGGCG
This sequence comes from Sporomusa termitida, assembly GCF_007641255.1. Lineage (NCBI taxonomy): Bacteria > Bacillati > Bacillota > Negativicutes > Selenomonadales > Sporomusaceae > Sporomusa > Sporomusa termitida. The sequence continues at coordinate 4,640,206 of NZ_CP036259.1, forward strand.
GCAGGCTGCCTTTGGACATATAGCTTATAATACATATATTTACAGGCAAATCCCAATGCCCCGCCGGCAAACAGGGCAATCAACCCCCAGATAATAGGTCCCCAGGTCCACATAAACCCCCACATTACCCCAAATAGCATAAATACCGTGCCTAAAACAGTGGGCAGGTCAAACATGCTCATGCCGTCTGCCCGGTGAATGGAATCAAATATTTCCATATTCTTTCGCGGGGTGTTCATCGGAATAGCACAGATATGATCCGGCGCTATACCTTTGTGCTCCAGTTCTGAGATAGCGAGTTCCAATTTGAGCGAATGCTCGAATGTGGCCGTAATATGCATGTCAGTTTCCACCCCTGTCGGCATTTTGAAATCAGGGTTTTGATAGTTCTTCTTAAAAAAAGCAGCTTGCTCTTTTTCGAACAGGCGATTATACTCCACCGTATTTACATAGGCATCATAGATGGCAAAACCATATATCGAGGGAAGGTACATAAGCCATTCCGGATCGACAATAGCCTTGGCCTGCTCAAATAATCCCAGTGCCGAATACTGGGTACTTTGAAAAAGGAAAGAATAGTAGGCTATAGCTATCCACCATATTATCAGGAAAAACCCCGTCGGTATCCGGTGCGTATAAATATGACCCAGACCAGGGGCGACAACTGACCAGACTACGGCCACCCACGGTGAGCGCCGGTCTAAAGTGTTGATCTCCATGATAGATATATGTACCGGCTGGATTGTTTCTTCGTGTCTGTCGGCCAGGATGGCTAACTGGTTGAACTGCAGTGCCAGCCGATAGCTGTCCCATATCGCAAAAATAAACACGAGGACATAAAGCAATAGCCATCTATTGTCCACTATTTCTTTGGCCATGTCATATCTGCCTGTAAACGAATACAGTATGGCTAGATTGACTTTAGCCTTAGTATTGACTACCATTTCCCAAAAAAACAGTAAGAAGCCGCTGACATAATTGCCCATGCTGATATGCCCGAAACCGGGGTAACTGGTCGACCACCATGCGGTTGTATAGGGATTACGGAAGTGAAAGAAGTTCGTCGCAAGGGAGTTCATTAGCCCTTTGGGCCGCCGGGAGGAACGTTCCAGAGATTGCTGCATGAATGAAATCTCCTGGTAAGATAGTATTCTGGTTATTATTATCCTATTAACATAACTCTATACATATATAGTCGTTATATAAAAAAAGCTGCTCTCCGTATAGATAAGGCGGCAAGCTGCAATGTGTATTGACTGACAGATTAGGCGGCCGGCCATAACTTATCTAGTGTATAAGAAAAAGCCCTGCCGATTACCCAGTTGAAAATCGGGGGTATTGCCTCGGTAAAACTTTAATGCGGCGCTGTTATGGACCCAGCTTTGAGCACAAGTTTACCATAACTAACAAAATAATTAAGCCCCCGCAAACCTGCGGCGGCTAATTTGCTAGATCTATGGCGGAGAGGGTGGGATTCGAACCCACGGTCCCTTTGACAGGACACTTGATTTCGAGTCAAGCACCATCGACCACTCGGACACCTCTCCATTAAATTACTTACGCCTTTGGCGGAAAAAGTCTTTCATGAGGGTAGAGCATTCGTCGGCACGGACACCAGCGGTCACGTCCAGGCGGTGATTAAGGGCTGAATTCTGCACAACATTAAAAAGAGATTCCACGGCTCCGGCCTTATAGTCGGGGCTGCCATAAACCAATCTGTCGATACGGCTCATAACAATAGCACCGGCGCACATCGGACACGGTTCTATAGTAACATAAAGGGTAGCTCCCGTCAATCGCCAGCGGTTCAAGGCCTTACAGGCTGCTCTGATAGCAATAACTTCCGCATGGGCCGTAGCGTCATGCCAGATCTCCCGCATATTGTGAGCACTGGCCACAACCTGCTGATCCACAACCAGCACGGCGCCAATCGGCACCTCGCCCAGGTCATATGCCTTCTTAGCTTCACCTAATGCCAGTCCCATATAGTAACTATCATCCATATTCGCTCACCGCCACAGGGACTATTTGAATGTCACTTAGATATTATATCCCGGGCTCGGAAAAAAAGTCAACTCCTTACCCGCCGGTATATTGTGGATCATCCCTTACCATTATTCAGCGCCGCCTGCGGGTACGCAGGTCACAGCAATTTGCAACCCCGTATTCTTAGTTGCGCTGCCTCGCGCTTATCATCATCTGTTCAATAGCAGCTGCAAATCGCTGATCATCCTGCTCCGTTCTTTTGCGCGGACCGCTTGTCCTGCCGCCGCCCCGGCGAAACTTCGCTTTCAATTCCCGCTCTTCCAGCAAGAATTCAATATTATCCACACTGTACACTTTACCGGCCGGGCTTATACAATAGGCCGGCTTGCCCAACACCATCGAGGCCAGTCCCCAATCCTGCGTGACAATGATATCACCCGGCTCTGTGAGATTGATTATTTTTATATCCGCCTCCTGAGCCCCACCGCCCACTGTAACATGATGGTCAGATACAATATTATGATTGAAACTAGCCACCGTCCAAACGGGAAGGCCGTATTTCTGCCCCAGCCGGACACAGATCTGCAGGGCTGGCTTTGGACAAGCGTCAGCATCGATTAGTAATTTCATAGTACCCCTCTTTGGTTTAATTCTTTCTGTAATACTTTCGATGCACAAAATTCTGTTCCTTTATATTAATTAACTATAGTCAGGTACTTGCGCCAAATATGCAATCACTCGTTAACAATGCCGGCTTGTTGACTGCCACGATAAAAGTTATAATAATACCAGTACAAATGACAATTGGAGGAGTACCCGATGAAATCACCGATGGCCATGTACCGGTCTATTGCCGTAGACCTGGCCCAGCGAATTGTTAATGGCGAGTACAGTGTACACGAAAAGATTTCGGGTAGATCATTATTGGCCAGCCACTATAATGTTTCGCCAGAAACTGTCCGCAAAGCAATCGCCCTCCTAAAAGTTAAAAATGTTGTCAGTGTTTCCCAGGGAAAAGAAATAACCGTACTATCCGCGGAAAACGCCTACAGCTTTGTCGAACACTACAAAAGCACCGACTCTGTCGATTCCCTGCATCATGATGTGGAGCAGCTTTTACAGCAAAAGCGTGAGATTGATGCCAGGCTGGAAAACCTGCTCACTGATATTATTAATTATTCGGATAAACTGCGCAACCTTACCCCCTACAACCCGGTTGAGGTCGAAGTACCGGCAACCTCACATATCATCGGCCATAAAATTGCTGAAATCAGACTATGGCAGCACACAGGGGCTACGATTGTTGCCATCCGGCGGGCTGGCGATATTATCATATCCCCTGGTCCTGATGCCATAATCGAACCGCTTGACCGGATTGTGGTTGTCGGCAATCATGAGATCCTGACAAAAACGACAAATTTTGTTAACAGCCCTCTATAAAAATGCGCCGCCCTTCCATGAAGGGCAGCGCATTTTTATATTACCAAGCTTTTATGCGTAGCTCCCGGCCAGGGAAACGACAGCATCACTATGCAACCGTTCTTCTGCGTAACTCGGTTTTCTAAGACCATACACATCTTTCATTTCATAAAAGCCCTTACGCCCATAGATGAACTGAGCTGCTTTAAAAGCCCCCTCGGCATATGCTGTTCTGGAAAAAGCCGTATGGGTAATCTCTATTTGATCATACTGCCCGCAAGCCAGCACCTTATGGCGCCCGGTAATATCACCCGCCCGGATCGAGTGAACAGGTATCAGTTGTTCCCCGTCCGCTTTTTCAAGGCCCCGCTTTATGGCGGCAACAATTTTTTCGGCCGTGCCGGAAGGGCTGTCTTTTTTATTTCTATGATTCTCGTCAATAACCTGAAAATCATAATCGGCTTGAAGAGCCGCCGCTATTTGCGCCATCACCAGTAAGACATTGACCCCCCGGGTAATATTAGGGGCAATGACCACGCCGATCTCTCTTTTCCGGGCCAAGACCTTTACTCTTTTAATATCCATCTGGCTATAACTGGTGACTGCAGTTACCACATTGACTTTGCACCGCGCAAGGGTTGATAAATGTTCGCGCAGAAAGGCAGGCGACGAAAAATCGATTACTATATCAGGTTTATACCTGTTTAATTTTTCCTCAAGGTTGGCGGTCGTTTCGACCGCTACCCCCATATAAGGTCTATGTAGCAATTCGCCTAAGTCGTTACCGGCATCAGGGCTATTTTCCCGGCATAACACCAGTGACAGCACCTGCTCTTTATATAAATATTCCGCAACAATTCTCCCTGTTGTTCCTAAACCAATTAACGCAACTTTCATCCGAACACCTCCATGGTTAACTTACAACTTAATGATATCATTTGAGTTGTAAGTTAGTCAAGCCTATTCTATTCTTTGAAATTATTCATTATATTCCACATTTACAGATTAAAACAATTTAACCCCTGCCGGCCTGGCAGGGGTTTGTATATGGTGCTTTACGTATGCGCGTTATTCAATTCAATGTTTTCGCAACCCTCATAATCTTGGAGGACACCTATTACATGTCTAGTATTACCGGTTTATATTCATAATATACATGCATCGCCTATCGTGGGTTACTCGCTTTTGCCTTAATAATTTCTGAAACCTGAACTGCAGGATGATGATAGCGCCGCCGGCCGGCTGTACGGCTGCCAAAATCAATACTGTGGACAGGACAAAAATGCAAACAGGCCAGGCATTCCAGACACCGGTGCCGCCACGCAGGCTTACCTTTAACCAGACGAATATTATCAGCCGGACACACTTTTTCACAGACACCGCAGGAACTGCAGGCTGATGAACAGGAAAACTTCTGATCTGCTTGCCCCAGAAGTTTTTGCCGCCAAAAGTTGTTGATAGCAACAGACGGCAGCCACAGATATTCCGGCTCATAAACACTGGCCTGAGCCCGAACCGCACCGATAATATTTTCGATTTTTCTGTCTGCCGCCGCTAATCGCTGCTGCTGCTTAGCCAGCGGGGGCAGATCAGACAGCGGTATATAACTTGAAATCATTTCTATATGGAAGCCGGCCGCAAGCCGTTTCCCTTTTTGCCGGAGCAGATTGCCTACTTGCCGGAGTCCGCTGTTGATAAGACGGCTGCCGCAGGTTGTCACAGCAAACGAATACTGTGCCTGTTCCATATCCAGCTTTTTAATAAATTGGGTGACCAGTGGCGGCATCCCAAAATAATGAGTGGGAAAAACAAAGCCGGTACAGGCTGTGCCGGCGGCCGCAGTCTCTGCGTTCAATGAACGGAGCATCGGCACAGGCGTACTCCCATCTATTTGGGCGGCTATTGCCTTAGCTACATGCAAGGAGTTGCCGGTAGCCGAAAAATAGAAAATAGTAGTCTTCATCCCTCTACATTCCTTTCTAAGCTCCCTGATTATGTTATTATCCCGTCTTTGTATTCAGGAACTATTGTGAATAAGTCTGTTCGCAAACAGTATTCTATATCCTCCTTGCGCCCCAAAGCCTGTAAGCGGCTGCCATTTCTGCCGGCAGCGCCGATAGCGGCCAGGGACGCTTTGGCCTGACCGTACATCAGTAAAGCCCCGCTGGCGGCATCTGTCAACAGGGCCGCCGGCAGCGCTTCCCTGTGCAGTGTCTCTGTCAGGCAGCCCGCACAGAGAGCATCCTCCAGCGAAAAAAGACCGTCTGTCCCGGCACAAACAATCAAAACATCCTGGCCGCATTGTCTGGCTGTATGGCAAACCGCGCCGGCATTGGCAAATGAGCCAATTAAAGTCCTGGCGGCACCTGCTGTTGCTTTGATTGCCGCTGTACCGTTGGTTGTGGTCATAATAACCTCTTGCCCCCGCACACTGGCCTCTGCAAAATCAAACGGGGAATTGCCCAAATCAAACCCCTCTATCTTAATAGACTGACGCTCACCCGCTAACAGGGCCCCCGTCTTTTCCCGGGCCAGTAACCGGGCATCATTAACGGATAATACCGGCGTCACGCACTTGCAGCCGTTGGCCATAGCGGTAACAATACTGGTTGTTGCCCGAAACACATCCACTACAATACAAGTCGTCCGGGATAAGTCCAGCCCCCGGACTGCGGACGGCAAAAACGCGACATCAATTCTCATATCTTGTCTCCTTATATCAGCATTCTTACTGATTTATCCTAACGTAGGCCAAACTCCTGCCATACCTGCGGACAACTAAGAATAATCCTTAATGCCGCTACGAAGCGGACAGACTTTCCGGCAGAGGTTACAGGCATACACGCCACCACCGCCGGCAGTATATTTTGCCGAAGTACTGCGGCACTTGTATTGCTCAATAGTAACCCCGTCCAGCGCCTTCGCCGGGCAAGCCTCCAAACAAATTCTACAGTTAGGCCGGCAGGTTTGATAATCTGCCAGGGTATCAGGTTCAAGATCCTGATCGGCTATAATCGCCCCCAGCCACAGCATATTGCCGAACTGCGCGTTAACCAGAAGTGTGTTTTTCCCTATTTTACCTAAACCGGCCCGCACTGCAGCATGTTTTAACGACAATATCCCTTGCCCGTGCCGCCGGTCATCATCCCAGTAATCATATGGATCGGCCGACGGAACAGGCACCGCGCAGCCGCCGAGTTTTTCCAGTTCGGCAGCAACCTGCACTGTAATGGAGTCGATCTTATCCGCCAGTTTATTACGGACAAAGGTATACGCCGCCGGCGACGAACTTGACAGCGTACTTACCGGGAATTGCACGGCCACAACGATCACACTCTGGCAATCTTTAATAATGTCGGTCGGGTGAAAACCTGCCGGCGCATCGGCAAAGCGTGCTACAGAGGCTATCTGGCATAAATCGGCGCCCAACTCCCGGACCCGGCCCTTGATTTGTTCGGCTGTCATTGTTCTTAGCATCCCTTTTGCCCTCCAGATCAATCTTATTTCGAGGTATTAGCAAAACCTCAGCAAAATTGTATAGACTGCTATTAGAAATTATATTAACATAGAGTTATCAATAGGTAAAATTGATAATACTGATAAAGTGTTTCATAAAATCTGATGGGTGGAATATGAGATGGAACTGCGCGAGTTAAAAACTTTTGTTACCACAGCTAAATTATTAAGTTTTACCAAGGCAGCTAAAGACCTCGGCTATGCCCAGTCAACGATCACCAATCAAATCCAGGCACTTGAGCAAGACTTGGGCACCATGTTATTTGAGAGATTGGGCAAACAAATAAAACTGACCCAGGATGGTGAGTATTTATATACCTATGCCGACCAAATCCTTAAACTGGCCGACGAAGCCAAAGACCTGATTTCCAATTCGCTGACCCCCCGCGGCTCACTGACAATTGGCACAGCGGAATCTCTTTGTACGTACCGCCTATCTGAGGTTTTCAATTCATTTCGCGCTCTTTATCCTAAGGTAGAACTCAATATTCGTTTTGATACTTGTTGTGACTATCGGACACATCTGCGCAAGAACACAATTGACCTGGCCTTCCTGCCTGACATAACCTGTACCGAAAACGATCTTATAACCCATGTCCTTTTTGATGTGCCGATGGCGGTAATCGCAGCCCCTAATCATCCTTTAGCCAAAATGCAGCAAATTCTGCCGGCGCATATGAATGAGCAGGCCCTCATCCTGACAGAGCCCGGTTGCAGTTACCGCCGCCTGTTTGAGAGCATGCTGACGCAAGTGGGAGCAAAACCGGCGTCGGTATTAGGGGTAAGCAGCAATGAGGTTATCAAGCGGTTTGTTGCTGACGGCTGGGGCATCGGCTTTTTACCCTATGCCACTGTCAGACAGGAGCTGGCTGCTAACCGCTTACTGGCATTACCCTGGCAGGGTCCGGCTTTTGCTATTACAGCCCAATTACTGTACCATAAAGAAAAATGGCTCTCACCCGCACTGCGTGAGTTCATCAAAGTAACACTGGAGATACTAAAAAATACTACCGGCGCTGGCGTCGAATAACTTATTGCCGCTATACATATAAAAAGCACCAAGATTTGCTAATGCAAACCTTGGTGCAACCGGTTACTTGGCCGGATCACAAATCAGCACTATAACCTTCTTCACTAATTGCCGCCATTATATCCCGCAAAGTGATGCAATTAGGATCGAAGTCCACCTTTAGTGTTTTGGTTGCCAGGTCGGCCACCGCTGAATCCACACCATACAAGGCAATAATTTTGGATTCTACCGTATTTTTACAGTGTTCACACGTCATCCCTTCAACAGTTAAGGTAAAATTAATTTTAGAATTGTCGATCATATACCTTGGCCCCATAATAATTCCCCCATAACATTGTTGTAGTCTCCCCACTGCCCATTACAAATATTTCCATATTCATTATACTACAAAATATTCATTGCTGCTAGTACCTTCGGAGATTACTATTTGCCGTTATCGCCTCAGCAGGAAAAAACACCAGCCGCAGAACAAAAGCCTGCCGTTTTGCTTATCGAATATCTGCCTAATCTACAAATATTTTTTTAAACCCTTGGACAATATCTTTGGGATAGCCCATAGCTTCATAAAAGCTATGGGCCTCTTGGCGCCGGACGTGAGACAACAGAATAATACAATAGCAGTTTTGCGCACGGGCCTGTGCTTCCAGATATGCCATGAGCTTTTTCCCCACTCCCTGCCGCCGGCTCTGCCTGCTGACAATAATATTCTCCAGTACCATAAACGGCCGGCATTCACCGACGGTATCACTGCAGACAATCCCCATGACCGAGCCAAGCAATTTTTGCCGCTCATCTTTGGCACCAATGAAAATATAGCTGGCGTCAGCCTGAATCTTGGCAAACACGCTTGTTAAATTCGCCCGATTGGTTCCAGAGCCAAAAAGTTCCTCACCCAATACGGCAAATTGTTCTAAATCTGCCTGTTCAATAGCGGTTATTGTGATGATTGTCCCCCACACTCCTTTACAGCAACAGTATTATTTGTTGGTGATACTGCCAATGTTTTTTAAGGCAATGGATAATGTACCATCAGCATTATTAATAAACTCAATAAACTCTTTGTTTTGGAAATAGTCTGCCGGAAAGGTGATCTCAATCCCGGTATCGGTTTTAATCTTATGATTTTTTCCCTTCTGCAGGGCTAGAGTTCGATCCAGCTTTACGGTTTCGGGAATGCCGGCGCTTTTTACTTCATTAATATATTCTGCTTGCATTAATGGCGAAGAACGAAATACTTCCTTGCCTAACTCGACCGGATCGAGATATTCGGATATCTCAGTATTCTCGACAATAAATTTTTTTGTTTTCGACACAGCCTCAACACTGCTTTGGCCATGGTTCTCGGCCACCATTCTGGTAATTGAACTGACTAATTTAATTGTCTCTTTGGCCGAAATAAGCGAACTGCATTCCAGAATACGATCGGCCAAGATATAAGACTCTTCGCCATTGATACTGCGCTTTTTATCAATAAACCGAATAGCCAGCGAGTCCGCCTCAATCAGTGCATACTCATCCAGCTTCTGCGTCAGGCCGGGCAATATTGCATAATGGTTAATAATTTCATTTCTAATTTTCTCATCCTGATGCGTAACCTGATGAATGAAGCCGATTTTGTTATTACACTTTAACAGCGCAATAACGCGCTTACTGTCTATCTCACAGTCGCAAATAATCAAGTCCGTAGAGTCTGCGGCCTCTGACTGGGATATGGCTGTATATATTACATCCGCTATATATACGGAAAAGCCGGTAAAATCCGCCCTACCGTCCATATACTCTGCCAGTTGCTGTTTAAAATTGCTGTCAGGGTGAAAAGTTCCGGCTTTGGCATTGTGATCAGTAAAAGATTTTTCAATATGTTTTGCTAAAAATGTTACCACGCTGTTGCTTGTTATGTCCAGTTCCTGCTCGGAGAAGACAGTAATTCCGGAGTTGAAATCCAGGATATGTAAAATCGCGTGATTGACCGTTATTAACACAGACATCTTCCTTTGCTATTTCTGCAGTTAGTATAATGTAATGAAGCTGGGCCCACGTTTCCCTATTGAGGTTCTTCATTCGTTAGCTATTTCCTTTAATAAGGCCAGACAAAACTTACAAAAATCAAGCGGCCGGTTGCTGAAGCGGCCACTTAGCTTTTTGTTTAAAACCAGTCAGGCTGTTGAATACTATAAGAAACCAAGGCTTGTACTAAGCCTTAGGCAAAAATGGCAGCCGCTGGCTGCCCTTAGCCAGAGAAAGTTAACATTTTGCTCTGCAGAACAAAAATCCCGGGTGAGGACGGCATATACATATGATTACCTCTAATTACCAGTGGCTGCTCATACTGGCGCTGATACTAGTGGCAATAGTTTTTTTTGCTAAATCGATAATCCGCTTTAGCATTAAACACGCCATCAACTCTGCGCTGACAATGGTCCTTACAGATACCTATGATAAAAATCTGGCAGAATTATTGCCATCATTAACACGCTTTTCTCTGGTAAATCTGATAGAAATCAGTTTACGGGCCGAAACAGGCAAGATTATCGGCCGCCCCATAGGTTCGCCCAAACATTATCCGGATTATGATAATTTATTGTTTTCTCCCCGGCAAATGACAAAACTATCCCTGCCGCATAGTACGCATATAGATATGGGTGTAACCCTTGGCGTACAGGCAAAAAAGCCTCTGTATATTAAGATTCCGCTGATGATTGGCGGTATGGCCTATGGCTTAGGATTAAGCGCCGAAGCTAAAATTGCCTTAGCCAGGGCATCAAAAGCCCTGCAAACGGCTACCAATTCCGGAGAAGGGCCGGTTTTACCTGAAGAACCGGGGGAATCAGGTAAATATATCCTGCAAATATGCCGCTGGCCGTGGGGAGAGAGAACTGACCAGCAAATTGGCGCTGCCGATATGCTGGAGGTCCAAATGGGGCAAGGGGCAGAAATGGGCACTTCCCGCCTGGAAGCCGCTGATTTCGCCGGCCGGGCCCAGAAACTTACAGGGATAGCACCAGGCCAGCCGGCTATATCCTTTCCGGCTCCGCCCGGGGTTCATAACCCCGGCGACTGGCCTGGTTTTATGAGCAAATTACGCACCAGAGCCAACGGTATTCCCATTGCGTTGAAAATAATGGCGACAAACCGGCTGGAGGAAGAATTAGCGGTTGCGGTTGAATTAGGCTTTGATGCGGTTGTAATTGATGGCGCCGGCGGCGGGACTCATGCCACAGCCCCGATTATACAGGATGATTTCGCTATCCCCAGCCTCTATTCCCTGGCTCGGGCCAAACGCTATTTGAAAAATACGCAGATTAGTGTAATCGTCGCCGGCCGCTATTTCACACCAGGACAATGCCTCAAGGCCCTGGCTTTAGGAGCGGATGCTATCTACTTAGGTACCATTCCCCTGTTTGCCCTCACCCACAAGCAGATCACAAAAGTGACCCCCTGGGAACCGCCGACAACGCTAGTGTACTATAACTCGCCCAAAAAAACCCAGCTAAACATCGCGCAGGCGGTCACCAGTGTAAAAAATGTACTAACGTCCATGGTTTTAGAGATGGAAGCAGCCATGCGGATATTAGGAAAGTCGTCCCTCAAAGAACTTAGCCCTGATGACCTCGTTGCTTTGGATGCCCTGACTGCCGCGGCTACCGGTGTTAAACAAATGCCCCTGCCCGGCTTCAACTGCCAGAACAGCAGTCAATCCATGCCCGGCAATGAACAGTGCCGAAAGTCTCTGGCACATTTGCGTAACACTTTATGCGTTTCCCGGCGGTTGGTCAAATTGATGGAAGACCTAGCGGCCGAAATCAAACACTGCCAGGATATGCCGCATTTACAGCAATTGAAAATTGATTATAATATATTGGTCAAACAAAAAACTGATTTGGACAGTGTCTGACAAATTAACAGCCTCACATTAGCCGACACCGTTTTGCTGATACCAGATACCTTTTCCTCTCAGAATATTACCACCGCTCCCCGGTTTATCCCCTGCTTTCAGCACCCACAAATCCCAGCGCTCCACACTATGCTGAGGACCGTATTTACCTTGCGGATACCCGTTTTCCGCATAGCCGGGGTTACACCCGTCCATATTGTCGGCAGCCTCAGCATGCGTCATAAAGTGCTGTATATCAATGGGTATACTAAGTGCCTTGCTTAACACCGCAATCAGCTGGGCCATGGCCTCAATCTGCAGCGCAGTCGGCGGCTCCGGGCCCAAATCATTACAGGAATGGGCATTGTAAGCACAAGCCGCCACGATACCGATCGCACCGCTATTGCGAAAATAGGTATGACTTTTTTTTTCGCTCAAATCACTGGTGCTTACAAACACAGCGCCATCTTTACCAATATTAAAATGGTAATCATTAAAAAACTGATCATAGTGGCCGGCCGACCAATGCAAATATACCTTAACCGGCCAGCCATACCCCTGGGCAGACTGCTGCAGGGCTGCTTTAGCTGTAAAGGCCATTTGTTTGATCTCCGCTAAAGTCACTGGCTGCATGAGCCTGTCGTCCTGCCGCCCACTGCTTTCTTCCTGCTCCTGATCCTCATGTAAATCGGGTGTACCGGCAGCTTTCTGCATCTCCCGGATGGCGGCAACCTCGGTATCAATTACCCAGCCGATCAGTACTGTCGGCACCAGGATCCCCCGCCAGCCCAGGATTGCATTGACCTGGCCGATAGCCGCTGCCCGTTTTTCACTGTTGGCCATGCTGTCAGCAAACTTATCAAGTTGCAATATAATGCCGCGAATCAACTCGCGAAAGTGTCCGGCCGGCAACTTGGCAAAGAGAACAAATAATCCCATCGCCAGAATATTGGCCCCAATCAGTATACTTGCAATATATCCCAGTATCTGAAATTCATTGGAACTTATCAATAATAACGACCTCCTTTATTGTAATATATTTATGCAGTATGCTTTCTGACACATAAACGGTCCGGCGGTCTGAATTTTTTTCAATTACCGGCAGCCGGTCCCCTTCCCAGCAGCCGACTAAGGCAATGGGTGGGGGAAAACAATAATCCATAGACAAAAGTCTATGGATTATTGTTTTGCAAACAGCACTGCGAAGCCTATCCCCCCCGGGACAGTGGTTCGTTGCTCCAATTGTTATACGATATTAACAAGATCAGACTTCAATAAGTTCGTAGGCTTTTCTCCCCAGCCCGATCTTCTCCGCATAATCGACGCACACCAGCCAGTTTGTTTCCGGATGGGCAGCATGAAAATGATCATCCCCGGCCGCATTAGAATTTTTGTTTTTTAGCTGCTCTGCCAAATAACTGCCGGCAATCACTGGCGCCTGATTAGCCATATCGGCACAAGCCATATCCAGCGCCACCGGATCAAAGGAAGCAAACATGCCGATATCAGGTATAATCGGCAGGTCATTTTCCGCATGGCAGTCACAAAAAGGAGCTACATCAATCACCATGCTGATATGAAAATGCGGCCTGCCGTTCAATACCGCCCAGGTATATTCGGCAATTTTTTTATTAAGAACATCATTAGACTCATCCCAGGCCGCAACAATTGCATTAAAATGGCAGGCACCGATACAGCGGCCACAGCCAACACACTGCCGATGGTCAATTGCAGCCTTACCGTCGGCAACGGTTATGGCCTTATGAGCACAGTTTCTTGCACAGGCCCCGCACCCTACACAAGCTTTACTTCTTACCGCCGGTTTCCCGTCACTGTGCATCTCCATTTTGCCCGCCCGCGAGCCACAGCCCATACCGATATTCTTCAGGGCGCCGCCAAACCCGGTAAGCTCATGACCTTTAAAATGTGTCAGGCTGATTACTATATCGGCATCCATGACGGCCCGTCCAATTTTGGCTTCCTTTATATATTCGCCACCGGGTACCGGCACATAAGCCTCATCGGTTCCTTTCAGACCGTCGCCGATGATAATCTGGCAGCCGGTGCTGAATGGATTATAGCCATTCTCATAGGCGGCATCCAAATGCTCAAGGGCATCTTTCCGCCGGCCTACATATAAGGTATTGCAATCAGTAAGAAATACCTTGCCGCCTAAATCTTTTATCAGATCGGCAATCACTTTAGCGTAATTGGGCCTGAGATAAGCAAGATTGCCCGGCTCACCAAAATGAATTTTAATGGCGGCAAATTTACCTTTAAAATCAATCTGTTCAATTCCTGCCTGCTTCACCAGCCGCTCCAGCTTCTGCAGCAAATTCAGTTTGGCAGTGGCCCGCAAATTCGTGAAATAAACCTTTGACTTCTCCATTACACAGCCTCCTCTAGTTATATAAGTAAAAATCAGCTTTTATGAGCTGGATTGCAAACGTCGCCGCCGGCTCCTGCCGCAACCTTTTCGTAACACCCCAGTTTCTTATTAATCCTGGCCAGGCAGCCCTGCATCTGCTCAATCCTCTGTTCAACAGCCAGTTTGTGGCGTACTATCATTTGCCTGCGGGTTTCCATAGTACTGTCTCCTTCGATACAAAGGTCCACATAGCATTTGATCTCGCCGACAGGCATGCCTGTATCCCGCAGGCAGCGAATCAACATAACCCATTCCAGGTCATTATCGTCAAACACCCTGTTGCCGCTATGATCGCGTTTAACGAACGGCAGTAAACCTGCCTTTTCATAATAGCGAAGAGTATAGGCGGTCAGATTAAGCTTTGCGGCTACCTCCTTAATAGCATATCCCATAAGTCAACCTCCCACAGCATTCAGCTAAGCATGTTAAACCAGGCCGGAAGCGCAGTAACATGCCTGCATTTTATCATACACCTTAGAGTGTGCTCTATGTCAATAGGCACAGGTGTGAAAAACCTCCCGCTTCCCGGCTGCGGCCGGAAACAAAGACCGGAAGGTAGATAAAAAAGATCCGCAGACGCTTATTATCTGCGGACCCTTATTGCTTTACGGCCTTATTGTCTCCTTATAAACCTGCTTGCCCTCTTTCATTTCTATAATAACAACCCCTCTGACCGCATCATGAGTATCGTTCAGATCCATGTCGCCGCTTACACTCCTGAAATTCCTGGTTGCGGCCAGAGCCTCGCTAATCTTCGCTGCGTCCGTACTATTGGCCCGTTTAATGCCATCAATCAGCAAATAAGCGGCATCATAGCCCATCGCCGCCATGGAATCCGGTATTTGGCCGTATTCCTGCTTGTAAGCCTCAACAAAGGCATTAGAAACGGGATTTTTATCTTCTACTGAATAAAAGTTAGTAAAATAAGTATTATTCAAGGCGCTGGCGCCGCCGATCTCAACAAGGCGGGGCGAATCCCAGGCGTCGCCGCCCAGAACCGGGATATCAATGCCTAATTCCCTGGCTTGTTTTACAATCTTACCCACATCTTCATAGTACCCGGGAATGTATAATAAATCCGGATTTTGCGCCTTAATCTTGGTCAGCACCGACTTAAAGTCCTGGTCTTTTTGAAGATAGGCCTCTTCGGCAACAATTTGGCCGCTGCCCTGCGTAAAGGCAGTTTTGAATACACGGGCCAGGCCTTTGCTATAATCACTTGAATTATCAATCATAATCGCCGCATTTTTCGCATTGAAATTATGTAAGGCAAAATTAGCCCCCACGGTACCTTGGAAAGAATCAATAAAACAGGCCCGGAAGGTATACTTCTTTACTTGTCCTGTTTTTTCGTCGACAGTAACCTTGGGGTTAACGGTAGCCGCGGCTACAAAAGGAATCTTGTTGTCTTCCGAAACCGTTGAGCCTGCGATACCGCAGGAACTGACGGTAAAGCCGGTCACGGCAATTACCCGGTCCTGCGTGATCACTTTCGTCATCGCATTGGCCGACTCAGAAGGTTCCCCCTTATTGTCAGCGGCAACGATTTGAATCTGCTTTCCTAACACCCCGCCGCCGGCATTTATTTCTTTAAAGGCCAGCTTGGCACCGCTGGCGGCCGAGGTGCCGTAGGTTGCGGTGTTGCCTGTAAGTTCATAGATCATGCCAATTTTAATATCCTCGCCGGCCTTATTGCCGCACCCGGCAATTAAACCGGCAATCCATATCAATACAATGACCAGGCACCTCACCTTGGGCAATCTTCTCATCACAGTCATCCTCCTTACAAAATAATCAGGAAAAAATACCAAATCCGGTCTTGCAGCGAAAAATACTCCCCCCTCCCCGTATCAATGCAGCTGGCTAATGACAACCTCTTATTGGCATAAATTTTATTATAATTCAGTGTGTTTAGCAAGGACTTTTTATTATCTTGCCCGGGCACTATGCATGGCCGGTTGCCAGTGAATCGCCGGTTCACAGACCAGGTTAAGCAAGGAACGCCCGGTGCCGCTGATGCACTGACAGGCGGGCGGATTTCTGGCGATTGGAAAATAGTCCAGGAGCATTTGGCAATATATCCATTTACTCCGGCTCCGGCTCTTGCTATCCTAGTGGATAAGCACTGAGATTAATCCTCATTTACATTGCCTGCAATTATAATTACTTGCCCCGACAAGGCACCAGCCTAAACGTATGCAGAGGAGTCGAAGAGAATGAAGAAAAAAACGTCCCGCACCAAAAAAAGCCTGCTCTATGCCCTGATCGGCAGCAGTCTCTTTTGGCAGGTCCCGGTAAGCTATGCCGAAGAAGCGCCGGCCCCCGCCCCGGCTGAACAAACAGCCGCCGGATCGCGTGAATTTACTCTGGAAGGAGTAGAAGTTACCGCCAGCCGTGAAACCCTCCCGCCCGCCTACGCCGGCGGCCAGGTAGCCCGCGGCGGCAACCTGGGCATATTGGGCAACAAGGATTTTATGAATACGCCGTTTAGCATCGTCAGTTATACCGCTGAGACCATCGAAAATCAGCAGGCCGCCACCCTGCAAGACGTACTCAGCAATGATGCCTCCATCCGTTTCACCACCTCCAGCGGACATGCCAATGAAAATTTCTCCATCCGCGGCTTCGATGTAAATTATGAGCATCTTTATTTTAACGGCATGTTCGGCCTGGCGCCCGAGAATCGCGTGCCGGTCGAGTTTCTGGAGCGGGTGGAAGTACTCAAAGGGCCCAGTTCCTTTCTCTACGGCGGGGTAAACACCTCGGTGGGCGGCGCCATCAACCTGGTGCCCAAACGCGCCGGCGAGGAAGACATTACCAACTTTACCACCAGCTACACCTCCGAAGCCCATTTGGGCGGCCATCTCGACATTGGGCGCCGTTTCGGCAAGAACAAGGAATGGGGCATCCGCTTCAACGGTCTGTATGCGGATGGTGACACCGCAACCGACGGCCAGTCCAGGGAGCGGCTGCTGGCCGCGCTGGGGCTGGATTACCGTCATGACCGCTGGCGTCTGTCCCTGGACGCTTACGGCTCGCAGGAAAGCTTCGACAACGGCTATATCTCCATGTACAATCTGCCGCAGGGATATGTGAAAGCGCCCGACGGCTCGACCAATGCGTATAAAGGAATCTCCGGCACTTCCCGGAACAACGGACTGCTGTTTAAGGGCGAATACGACCTGCGGGACAATTTGACCGCTTACGCCAGCTTCGGCCAGGCGTCCAACAGGCAAACCGGCATGAGTACCGGCAACCACGTCAGGCTTCTGGCGGACGGGACGGCGCTCCGCCGCAATCTCTGGAAACAATATATGTGGAGCGACACAACTTCCGCCGAGGCAGGACTGCGCGGCTCGTATCAGACCGGTTCGGTAAAACACGAGTTGGTATTGAACGCCAGTAATACGGTTATCGATTCCGGTAATCCTAATAACTATCTTGTAGCACCAGCCTTATGGTATGCTTGGCCAGGTTCGTCGGTAGATCTATCTAATCCGGACTCGATTGGCAGCATTTTTGATAGTGTAGCCTGGCCGGAAAAGGGCAGGAAAACGAGTGAAACGAACCTGTCCGGCCTGCTGCTGGCCGACACGCTGTCTTTTGACGAAGAAAAAGTCCAATTAACACTGGGAATACGGCGGCAGAATGTAGAAACGAAAAACTTTAACGCAACTACCGGCAACACAAGTTCCGCCTATGACTCGCACGCGAACACGCCGGTCGTAGGGTTGGTCATCAAACCCTGGGGGGAATCGGTGTCACTTTACGCCAATTACATTGAGATGCTTTCCCCCGGCACAACCATCACGAATGCAGCCTATGCCAACAATGGGACAGTATTGGCGCCCTATAAAAGCAAGCAGCACGAATTCGGTGCTAAATGGGACCAAGGCCGTTTCGCCAATACCCTCTCCTTCTTTCAAATCACTAAGCCAAGCTTAGCCGACACCGTCATTGGGAATGAGACATTTCGAGACTATGACGGCGAACAGAAAAACCGCGGCATTGAATGGAGTGCTTTCGGGCAAGTGGCTAAAAACCTGCGTCTTTTGGGCGGGGTTACCTATCTGCGGAGCGAACTGGTCCGCACAGATAAAGGGACAAATCAAGGCAATACGCCTTATGGAGTTCCTAAATGGATGATGAACGCCGGCGTGGAGTGGGATACCCCGTGGAACGAGGATGTAACGTTATCACTCCGGGCCGTATACACCGGGACACAGTATCTCGACAACGCCAATACGACTAAACTGCCCAGTTGGGTGCGCTATGACTTCGGCGCGCGGTATAAAACTAACGTCAACAATGTCCCGGTTACCTTCCGTGCCAATATTGAAAATCTGTTTGATAAGCATTACTGGGCAGGAGCTTTTAACGATAGTCATGTCACCCTGGGCGGTCCCCGCACCGTTAAGCTGTCGGCCACAATGCAGCTGTAAGCGGGGTAGCAGTAATGAATATTACCATAGGTAATTCCGTCCGCCGGCTGCGAGAACTGTTGGCCGGCACCGACCCAGTAACCCAAACCGTTTTGCGCATTCTGGCCGCCGTTTTCGGCGGCTATGCGCTCAATGCCAGCGTCCTGACGGCCCTGGCGCTGCTGCTGCCCTGGCCCAAAGTCGAGATATTGTTTTTTACCGCCCTTTTCTCCGCCCTCATCTATCCGGCGGTACTGCTTTGGGTTTTTGCCGCCCCCACCGCCCAGCGCGCCTGGCGGGATTTGCTGAACGTTATCCTGCTGAGCGGGCTGCTGGCGCTGGTTGCCGCCTGGACAAACTAGAGGAGAAAATTCATGAATCAGTCTACATTCACCCGAACTTTTACGCGGGCCATGAGCGAGCTGCATACCTGGGGCGGCTTAGTGTTCGGCTGGCTGCTCTTCGTCATTTTTTTCACCGGTACCCTGGCGGTGTTCTCAGCGGAAATCACCCACTGGATGCAGCCTGCCGTCAGACCTGCTCAGACCGAACCGGCCCAGGCCATCGCCGCCGCCGATAAAAAGCTCCGTCAGCTTGCGCCCAAGGCCGATCTCTGGATGATCGCCATGCCGCAGGAGCGCTCGCCAGGCCTGGAGATCATCTGGAAAAAAGGCCTGGCCACCTTAGAAAAACAGCTTGACCCGCAAAGCGGAACTCTCCTTAAGTCGCCGGAGACCGAAGGCGGTCACTTTCTGGCCCATTTCCACTTTCAGCTGCACAGCGGCAAAAGCGGTTTATGGCTGGTCAGTTTCGCCTCGGTCGTCATGCTGGCCGCCTTGGTATCCGGCATTGCCATCCGGACGCAGGTCTTTACAGAATTTTTCCGGCTGCGCTGGCGAAAAAACTGGCTAAGCGCCCATACCCTGACCGGTGTGCTCACCCTGCCTTTTGTCGTTCTCATTACCTATACGGGCCTGACAGTTACTTTATTTATGGTGCAGCCCGCCATTCCCCAGGTGTTGTATGGCAGTTCCTGGAAAAGCCCCGCCACCGTGGCGGCTAATAACTATGAACGGCCCCGCGCCAATCTGCCCGGTGAATTAGTGCCGCTTGCCCGGCTCCTGCCCCTGGCCGAGGAAGAACTGGGAAAAGGAAAGATTTCCTTCATCCGCGTCAGTAATCCCGGTGACCGGCAAGCGGTTGTCACCTTCTTCCGGACCGTTGACGACACTATTGTCGCCATGAGCAGCCGGGCTGCTTTCGACGGGGTTACCGGCGAAATGCTTGGCAGCCAGACGACCTGGAATAAATACGTCAAATTCTATCGGACCCTGGTTGGCCTGCACATCGCCAGGTTCGGCGGCTATCCCCTAGCCTGGCTGTATTTTACCGCCGGCCTGGTCAGTTGTGCAATGATTGCCGCCGGCCTGGTCTTTTTCACCGTCAAACGCCGCTGCCGCTATGCCCGGAGCAGTGCGGCGGCGCAAATGATGTATCGGGCCATTGAAGCGCTGAACACAACGGCGGTTACCGGCATCATCATTGCCTGCGGCGCTTATTTGTGGGCCAACCGGCTGCTGCCGTCCACGCTCAGCGGCCGGGCCGACGCCGAGATTACGGTGTTTTTCGGCATATGGCTGCTCATGCTGCTCCATGCCTTTCTGCGCCCGCCGCTGCGGGCCTGGACCGAGCAATTGGGTATTGCCGCCGGGCTTTGTATGGGGCTGCCTGTTCTTAACGCTCTTACCACCAAGGTCGGATTGTTGCCGGCCATTGCCCGCAGGGACTGGATGACTGCCGGCGTTGATCTGACAGCCGTCGTGCTGGGCCTATTGCTGGCAATCACCGCCTGGCAGGTCGCCTTAAAACAACAGCGGGCAGAACAATGCCGCTCCGTTTCCAATACCGTCAATAGTTAACCGCCGGCCTTTTCTCAATAGGCTGCAAACACCACTGATTTATACCAAAAGCCACAGGGGTTCTATACATAGATCCCCTGTGGCTTTTATTTGCTTATATACAGTACAGTTTCACGTATGGCTGCCCTATTTTAATGTATTCTGCAGCGTACCAATTTTTTCAATGGTGACAGCAACCGTATCGCCGGCAGCCAGCCATTGCTGCTGCGCCGGCGGACAGCCCAGAATCACCCCGCCCGGCGTGCCGGAAAAAATGATATCACCCGGCTTTAGGGTCATATAGTTAGAGCAGTAGCTGACAATGGCCGCACAGTCGAAAATCATATCCCGCGTATTGCCCGACTGGCGGCTAACGCCGTTAACACTGCAGGAAATAGCGAGATTATGCGGGTCTATCTCATCAGCCGTCACCAGCCAGGGACCGATGGGCGCGAACTGATCACAAGTCTTGCCCAGCAGCCACTGGCCGGTCCGGAATTGAAGGTCTCTGGCGCTTAAGTCGTTGCCCACGGTATAGCCAAATACATAGGCAAGAGCCTCTGCCGGCGAAATACGGGACGCTTCCCGGCCAATGACAATGACTAATTCAGCCTCATAATCAAATTGCACTGCATCGGGAGGCAAGGCAATAACCTCGTTATGGGCAGCAAGCGCATTATTAAATTTGCTGAACAGGATGGGCACGGCCGGCACCTCAATATCACATTCGTCCCGGTGACTGACGTAATTTAAGCCAACACAAATAATCTTTTCGGGATTAATGACACAGGGGGCATAATGTAACCCTGCCGCGGGCAGGGCTTCGCCCTCCTTTTCCACTAATTCCGCCAGTTGCGGCCAGGCTGCTTCTCCGGCAGCGATAACCTGTTCCATGGTGACTGGCACCTGGACGCCATAAACCTGAGCCCTTTCTTTTACATCAATAATACCACGCTCGCTTTTGATTCCCAGGCGAACCTCTTCGCCAAGCCTGAAATTAACAAATCTCATACAGCTCTCATCTCCTTATGTTTTCATCAACGCTCAGCTGTCAGCAATTTTACTCCTAAAAGTAAATAGATGCCCCCGCAGATTTTATTAAGCCAATGGGCCGCACTGTTATTCTGGCGAAGAAAAGCCGTGGCACGGGCAGAACAAAATGCCAGTAATAGACACCATAAAGTACCGGTAACTAAAAAGGTTATCCCCAAAAAAACAAATGGCACAATTCCATAACTATTTTGCGGCTCAATGAACTGAGGTAAAAACGAAATAAAAAATAGCGCTACCTTCGGATTAAGCACATTGGTGAGTAACCCCTGCCAATAGATATCCCGGCCGGACATATCGTTTTCCTGCAGGCCAAGCAGCGGGTTATGTTGGGCCCGTAAAGTAGTGATACCCAACCAGGCCAGATAAAGCGCACCGGCTGTTTTAACAACAGTAAAGGCTACTGCCGATTGGGCCAGAATAACCGATAAGCCCAGTGCGGCCAGCACGGTATGAACGGCGCAGCCGGAACTGATGCCCAGGACCGAATAGATTCCCGCCCGGCGGCCTTGTGATATACTGCGGCTTAAAATATACATGGTATCCGACCCGGGCGTAATATTGAGGATAATACCGGCAATAAGAAACATTTCGTAGTGAACAATGCCAAACATTGCATGCTGCCCCCTTTCCCCTGTAACTGGCCCCCATACGTATTGCCAGCTGTATTTTATCCCGGCGGTTGCCGGAAACAATAGTCAAAATATCAAACACCCGCAAATGTATTTTATTCAAAATCCCAGAGGTGACAATAAAAGATGGATTAGGGGCTGCCGCCACCGGCAGCCTTTTTATACCTTAAAAACAGTATAGTGCATTATACTGTTTTGTAAATATCAATCGGCCAAAATATCCATTTTGCCGCCAATAGCAGTAAGCTTCCGGCAATCGCCCCGTAGATTGCATACGGTCCCCAGACTTCGTTAAGTGTATAACCAATAAACGGGCCTAACGCCGCCCCAATATCAATGGCCAAGGCATAGGCTGTCATAAAAGCCTTTTGCGGTGAATAACAGGCAACAGCATCAATTACGGTCGTTAAAATTGTGGCGGTCAACAGAATGGCTACAATCAGTAGAAGCCACACGGCAACCGGAAGTTGTACCGGGATTAGTAAAAACAAGGCGGCCGCCAAGGTTAAGGTTACCATTAATATGGCCCGGCGGCCAAACCGGCCATCTGATATCTTGCCAAACCAGGGAGCCAGCCACGGCTCCCAGCCCCAGCGTAAAGCCTGCAGAAAACCGGCAACTGAAGCGGCTCCCCAAGTGATGCCGAAGATCAGGTTAGTTTCAGAGTAATGAAGCTGAACTAAATAACTTAACGTTGCCACGAAGATCCCCTGATACACCGCAGCAATAACCAAACCTGTCATTAATGTCCGAAATACATTGAGGTTAAACAGTTCCGGAACGGCTACCGGCTTACTTCTGTCATTGACAGGCAGGGTTGAGCCGGAAAGGGACCGGACTGCAGACGGAATAGCCAGCAAGGTGACGGCCCCAAAAAAATTGCGGTGACACTAATCCCATATTGATCGGCCAGAATCCCGCCCAGCAGCATGCCACCCAGGCTTCCCAGGCGGTATAGCCCGTTATATAAGCCCATATAATAGCCCCGGTTCGTATTGTCTGCAACCTCAAGAATGGTAAATCGCACAAGCTCGTCATGCAACAATTATCAGAGCCGGCACCACAGCGCATTTGCTACAAAGTAACACCCAAATACCCCAGCCAAAGAACGCTGGACAACATTAGCCTGGTCGAACAATATCTCCGGCTGTGTGGCCTCATAACTGCGGTTTACAAGTAAGTCCGACAATCTGTGTGTTAAAAATATTGCTTATCTGCCAAATTTGCCGGTCATATGGATAATTTCTATTTTATAAACACTAACCGCTTTAATCGCCCTGTCGATATAGGCCTGTCCCTGCGCTTGATAATTGCCGGAGTATTTCTCTATTAATAATACCAGCGCCTTTCTTTTCTCCTGTTCATCAGTGACTGCCGCTGCCCGGCCATAGATTATCGCGCAGTCATATTCTGTATCAAATTTCTCCGGCAGTAATTTATAATAGTTAACCGCTGAAAAACTAACCTTACTATTTTTTTTAATAGCGTCAATTTTATAACCGTCCCGGGCTGAGTGAAAATAGATCGTCCTGTCGCTATAAACATAATTTAACGGCACAGAATAGGGATAGCCATTTTCCCCCATACAGGCCAAGGTCCCATAATCAGCTTCCTTTAAAATTGTGACAGTTTCCGCCTGGGACATAAGTTTTTCTTTACGCCGCATCTCCCTGAACATGACAACAGCCGCCTTCCTCGCAAAGTCGAAATTACTCTCTCTATATTTCCATCAGTCTATAAAATATCTCCCGGGTCAGTATCTATTTTTGCACCGCGCCAGTTCTTGTCAGCCCCGGCTTATAGCATATTTCCCGGACAGGGGCCCGGGCCCCGTCCTTTCCGGAAAAATCCCCGGCCGGCCAGTTGATCTTACTTGCAATTCACCGCAAACAGGCTATAATTAGAAATAGGTGGAAATTAAAGTCGCCGTGACCTGAAAGTGTTAGCGCACTTCCAGGCCCGCGCAAGGTGAAAACAGCACCTACACGTAACAGTCAAGCTGTCCACGACGATATTTTTATTATACACCCGTCTTTCGCCGCAAGACAAGCGGGGCGCGGGGATAAAAGATATTGCCGCCGGCGCCGGGCTGTGAGTGCGACTTAGACGCAGCAAAGCATTCCCTCTCCTCACGCCTGCCATTGTCAGCAGCAGGGTAACATTGCCCTGCCGGTTTGACCGCCTTGCTGACCGGGACCGGCTAGGTCCGGCTTATTGGGGTTGGGGATTTAGCAAGCATCGCAGCCAAGCGCATGTGTAGACCAACGACCTCGCATGCGCTTTAATTTCCCCCTGTAAACAGCTGGCGCCTTCTGCTCCAGCCTTAGTATAGGGGGTATATATGTGTTTGATGAAAATGGAACCCGGGTTGGGCTAAGAGAGACGTTAAACCAGGCTTTTGATCAGTATGTCTTTATCAGGGTTGACCATATCCTCAACCTGGCCGGCACGAAGGACGCCGGCTACAGCAAGACGGCCCGGGAAGTCAGTGCCGCCCTCGACCGGCTGCTGGCGTTGGCCCGGGCCCTGAAAACCCAGCAGCCGGAAATGACCGGTCTGGTCATGGATTTTGAGGCTTTGACAGCGCTGGAGTCCGGACAGGCGGCCGAGATTGCCTACAGGCAGGGACTAAGGGACAGCAGCCGCCTGCGGCAGGAATTTATGACCCTCCTGCAGCAGCAGTAGGATTGCCGCCCCACCGGCGCCGCCAGGCCGGTGCGCCAGAGTAAAAAGCGCTGTTTGCCTATTGCCAGCCCAATAGATAAACAGCGCTCTTCATTATGCTCAGGCAGGATAACCGCCAGCCGGTTTATCTGTTATCGCCCCGCTGCCTGAAAGCACGCAGCTTTACAATCAATTTAGCAATCGACTTCCAGACAAGGGGAACAAAAGCAACCGCCAGGGGCACATAATTGACCACAGACCGGAAAACGGTGCCGGAGTGAGCGAAAGTAATCGACGGAATAAACAATAAGACTGCCACCAGTACCAACGCCTTCATAAGCTTCCCTCCACTAACGAATATAATGGTTAAGCGCCGCCTGCAGCTTACCCATGAATTCCTCATGTTCACCTTCATTGACGGCGTGAACCAGACAATGCTCCAGATGATCCTTCAGGATAAGCTTGGCTGTATTATCAAGCGCCTTGCGGATAGCGGCAATCTGCAGCAAAACCTCCGGACAGTCACGGCCTTCGGCCACCATTTGCTTAACGGCCCGGGTATGGCCCTCTATGCGGGCCAGCCTGTTTACTACCTGCTTCTGATGTGTGTGTACATGGCTATCCACGCTAACACCTCCCTCTATATTTTATCCCCCCCAGGGGGATAAAGTCAAGATATTAACAAGTAAAAATTGGAAAACCGGCTCACGGCCGGTTTTCCAATTTTTGTTTCTCAGTAAAGCCCAGGCATTGCTGCCCGGACGACTCTCTGACAACAGCGCTGGGTGTTTTAAAGCTTTTAAACCCCATAGCCTTACACCCATAGCGGAAATTCTTATCCCAGGTAATATAATAGTGCTGGCAATTTGTACATCTTGGTTTCTCATGCATCTGCTGCCACCTCAGCCTACAGCTTACCCGCGAATCTGAAAGACGTCGTCTTCCGGCTTACGGGGGCTTACGGCCGGCTCGCGGGCGGGGTAGCCCACAATAATTGCGGCCGTAATGATATCTGTATCACCTAACTCGAAATAGCTTTTGATTTCATTATATGTAACACTATCAACCCCAGAAAGTTCATTGTCAATTTCCCCGACAATACAGGCTCCCAGCCCTTGATTCATTGCCTCCAGAATCATGAAGCCATAAGCAATACCCATATTTTCAAAGGTCCTGGCTATTAACGAAGACGTCGTATTAGCCAACGCCTCGGCAATCCGGTTATTTAAGAATGTTTTATCAATATCCTCATTGGCCATCGCAACACCGGTGTTCGCAAGCAGTTCTCTTAAACGGTCCCGCTGATGCTCCCGCTCCCAGGAGTTCAGTTTACCCACACAGAGGATAACAGCAGGGGCCTTCTTGATGAGCGCGCCCATGGAAAACCCGGCCGCCAGTTTATCTTTATCAGGCGTTTCGGCCAGTGCGATAAACTGCCAAGGCTGGATATTTTTCCAGGACGGCGCCCGGCGGCCGGCCTGCATAATACTGATAAGCTTTTCTTGCTCTACCGGTTGGGGTAAAAACTTTCTAACGCTTTTCCATTCTGCAATTGGTGCTAACATGCCTGGTTCCTCCTTATGTTCTTCATCCAATATTATGTGAGCAAAATATGTAGAAACACGAATATCCCTATAACCTGGCAAAAACATTCAGCAGGACTTTGCGGAAAGCAGCGATTTCCTCCTCAGTACATTCTGCCAGCATAGAATTGCAAATGCGATCCATAATCTCGGTAATCCGGCCCTCCAGCGCCCGCGCCGCTGCTGTCAGACAAATAAGAAAAGACCGGCGGTCCTCCTGCTGTCCTGTCCGCAATACCAAACCGGACCTCTCCAGGCGGTCGATGATGCCGGTTAAGGTAGAATTATCCAAATAGCATTTTTTACCCAGCTCAGTGATTGAGATGCCGTCACCTTTATACAAGGTATAGATAACAGCCATTTGCCCGGGAGTAATGTTAAGCTTTTCCTTAGCCAGCAATCTTCTGGTATAGTTATAGTGTTTTTGCTCCGCCTTAGCCAACAATAAACAGGTACTGTCAAAAATTTGCAACATACTATCTAATCCCTTTACAAAATACTTGCATGCAAACCATATTAAGTACTATATCACACCTGCTGGCACTGGTGCAAGTCTCGATATTTGCGAAAACTGCTGCCAAGGGATATACGGAATAGCACAGCCCCTATCCCCTGGCAAGGGGGCAATCAATAGACAGGCATACAAAAATCCGCGTATTTTTTCAGCCTGGCAGTCGCAACCTGGAAGAAAAGCTCTTTAAGCTTCCGGCATACCGGTCCCTGCTGGCCGGTGCCGATCCTGCGGTCATCCACCTCGACAACGGCGACAACCTCCATCGCGGTGCCACTAAAAAAAACCTCGTCAGCGGCATATAGCTCGGTCCTGGTAATGCTCCTCTCAATGACCTCAATCCCCAGCTCCTCCCTTGCCAAAATCATTACCGTATCCCGGGTAATGCCTTCGAGAATATTATCAGAGGGCGGCGGCGTAATCAATTTTCCCTTACGGACCATAAATACATTCTCACCCGGTCCCTCACAAACATGACCATTACGGGTTAAAAACAGGGCTTCATCATAGCCCCGCCGCACCACCTCCAGCGACGCCAGCCCCGAGTTGAGATAAGCGGCTGTTGGTTTGGTACGCGGCGGCAGCATATTGTCCCCTAACCGTTCCCAGGAGGTAAAGGCCGCCCGCAGCTCATCCTTGCCGACAAAACTGCCCAGCGGCTGACAATAAATCACAATTCGGTTATCGTCATCCAGCAGGGTCGGGAAGATCTGATCAGACCCTTTAAAAGCAAGGGGACGGATGTAGACGGTGCTGTGAAAGTTATGTTTTTTTAGCAGGTCCAGCGTGGCCTGGCACAATTCCTCTACCGTATAAGGAATGTTGATATATAAAGTTTTACAGGACTGCAGCAGCCGCTCATAGTGCTCCCGCATGCGAAAGGCGTACAACTGCTTCTCAGCATCATCCCAGTAGGCCCTAATCCCTTCAAAGCAGCCGAGGCCGTAATTAAACCCTTTACAGCGAATGCTAATATGTACCTCACTTTCGGGAACTATCTTGCCATCATAAAAAACATACATATTTTCCATTAACAGTACCCTCCTCAGAAGTGTTAAATAAAAACAGAGGTCGCCCGGGAGCGGCTCTACAGCCGCTTATTTATAACACATTTAATAATTATCCGCATTTTATGTCACGCTTTACATAACTAAACCCGTCCCCTTATACGCTTGTTTTTAAATATACTAAGAATACTCCTGCCCGTCAAGTTTCATTTACCCACAGCCTGTGCTGGCACAGAACGTCACAAGGATACCCGCCGGTAAAATGCAGCCATAAACATATTTATTAAAGGCTAGTATATAGCCTTTTTTTATTGCCTCACTATCGTTGTCACCAGCTAATAATCCCCAGAAGCAGCGCAAATAAACCAGTAACAGGCAAAAACTACTCAGGTAAATTGACATTTATTAAGTTAACATTAATAAAGCCGATTACGCTAGACAGAAGTCCCCTTTTTAGAATATAATTAAATTCATATTTAAAATGAAGTTTTTAAATAAATACAGAAAATTTCGAAAGAAGGTGAAGACAGCGAAAGTCGAAATATGTACCGATAAGCCAACCGTTAATAAAATCATTGAAGCGGCACTCCCCTTATTTGCGACGAAAGGCATGGCTTCTGTTTCGGTTAAAGAGTTGGCAGATGCTGCCGGCGTAAATATTGCCCTGATTTCCTATTATTTCGGCGGCAAGGAAAACTTGTATGCCTATGTATTGGAAAAACAGCTATCGACATTAGGCGACGCAATCGATATTATCAGCAAGGAAGATATTTCCGCTATCATGAAGATAAGGCAGTTTGCGGATATCCTGGTCGTCATTCACAAAAAAAATCCATACATAGACCGACTTTTTTATATTGAAATATTTAATCCAACCAAATATTTTAACACCCTTGTAAAAACCGCCGCCAAACGGATGCACTTTTTTTTGAGTAATTGTATTCTAGATGCGGTGGCAAGTGGTGAATTCAGAGCTGATATTGACCCTCAATTAGCGGCTATGTCATTGCTCAGGATATTGAATTTATCATTTACATCACAGCACCTTTGCAAAGAGATTCTGCCGGCCAGAGACGACCTTGCCCAGCAATATATGGCCCAGGCCGTGGAAATTTATTTAACCGGAGTCACTAATAATTTTAAATAGCAAAAAGCGAGGAAGCGAGGAGAAATGACGGTGAACAAAAAAAACATCATATGGCTAGCTATACTACTTCTGCTGTTAACAACAGGCTGCAGTAAACAACAAGCTGCCCGTCCACCGCAGGAGGTTGTGGTTAAGGCAATGCAGGTCCTGCAGCAGGATACACCTATTACATACGAGTTTGTGGGTGAAATTGTAGCTAAAGATGAAGTCCAGATCAAAGCTCAGGTATCCGGCAATATTGCCCGCAAATTAGTTAAAGGCGGCGATACTGTCTATGCCGGTCAACCTTTATTTGAAATTGACCGGCGCAATTATGCGGCGGCAGTAGCCGACGCTCAGGCGCAGGTAGCCCAGGCCCAGGCCTCACTTAGCAACATTCGCCGTGATGTTGTGCGTTATCAAGACCTAGCTGACCAGGGAGGTATTGCCGATCAGGTTTTAGACACCGCTGTAGCGCAGGCCGAACAGGCCCAAGCCCAGGCTAACGCCTATCTGGCCAAGCTGGCTCAGGCCCAGAATGATTTGGCAGATACAATAATCGTATCACCGGTGGATGGCCGGATTGGTGTAGGCGAATTAAGTTCCGGCATGTATGCTCAGGCCGGCAGCACAGTAATCGCAACCGTTTCCACTGTTGACCCCGTACAGGTCCGGTTTAGCATGAGCGAAAACGAATATTTGAAGTTTTCCCGTCTGGGCAACACGCCTGATTCCTGGGGCCAGAACCTTAGCCTGGTCCTCAGTGATGGCACTAAATATTCGCTTACCGGGCATTTGGAGCAGGTTGACCGGGGCTTGAGCAGCCAGACTGGCACGCTGGCGATGAAAGCCGCCTTTGGCAACCCGCAACAATTACTGGTACCTGGCATGTTTGCCCGGATTGTGGCTGTCGGCGAAACCAGGCCTGGGGCATTACTGATTCCCCAGCGGGCGGTGCAGGAAATGCTGGGCAAAACCTTTGTCACAGTTGTCGGCGCCAACAATGAAGCGGTAACGAAACCCGTAATACTGGGTCCGAAAGTAGACAGCCTGCAAATTGTGGAAGAAGGTCTTACAGCCCAGGATGTTGTTGTTGTTGAAGGCTTTGCGAAGTCGCAGCCGGGATCTCCTCTCAAAGTTACAATGATCGGACTGAATGACCTGACAATTCCGGTCGCGAAATAAGGGGGGCGGATTTATGGCACAATTTTTTATCAACCGACCGATCTTTGCGATCGTTATAGCAATTCTAATTACCCTGGCCGGCGGTATTGCTGCCTTTAGTCTGCCGGTGGCCCAGTATCCGCAGATTACGCCACCCCAGGTCAGCATCAGCACTTTGTATACCGGGGCCAATGCCGACGTAGTAGAAAAAACCGTAGCCCAGGTCATCGAGCAACAGGTAAACGGCGTGGAGGGCGCGGTGGCAATGACCTCGACCAGTGCCGATTCCGGCCGTTATTCGCTTAATGTTAAATTCGAACTGGGGCAAAATCCGGATATGGTGACAATGTACACCCAAAACCGTGTCGCCCAGGCAAATGCCGGCCTGCCGCAGGATGTACAGCTTATGGGCGTAACAACCCGCAAGGTTTCACCAGACACCGCCCTGTATTTTAGTCTTATCTCACCCGACAACACCTATGACGGTGTATTTCTCAAAAACTACGGCAGTATTAACGTTATCGACGATATTCGCCGGGTCAAAGGAGTCGGCGATGTTGGCGAATATGGCACCGACTTTGGTATGCGTATTTGGCTCAAGCCTGATAAGCTGGCCCAGTTAGGGGTCACGGCCGCTGACGTTGCCAGTGCCATCAAAGAGCAAAACGTGCAGGCGCCGGCCGGTACTATCGGCCAGCTGCCGTCGGTGGCACATCAGGAATTTCAGTATACGGCCAGTATTCAGGGCCGTCTCGTCACCGAAGAAGACTTTAAGAAGGTAATCATCCGCTCGCAAAGCGATGGCTCGGCTATTCACCTGGGTGATGTAGCCACAGTTGAGCTAAGCGCAAAAGACAATGGTTTTAAGAGCAGCTTCAATGGGCATGATTCGGTTGTTTTTGCCGTGCAACTGACAACAGAAGCCAATGCCCTGGAGACAATCGCCGGGGTGCGGCAGGTTATTGAGGATGCCTCCAAACGGTTTCCCCCAGGAGTGGAATACCGTATCCTTACCGATAATACCAAGTATATCAGTGAATCTTTAGAAAAGGTTCTGCATACTTTTCTGGAAGCCCTGGCCCTGGTACTTATCATCGTTTACCTTTTCCTGCAAAACTGGCGGGCCACGTTAATCCCTATGCTGGCCGTGCCGGTTTCCCTGATCGGAACCTTTGGCGCTTTTGTGTTCCTGGGTTTCTCTATCAATACACTGACACTGTTTGCCATGGTACTCGCCATTGGCCTGGTTGTGGATGATGCCATTATCGTGGTCGAGGCAGTTGAGCACCATATGCGTAAATCCGGCCTTAACCCGAAAGAGGCTACCGTCCGGGCGATGCAAGAGGTTTCCGGCCCGGTTATCGCTATCGCCTTCGTACTTGCCTCTGTTTTTATTCCGGTGGCATTTTTCGGGGGAACTACCGGTGTTTTGTATAAGCAGTTTGCCCTGACAATTGCCGTCTCCATGGCCCTGTCGGCAATTGTGGCCCTGTCGCTGACCCCGGCGTTATGCAGCCTCCTGCTGCAGCCGCATACCGGCGAGAAGCGCACCGGCGTACTGGGCAAATTCTTCGATCGGTTTAACATGTGGTTTGACCACATTACCGAAAAATATTCCAACGGTGTCCGCCATTCCATCCGCCGGGCCGGTTTATGGGGTGTAGGACTGGCAGTTATCGGCATCTTGTGTGTCGGTATGCTGCGAATTATTCCATCTACCTTCGTGCCGAGTGAAGACCAGGGCTTCATGTTATCGGTTGTCAGCCTGCCTGAAGCCGCCAGCATGAACCGTACCCGGGCCATTGCCACTGAGGTCGGCGAAATCTACCGTTCGCTGCCAGGTGTGGAAAATACGATGGAAATTACCGGTTATGATATGCTAGCCGGCGGCCAGAAGCCGAACGGCGCCATGGTTATTGCCGGCCTGAAACCATGGGCGGAGCGGACTGAGCCCAATACCCAGCTTAATGCGATTATCGGGCAGGCAATGGGACAAGTAAGCACAATACCGGAAGCCACCGTTTTCGCCTTTAATCCGCCTTCCCTGCCGGGAATCGGCTCTGTCGGCGGCCTCACGTTTATGATTCAGGACAGAGGCGGCTCAACGCTGGAGGAAATGAATAATGTATCCCAGCAATTTGTTGCCGAAGCCAGGAAACGGCCGGAGCTGGGCATGGCCCAATCAAGCTTCCGCGCTGATACGCCTGCTTACCGCTATGACGTAGACCGGGAAAAAGCCAAAGCCCTGGGGGTTCCGATTCAGGATATTTTTACAACCCTGCAAACCTTCCTGGGTGGCGTTCAGGTCAATGACTTTAACCGGTTTGGCCGGACCTACAAGGTTATGCTGCAGGCTGAACCTGAATTCCGGGCCGATGTGGATGCAACCCGCTTCTTCTATGTGCGCAGCTCGGCCGGTACTATGGTACCGCTCAATACCCTGGTCACCCCCGTTGCCACCAGCGGTCAGACACTGATCAAACGGTTTAACGGTTATCCGGCTATGCAGATTACTGCCACCACAGCCGCCGGTTACAGTTCCGGCCAGGCCATGCAGGCCCTGGAAGAAGTAGCGGCTACTGTTTTACCCTCAACATTTACGTATGAATGGGCGGATTTAAGCCGGGAAGAAAAACTGGCTAGCGGTCAAACCCCGGTTATTTTCGGGTTTGCGCTGTTATTCGTGTTTTTGTGCCTGGCAGCGTTATATGAAAGCTGGAATATCCCCTTTGCCGTATTACTTTCAGTGCCCACAGGCATTTTAGGCTCAGTGCTGTTCCAATATGCCCGCGGACTGGAAAACAGCGTTTATATGCAGATCGGCCTGGTCATGCTTATCGGTCTGGCCGCCAAAAACGCAATCCTGATTGTCGAATACGCCAAGGTCAGGACGGACAATGGCATGGAGCCTGTGCAAGCGGCAATTGAGGCCTCTAAACTCAGACTGCGGCCAATTCTCATGACCTCCTTTGCCTTTATCCTAGGCTGCATCCCGCTAGCCTTGTCAACCGGCGCCGGTGCTGCCGCCCGAGCCGCGCTGGGGACAACGGTCGTAGGTGGCATGCTCATGGCCACCGGCCTGGGAATCTTCCTGGTTCCTGTATTATTTGTTGTTATTGAATACGGAGCTGCTAAATTCAAGGCTTTCAAACTAAGACGCAGCGCCTAATATTAGGCACTAAGAAAAGATCCGTAGACAGGAAAACTGTCTACGGATCTTTTGCTATTTAGACTCCAGGGCCTCCCGGTACCGGATAATATCGGCCACAGTGACTACCGGCATGTTATTCTTTTCAGCAAACGCTATTATTTCCGGCAAACAAGCCATCGTCCCCTCCGGATTGGTAAGTTCACATAAAACACCGTAAGGTTTCAGGCCGGCCAGCCGCATGAGGTCAACATTAGCCTCGGTATGGCCCGGGCGTTCCAGTACGCCGCCGGCCCGCGCTTTTAGCGGAAATACGTGCCCGGGACGCCGCAGGTGATCCGGGCAGGCCTGTTCGGCAATCGCCGCCTGTACTGTTGTAACCCGGTCAGCCGCAGAAACCCCGGTAGTGACGCCGCTTGCGGCCTCAATTGATATAGTAAAGGCAGTTTGAAAGTGGCTTGTATTATGATCTACCATCATCGGCAAGGCCAAGGCCTCCACCTTTTCTGCCGGCAGGCACAGGCAAACAATCCCGCTGCCTTCACGGATGAGCATTGCCATCTGCTGTTGAGTCAGTGACTCAGCCGCAAAAAATATATCTCCCTCATTTTCCCGGTGTTCATCATCAGTAACCAGGACACCCTGTCCTTTACGCAAGGCCTTAAGAGCCTGTTCCACCCGTTCAAAAGGATTGCCAAACCGGACTAATAACTGCTGATTCAAAGTAGTCGCCTCCTATTTTTAGTCGACTCACCCGAATCAGGGCGCTGGGGACAGCTAGCGATAAGTGCTGTCAATAAACTGGCTAACTGTCTCATCCTCTTTCATCCGGACTATACCGTCGGCTCTGGCTTCTCACCAGATCTGCTGACCTCCTTAAACAAGGAGCGCTCGCGGGCTCCCCAGCTGCCTGGGATACCGCCGGTGGGGACTTGCACCCCGCCCTGAGAATAAGTCTGACTATAGAATACTACTTTCACCAGGATTGTCAAGCATAGGCACGACTAAGGCTGCCGGCGGCCTAAAGGGCTTGGCCCAAGCCAAGTCTTTGCCGATTACCGGCACCAAGCGATCGGTTCTTAACCAGCCTTGCTTTCTTTAGTTTCCGGGTTGACATTAAACCAGACAGCATACATTGTCGGCAAAACAAGCAAGGTCATCGCGGTTGCGCCCAGCAGGCCGCCGCTGATAGCCACCGCCATCGGCCCCCAGAACGTGCTGGGAACCAGTGGCAGCATGCCGAAGATTGCCGCCGCCGCCGTAAGCACGATGGGGCGAAGCCTCAGCACGGCTGAGTTGATGATGGCCTCCCAGGGTGTCTCGCCGGCTTTGATATGCTTCTCAATCTGATCAATCAGTATGACCGAGTTACGGATAATCATCCCGCTAAGGGCCAAAATCCCGAGTTCGGCCACAAAGCCCATCGGCCGGCCTGTTAACAGCATGGCCAGGCTGACCCCGATAATTCCGAGCGGAGCGGTTAGAATGGTAAGGATCATTAAAGATATATTTTGCAGCTGCAGCATAAGCAGTACTACAATAACCACAATCATTACCGGCACCGCTTTAAGCAAAAAGTCGATGGAGGTTTTGCTTTCCTCATACGAACCGCCAATGTCAATACTATAGCCGGAAGGAAGGCCCTCGCGGACTGACGCTAGACTTGCATACACCTCTTTGGTGGCATCATTACCGGTTACACCTGGGGCTACCTCTGCTTGCACAGTAATCGTTGGCTTCAGGTTGTGCCGCCAGATTAAACCTTCTTCCGCATCGTAACTTATTGTGGCGATTTGCTCTAGAGGCACAAATTTACCGTTGCCGATGTGTACCGGCAGATCTTTAATACTGGCTAAATCTTTCCTGGTTTGGGCATCTATGCGAAAAACAATACCCACCGTCTTGTCCTGCTCGTAATACTCGGCAATGGCAGCGCCGGACAGCTGGCTCTGTAAATCCTGAGCCAAGCCCTGGCTATTAAGGCCAAGCATTCTGGCCTTGTCCTGGTCAACCGTTAAATGCATAATTTTGCTTTTTTCATTCCAGTCAAAATTAACCTTTGTAAGGCTTGAATTAGCGGCCATCGCCTCACTGACCTGGCTTGCGATCTCCCGTACTTTCTCGTGATCATACCCGGTAACGCGCAGCATAACCGGGTATTCTGAGGGGGGACCGGTTTGGATCAGCTTAACATGGCCCCGCACATTGGCAAAATTATCGTCAAACAACTTATCGATCTTTGTATTCAGAGCCTCCCGGGCCTGTAAGTTTTTGGCAACGATGATAAACTGGGCATAGTTGCTAGTGGGCAGCTTGGGCTCCATGGTAAGAATAAAGCGTGGTGCCCCTTTGCCGACATAATAGCTGTAGCTCTCAATATCCGGGTCACCGGCGAGGCTGTCGGCTAATTTTTTCGCTTCCTGCCCGGTTGCTGCCAGCGAGGTCCCTTCCGGCAACGTCATTTCAACAATTAGCTCCGGCCGGACGGACGGCGGGAAAAACTCTTGTTTGACAAACTGTAATAAAAAGATCGAACCAATAAAACAGACTGCCGTTATGCCCAGCACCAGCTTTTTATGCTGCAGACACCACGTGAGAATCCGGCGGAATAGCCGGTAAAATTTTGTATCATACATATTATGGCCTGACCCTGCCGTATGTTTGGGCTTGATTAACTTATACCCCAGCAGCGGCGTTACCATAACAGATACAAGCCAGGAAATTAACAGGGCAATTGTTATCACCGGGAATAAGCTGCTGGTAAATTCAGCCGCCGCCCCCTGCGAAAAGCCGATAGGTATAAAGCCGGCGCAAGTGATAAGTGTACCTGTAAGCATTGGGAAAGCGGTAGCCGTGTAGGCGTAGCAGGCAGCCTCAAAACGCCCCCACCCCTGCTCCAGCTTTACAGTCATCATTTCAATAGCGATGATAGCATCATCAACCAGCAAGCCCAGAGCCATGATTAAGGCCCCTAACGATACTTTGTGTAAATCTATACCCCCGATCTCCATCCCTACAAATATCCCGGCGATAACCAGGGGAATGCATAAAGCAACCACGATGCCTGACTGAACACCAAGGCTGAGAAAGCTGACTGCCAACACAATAATGACAGCTTCCCCCAGGGATTTAATAAATTCGTTAATTGATTCTTTAACTACTTGGGGTTGATTGGACACCTGACTGATTTTCATGCCGAGCGGCAAATCCTTTTTTATCACCGCTATGGCCTTCTCCAGCTCTGTACCCAGGGTAAGAATGTTCCCCCCGCTGTCCATAGAAAGAGCAATACCGATTGCCGGCTGCCCGTTAACATACATTTTAGGTTCCATGGGTTCGGCATAACTACGCTCAATCTTAGCAATATCACCAAGGCGAAAAGTCCGTTCACTAATTCGAATCGGCATGTTACGCAGGCCATCGACGTTTTCGAACAACCCCGACACCCGCAGGTATATATTGTCTGAGGCTGTCTCTACCATACCGGAGGCCGCCATAGCACTTTGTGCTTTTACGGCCGCAATAATCAGATTAGGGTCTATTCCCAGCCCGGCTAGTTTGCTGCTTTCCATTTCAATATAAATTTTTTCCGGTTGAACGCCGATGAGTTCAACCTTTTTGACATTATTTACACCAAGGAGTGTCCTGCGGATCTCCTCGGCTTTTTCCCGCATATCCTCGTAGCTGAACTCTTCAGAGGTGAGGGCATAAATACTGCCGAACACGTCATCAAACCGGTCATTGAATGCAGGTCCGACCACCCCTTGCGGCAGTGTGCCTTGGATATCATTAACCATATTACGTACTTCCAGCCAGGTGGGCCGCACATCCTTTTCGCTTACCGTATCTTTTAATACTACATAAATTACGGCTTGGCCCGGCCGCGAATAGCTTTTTAAATAATCCAAGCCAGGAGTATCCTGCAGCTTTTTCTCAATTTTATCTGTGACCTGCTCTTCTACCTCGCGGGCATTGGCCCCAGGCCAGGCAACCGACACAATCATCTGACGAATGACAAAGTCAGGGTCCTCCATCCTGCCCAGTTTCTGGTAGGAAAAAATGCCGGCCACAAAAACCAGCAAGACAAAGAAATACACAAGCTGCTTATGGTTAAGTGCCCATTCGGTCAGATTTAACTTACTCATAGCGCACCTTTTGACCTGCCCGCAGCTTCTGAACACCGGCGGTAACTATTAGGTCCCCATCCTGAAGCCCGTCCAAAACTTCAAGCTTGCCGTCACCGAATGCTCCGGCTTTTATAGGACGCAAGCTTACCATGCCATCCTTAATGATCCACACCTGTGGTGTATCGCCAGTCTGATACACGGCCGACAGTGGAATATACACGGCCTGCAGGTCAGTGGGACCGGCCACCGTCACATTAGCAGTCATCCCCAGATTGATGCCGTCAGGCGGGGTAGGCAAACTAATTCTGACTTTGTAAGTTCTGGCCACTTTGTCAGCCACCGGCGAAATCTCTCTGACTTTCCCCTCGGCGGTAACGCCAGGCAGTGCCCAAAAGCCGACCTGCACCTGCTGGCTATTACGCATTTCATCAATGCGATTTTCCGGCACATTGATTTCTATTTCACGTTCCCCATTCTTTACAATGGTAACGACTGACTGTCCGGCACTTACTACCTGGCCGGCCTCAGCATCAACAGCAGCGATAACTCCGGCACTATCGGCCACCAGCGTGCTATAGCCCAGCTGGTTAGCGCCCTGGTTATATTGGGCTGTTGCCTGGCGGACAGCAGCCAGGGCGACTTCATAGGCATTCTGGTATTGATCCAGCTGCATCCGGCTGGCCGCGCCTTGCTCATATAAATTACGGTAACGTTCAAGATTCGCCTGCGCCAAACTCAGCTGGGACTGGGCTGAAGCTACTTGCGCAGAACTAATGTTGACCGTTTGCGCTATATCTTTGGCATCAATTTCCATAAGAACATCCCCGGACTGAACCACACTGCCAAGCTCAACATTTCTTTTCATAATCTTCCCGCTGACCTGGAAAGCAAGCTGCGTCTCATACCGGCCGCGCACTTCACCGGCATAGTTTGCGGCTTGGCCGGAAGCGTCCAGCCTGACAAGCTGTGAGCGGACAAATGGTGTATCTTCCCTAGCGGTCTCTGTTTTCGTGCAGCCAGTTAGGCTAACCGACGCCAGCAGCACCAACAGTACGGTAAAGCTGGCAAAAGACTTATGCATAACAGGCCCTCCTTTAACATTCATTTATAAGCCGGTCTACTTTTTCACAAGCGCATTAACAATGAAATCAATGAGTACCTCGGTATAGTGCTGCTCATTTTGCTCCTGGCGCAGCGGCCCCGTGCGGGCGTAGCTGAAGGCCTGGAACAGCTTAAAACCGGCATAGGCAACAATTCTTTCATCCACTTCACGGAACCTGCCCTGCTGCTTCCCTTCACGAATAATCCCGGCGATCATTGAGATAATCTCCTCATCAATCATTTCATGGTACTTTCTGTTGATAAACGCCAGGAACAATTCATCATCTTTAAGAATTCTGGTGACAAAATGGTCCTGGTTAAAATGCCCTATTGCTTTGCGGGTTAGCTGGATTAAGCGCTCAAGCGGGTCAGACACAGCTCCCATTTGAGCAAACAGAAGTTCTATCGTTTTGTGGCACTCACGCAGTAACAGACAGCTGAACATATCTTCTTTGTCGTTAAAATGCTCGTAAATTGTCTTCTTGGAAATTTTGCAGTCCTTGCTGATCTCATCCATCGTGGTCTTCTTGAAGCCGAAGCGTTCCATGCGCTCTTTGGCCTTATCGAGAATAAGATTTTTTATGTCCTCCATTATCTTCCCCCTGTTCTTAGGGATCGGCGAATTTGGCCTGTGTCATTTCTTCCCTAACTCATAAACTATTATAGTGTTTTAGTTTCCAAAAATCAATAGGTGCCTGCTTTCCCAAGCCAGGTTTTTCACCCCGGCCCTTTTACTGCGGACTCCTCCTGGCCGCGCTCTGCCGGTGTTCACGGCTGTCCGCAGCTTCCCCCTGGGCATTATTGTTGCATTGCACAGAGACTACCGCTGCGATAACCAGAATAACGCCAACCAGTTGCCAGGAAGTCAGGACCTCGCCGAACAACAAGATCCCCACCAGGGTGGCTACGATTGGCTCCAGGGTTGCGGCGATAGCAGCCCGGCCTGCCTCTACATAAGCTAAAGCCGTTGTGTAGCACCAATAGGCAAGAATGGTGGAAAAAAAGCTGAAACCAATACAGTAAGCGACCACCGGCCAGTGAAAAAACATGGTACGCGCTGCCCACAACTCACTTACCGGCAGCATGGCGGCAGCAGCAAACCAAAAGGTATAAACGGTTACAGTCAGCGCGCTATAATACTGCAAGGCGAATTTACTGAAGATGCTGTACAGCGCGTAGCCAAAACCGGCACCGAGGCCGGCAGCCAAACCGTAAAAAGGAACCGTCCCCGCCGCGCCGGGCAGAATTCCCACGACGAGGGCGCAGCCGCAGAAAGTTACGGCAAGGGCCGCAATTTTTCCCTTAGTCAGCCTTTCGCCAAACAGCAGCCTGGATAATACCAGTACAAAAGCCGGCGCCGTGTAAAGCAGGATGGCAGCAACCGCCACTGAGGTTTCCCGGATGGCAGTAAAATAGCTCCAATTGAAAAAGGCAATACTCAATACACCGGTACCAATAAAATACTTGGCATGCTGTAGCCGGATTCTAAGCAGGCTGCCATCTTTAATAGCAACATATACAGTTAAAACAACAGCACTGATGCCCACCCGCAGCGCCACAATCTGAAGTGTTGAAAACCCGTATTCTGCCAGGCCTGTTACAAAAATCGAGATAATGCCCCATAATGTGGCGGCAATCAGGATCAAGGCATACGCCCATGTCTTCATTCTTGTTCCCGCTTCCTCAGTTATATTTAGAACTGTTATGATAATCGCATCTTGCATAATAAATGCATCGGTCAAACGGCTAAAGGAAGTATTCCTCAGTACTCCTTTATTACCATGGCCAGGCGTCTAATTCCTTCCCAAATTTGCTCTTCCGGCATATTGGAATAATTCAGCCTAAAAGTGTTTTCTACCTTTCTCGTAGGAAAAAAAGAATCACCGGGGACAAAAGCGACATTGTGCTGGAGGCAACGGTTTAACAATGCAACCGCATTTACCTGCTCCGGCAACACTACCCAAGTGAATAAGCCCCCGTGAGGACGGTTAAACCGTATTTCCCCGGCGAAGTATTCCTGCATGGCATTGATCATCGCATCTCTGCGCTGTTTATAAACCTTGATTATCCGCTGTATGTGTTCTTCAAAATTATATACTTCCATATACATGGATATTTCTCTTTGACTGATGGAGGAAGTATGCAGATCAGCACCTTGCTTAAGCAGAACATATTTTTCAATAAACCTAATGTCGGCAGCTATCCAGCCAATCCGGAGACCGGGGCAAAAGGTCTTGGAAAAGGTACTCACAAATATAACCAGGCCTTTGCTGTCAAAGGCTTTAATTGCCGGCAGCAGGTCGCCTTCATACCGCAATTCACCATAAGGATTATCCTCAATTACTGGCACTTCATACTTGCTTATCACCTTGATAAACTGCTTACGCCGCTCTAAGGACCACGTCCTGCCGGTAGGGTTCTGGAAATCAGGAATAACATAAACAAGCTTTATATTGGCAACAGTTTGCAGAATTTTTTCTAATTCCGCAATAATAATACCCTTATTGTCGGTGGGCACTTCCATAAATCTCGGCTCATAGGCTGAGAAAGCGCTTATAGCCGCTAAATAAGTAGGGCTCTCACATAAAACTACATCACCGGCATTTAAAAACAGCTTTCCCGAAAAATCAAGGGCTTGCTGTGACCCGCTGGTTATTAAAACATTTGCCGGCTGAACAACTGTTTTAAATCTGGCATTCATCCTGGCGGCAATTTGCTTGCGCAACGGTTCAAAGCCCTCGGTGGTGGAGTATTGCAGCGCCTGGCTTCCTGACTCTTCAAGCACTTTGACAGCAATATGTTTCATTTCCTCCACCGGAAACAGCTCCGGCGCCGGCAGGCCGCCGGCAAAAGAGATTACCTCCGGCCGCTGAGTAATCTTCAATATCTCTCGTATTTCCGATTTTTTCAAAAACTCTGTCCGCCGGGCAAAGGTTACAGTCATAATACCCCTCCTATGATCAAACGTCCACTATAACAGGTCTTGCAATAATTCCTCTTATCATACACCTTCAAAAGACAATCGTAAATATCCACTGCCGCGCTATTTTGAGGAAATTGGATACTTTATACAAAAATCAACGTTGGAATAAATATTACAATAATTAGAAAAATCCGTAGATGGAACACTACGGATTTCATATTTGGGGTAATCTACACCAGCTTCCAATTGACAACTCTCCAGGACAACCTTAGTAAGCCCGCTGATTAACACTGTTCAGGCTCATCTTTCTTGTTCTGGCCCAGAACAAGTGTAACCTCTGAATAAGCAACTTCCTGTCCGTTTACCAGCAGTGTAATCCGGTGCCGGCCCGGATAGTGGCGGCGGGTGGTCAGATCTGACCAGTTGTGAGTACGAACCCCGGTCAAATGTGCTCCACCGGGCACTGTTTTATCTGACAGCAGAAACAGTTTGCGTACTGTATGGCCTCTGGCCTTCACGAAATCAATCCCGTATTCGATCCGGATATGCGCCGGCTCGCCTTCCCGGATAGCAAGCTCATACCGCAGTTCGCAACTCCCGCCGCCCGGCAGCACCGGCGGGAATGCCGTTAAGGCGGCACCAGCGGTAAGCGCTGCTGCACCTGCTGGTTCGGCATAACCGAATAGCGCCAAAGCCTCCGGCTCAGCGTTGCGTATCAATGTACGGCAACCATGGCGCACAATCCAGTCAGTGTGCGGGTGCACACCTTGCCAGCGACGGGCTGTTGCCAGCACAAGCGCCGGGTGATCCTTGGCGATGTCATTGAGGTTGTTAGCAACGCTCTTACGCACATAGGGCGACGGGTCTGTCTTCAGTAGTTCCAGTACCTGCAAAACCAAAGCAGGGTCATGTTTGAACATAGTAAGCGCCTCACCCCACGGCAAACGGGGGCGGCAGCCCTCACTGGCCAGCCGCCGGACATGCTCATTCGGATGTTTCGCCCACTTCGCCATTTGCTGCATCATCCGCTGGGGCTCGCGCAGCAGAAACGGCCTTACGGCAAACTCAGACGAGGACTGCACCGTAAATCTGGCCAGCGCTTGCATAGATAGATCCCAGTGCTCCTCGGCCTGGCCATACACGGCCACAAAATCGGGGAAGAACAAATAGGGAAAACCGCTGCAGCTTTCGTCAATGGCATATAAAATTCTCAGCGCCTCTTCGTAGCTACTTGGCA
Source organism: Sporomusa termitida (assembly GCF_007641255.1). Classification (NCBI taxonomy): domain Bacteria; kingdom Bacillati; phylum Bacillota; class Negativicutes; order Selenomonadales; family Sporomusaceae; genus Sporomusa; species Sporomusa termitida. Next base: position 4,683,051 of record NZ_CP036259.1, read on the forward strand.
AATACAGCCCCAGCGCCGTTGTAATTCTTCGCATACGGGCCTTCAGCGCCAGTTGATCCCACACCGCTTGATTGCCTGTCACGGTAGTGATAAAACCGACGGTGTCAAAAGCAGGATAAGCACCGCGCACCTTCTCGCTGAATTGCTGCAAAAACACCTTATTATATACCGCTTTTAAAGGGTCGGCCACTTCGTTCCCTCCTACTACTTCATCTCCCTCAAAACCAAGAATATTTGCGCATCTTTTCCCTCACTGCTGCGTTGTCGTCACCTTACATATGTCCGATATGCGCGGCCCGCGCAAGTAATAAGAGACATATCACCTACCAGCCTTATTAAAGCAGATCTTACTGAATCAGTTAGCGTCCTCCGCCTTGCATTGCGAAAAAATCTACGCAAACTATTCCCCTGGTTTTAAGAAAGATGAAGTACGAGTTGCTGCCGTTATCCATAAGCAAAAATTACTTTATATAGGTAATGCCATTTGGTGTAACACTCAATTGTTCAGGTCCCTGTTCTGTCATTACGAAGCTGCTTTCCGTCCCGATTGCCCCTTCCGGAAATACAAACTTAGGTTCCAGCGCAAAAGTCATGCCCGGTTTGACCGGAGTAGTGAGCCCTTTAGCCAATATTGGCCATTCATCAAGTTCTAAGCCTATCCCATGGCCAATAAACTTAGCCTGGTTTTCCTTGTAACCCATAAAATAATCTTTGTAGCCCAATTCTCCGGCCAGTGTAATCGCTAATAAATATGGCGCCTCGGCCGGTATTCCCGGCTTCATGGCTTTAATTATTTCCGCTTCTATGAACAAGGCATCTTCGTAGGCCTTAACCAATCTGGGGGTGAGTTCGCCGATACAAAATATTCTGGTCTGGTCACCTGTATAACCTTGCAGTACACAAGTATAATCAATATAAATGACTTCATTACGCTGGATCGGTTTCCAGCCTGCGCCCTGCGGCTGGGACGGACTAACCCCCATTCCCCCTACCGGCCCGTCAAAGAAGCTGGGGAATGCGCCACTGCTGCCTGTACACAGATTGCCAAAAAACAGCTCCTGATTAAACGCCCTCATTTTACAGCAATTAGAGTAGCCGCGTTTACGCATTTCTGCCTCAAATAAGGCAGCCGCTTCAACCTCCAGCATTCCTTCGCGCAGAAAATCCGGAACTGCTGAGAAGGCTTTATCAATTACCTGTAAGGAGTTACGGATAAGCTCGATTTCATACGGTGATTTAATGGCGCGGGTATCTTTGATCAAGGGAGAGACATCACTGAACACGACATGGGGAAACATTTTTTTATAGGTATTATACAGATTGACCGGCAGTACATCTAAGGCCAGTCCGAGCTTAACGGGATTAGCAAACTGGTCATTGATAATACCTGCAATTTCCTTGGGGCTCTTAATAGCAATAATGTTTTTTAAAGGTGATTCGTTTTGGGCACGATGTAAACTTTTTTTTACCATAAGTAACGGCTCGCCCTTGGCCGGCACGTACAACACTGAATTTTGCACAGTACCTGTGAAGTAAAACATATCACTGTTCAGCAAAATCAGGGCCCCATCAAGGTCCTGCTTACACAAAGCCGCCTGAAACCTAGCGATTCTGGTTTTAATCTCTGCTCCCGGGGTAAAATTCATTTTCATTTCCTCCCATCCATGCTGTTCATTGGCCCAGGCTGAATTATTACAGTTAACTTACCTCGTTACTCTGACACAGATAAGTTATGCCAATGCGCTTTACAGAACTACAATCTTTTAGTTTAATTTATATTTCAATTTTATCGATATTGCTGATTTCAGTCAATCTTAGCCTCTCCAACTTATGGGGTAAAGAAACACGGCTTGCGCCGAGCCTTTGGCGAAAGTGTAAGCCGGTGTTGCCCTTAGCCAGGCAAAGCTATACTTTCTATCACGATAAAAAATCCGTAAACATTAGTTTACGGATTAATAGCCCGGGGATTGTTCAGCAGGACGCCTGTTTTAGATATTTAAGCAAACGGGTCAGCTTGCCACAGTTTAAAGAATCGTAAATAGTCATATCATAAGTGTCAACGCCTCTTAATATAGCCTGCGCTGCACTCATAGCCTGCAGATGCTTTTTACATATAAAGCCGAAGTCCCTCCGCAATTCCCAGGTAATAGCCGGAATATTGTCTGAACAACGTGTAATAGTCTTGTTCTTCATTACCTTTCACCTCAGTTTATATCAATAAATCCAATTTATTTTTATGTTTGATACTAGTATAACCCAGTTATATATAAATTTAAAATATATGATTTTTATGTTAATATAGTTATAAGTTATACAAAGGAGGGGCATTATGGAATTACGGCAATTAGAGTATTTCCAAATGGTTTGTCGTTTAAATAGCATATCGAAGGCGGCCGAACAATTACACGTTGCCCAGCCCTCTGTTTCCATTGCAATCCAAAAATTAGAGGAAGAACTGGAAATCCAGTTATTTTATAGGACACACCGGCGAATAACCCTAACCGCGGAGGGAATGGTCTTTTTGCAGCGGGTTAACACTATTCTCACACTCGTTGGCGATTCGATCAACGAGATGAACGACCTCAAAGCATTGCCCAAAGGATCGATTAAAATAGGCATCCCCCCGATGATCGGGATATTTCTCTTTCCACGAATATTTGCACAATTTCGCAAAAAATTTCCTCACATTGAGCTCTCAGCGGTTGAGGGCGGTTCATTAACCATTCACAATTTAATAGAGCAGGGTAGAATTGATATTGGTATTATAACCCAATCAGACTCGTCCTCCGCTTTAGAAATATTACCGATTACCACAGGTCAGATCCACGTATGCCTGCCGCATTGTCATCCGCTTAGCACCCTGTCAAGTATACCCTTTGACAAACTGGTTGATCAGCCATTCATTTTACTTAAAGAAGATACCTACAATCGCCAGGTAGTCCTGGAGGAATGCAAAAAACATCTCTTCGTACCCCAGATTGTTTTCTCGTCCAGCCAGGTTGAGACAATTATCAGTTTAGTTGAGCTGGAAATAGGTATTTCATTTCTCTTTGATGCCATCGCAAGGAACTACCCTACTATTTACAGCTGCCCTTTATCTGAGCCAATGAATTTTCATATTGTACTGGCATGGAATAAAAACAAATACTTAACAAGCACCGCCAAGGCTTTTATTAATTTTATGACCAGCATGCATCGGCATCAGTAATTATGCAGATCCCAAAAGCCTGCCGAAATCAACTGCCAGCAGACTGTTGTTTTCCCTTAGTACTATTTTTTAAAAAAAGTTACAATTTATTCTTGACAAACACCGATATCCATGCAACAATGTAACAAGTTATTCGTCTGCAGGCGTATACTATCAAGTAATTTACATTGATTAAAAATGATGATTGGGCAATATGCAAACATATCTCGCTTTCAGAGAACCGGTGGCTGGTGAAAACCGGTGCAGATATTTGCTAAACTCACCCAGGAATTCTTTTGCTGAAACTAAGCGAAAACCTTAGGTAGGCTAAAGCGTTTATCTGCGTTAAAGAAATCAGCCCATATACAATGGCTGAGTAATGAGCCTAAGTTAGGGTGGTACCGCGATAACATCGCCCCTATTGACGTTAATGTCAATAGGGGCTTTTTTATTCACAAAATTAAAGAAAAGAGGGCGCTATATATGGGAAACCCAAAAATTGGTTCGGCCGGAACAGCCTTTGCTATGGCGGCAGTCTGGTTTGCAACCCATAGTGGTGGTGGCTTTGCCACCGGCAACCAGGAAGTAAATTTCTTTGTAAAGTATGGCTGGTATTCAGTTTTTCTGCCACTAGTAGCTATGGCACTGCTGGGCTGGGGACACCGCAATGCACTGGTCCTGGCCAAAGACTATAAAACCTATGATTATAAGAGTTTTGGTGATGCCCTGTTTCATCCTTATGAAAAGTACTTTTCCTTAGTCTTTGAGTTTGGCTTTATCATGCTGATCGCCTGTGGTGTAAGTACCGCTATCGCCGGTTCCGGCGCCCTTTTAAAAAGCTCGCTGGGGATTCCCTATGGAATAGGGATAGTGACTGTAGGCTTTGTTTTACTGCTATTGACGATATTCGGCAGTGAGTTAATCATTAAAGTCTTAAATCTGAAAACTTATTTTCTGATTGTTACTTTACTGATACTTTGTGTATTAGGCATTCAAATGGGGGCGTTTAATTTTCAGCGGGTTTTAACGACTAATGAAACCTTTGGCACCAGCTTTGTTGATGCCGTTTGGTACATGTTGATTTATATCGGCTTTCAGGCTTTTACTGTTTTGCCTATTATTTCCGTTTCCCACCATATAAAAACAACAAAAGAATGCAATATGTTTATGTTATTTGGCACCCTCTTAAACGGGATCTTCCTGGCAGTTGTCTGTATCATGTTATTAGGGTTTAGCCCGGAGATTCTCGACCAAACGCTGCCAGTATACTTTGTCACTGTACAACTTGGCTTACCCTGGCTAAAAATATTATATAGTGTCATATTATTTGTTGCACTGCTGGGTACAGGTATATCCCTGGTATTTTCCACAGTAGCCCGCTTCGAACCGGTTCTGACCGGCAAGGGTATGTTAAACAGTTTGCGTGCACGCAGAATAGCAATCTCTTTCATTACCATAGCTATTTGTACCGGTATCTCAATATTTGGCTTAACCAATATTGTGGTCAAAGGGTATGGTTCAGTAGGTTATATCGGTCTGTTTTTTGTGCTGCTGCCGGAAATTATTGTCGGCACAATAAAAATCCGGAAGAATGCCAAACTGCGCAAAGAATAAGCGATTGATCCGGAACTTTTAATTGCAATCCACATAACACCAAGAATAAATCTTAGAAATCAGCCAACCCCAAGAACTGATTGTTCATGGGTTGGCTGTCTGATTATTATATATTCCCGACCGTGACTGAATCCCGGCTGCCAGTCACCTGGATTCAGCTTGCCAAAGCCGAGTATTATTGGGGGTTGTATTTTTTGACCCAAAATAAAAAGCCGTCTACAGCAGCAGACGACTCTACACGAACCAATAAATAAGCGGGCGGTAACCTCACAAATTGGTTGTGTCTCCATGATAAAACGGGCATTAATTTTTAGCAAATTGAGTTACAGTCATCTTCAAAACAGAACAGTAGTAAAATAATAATGATAATTATGATAAACCAATTACCACCACCACGACCACCGAATCCTCCCCATCCCATAGAAAAGACCTCCTTTTTTTTTGTGTAGCGAAGTGATGTACATTATATCTTATGATGCTGGCACAAGATCTGTCACTGGGATGATAGACTGCCCCGCAAAAAAAAGCAAAAAACAAGCCCTGCCTTTAGAAAAAAACAAAAAGCCCCCGCTTGCGAGGGCTAAATTAACATTACCGGCGATGGAGAATTCTCTTTATTTCATATACTGCTCTCTTATGCCGTTCTATCTCACGTTTTTGCCGTTCATGCCAGGCCCTTCTGCTTTCAAAGGGCCGGCGCTTCATTTCGTGTTTATGCCGTTCGTTTTCCCGGCGCAGCCGTTCATTATACTCTCGCCGCCGCTCTCGTTCATACCGCTCCCGTTCGTGCCGGTCCCGTTCGTATCGATGATCCCGGTGGCGGTCATGTCGATCATGACGGGCAAGCTGTACTATTCGTTGCGCATCATCATTATATAGTGCTGAAGCTTCGGCTACGGTTGCAAACAAACCAAATTGCATGATCCCAGCCAGGGAATAAACAATCGTCTTCTTAACCAGGATATTCATATATTGTCCCTCCTCCAATTGCTACTTCAAGCATAATGTGGAAGTGTGACAAAAGAATGACAAAATATAAAAAGCCTCCCGACAAATGCCGAAAAGCCTTATTTTCTGGTGCGCCCGGGAGGACTCGAACCACCGGCTGACGCGGTTTAGGAAACCACCGCTCTATCCACCTGAGCTACGGGCGCATGTTATAAAGTGTTGATTTTGCTGTATTCCTTACCTGCTTATCATAGCCTATTTTTGCTCAAAAACCAACTTTTAATGCACAAATGGAATTCGAATGGAATTCAAATTGGCATCGTTTGGAGTAACGGCAAATTGGCATAATTGGCAGGCTCGGCACTATTTGAGATACGATAATTAGTATAGCATTTTGGATATCAAGTGTCAATTGTCAGGTAGTGGGAAAAGGAAAAACCAACTAAATCATTATCTGCTTTATGCAATGACATAAATTAATTCTCCAATAAGTTATATGCTACTTGTGAAAACTTTATAAAAATTGTTACGCATACCCTCTATATCCTTATCACCTGTCAGGCGGCTCAGACAGGCTTGAGAAATAGACATTCCCGCTAAACCATGAATTAAAGCAATATAATGGCAATTAAAGGCATCCGTACAACATTCTAAAATCACACTATTTAAATCTTGATTAAACAACTTATAAGGGAATAAATGGTTTACTATTTTTTCATAGCTATCAACAGCCTCGACCTCGGCGTCTTTATCCCACATAAATAATAGAAACATAGCTGCCCCCAATCGAAACAGGTATTTTGAATGCAAATCTGGAAATTCAGCAGCATTCTCTAAAATATATTCATTAACTTGGCAGGTTTCGTAATTAATTACTCCACCTGGCAACAACTTTGGCTCTCTAATAAATTGAATTTTTAAGTTACCATACTCTTGAGATGGTACGGGCGACATGTTCATCCAGAGACCACCGAACAAAGACACTTTGCAAGAAGGTAAACATGCCTTACCCATAATATAATCCAAATTCTTTTGAAACCAGCTAACATCAGCATTCTCAACCCTGGCTGAATTAAAAGCCATCTTTAGGAGCCAGCGAGTAACGGTGTGATAATCGTATTTAATCTCAAATTTCATATCCTCGGAAAAGTCCTGTAAAAAGTAAGTTTCTACAAAGTTTTTCCCATAACTATCAAGTGAACTAAGTACACCTCCATTACAATTTGGGCAAACATCTTTAATAACTGCTTCGCCAGGATATGCTTTTTTTCGAACGAAATCAAAAGCAAGGTCACATTCAGGGAAAAGTCTAATTATTCCAGCAGGTATAATGTGTTCTCTAGTAACTTTTGTATCATTATTACAGTATGCACAAATCATTTGAAAGTCCCTCCAACCCAACATCCAGTGACGTCCATTGTAAGTAACGGAAAAGCTTTACTGTTAATTCTCAATAAATGTTGTAACCCATTCAATTATACTGTCTGGCAAGTCATGAATGTCCATTATGTCTTCCCTATTATATATCGCTCGTTGAATGTTGTTCTGTTGCCCAGCCTTGATATCACCACCAGAAATATGCTTAGAAATTTCATTAGTATTGAGGAAATACGCATACCCATCCTCATGAGCCAGCACCCATTTAAGATACTTGCAGAAGTATAGCGGTTTCTTCTGCAGGATTTCTGGCTGAAAAACCATCTCCAATACCATCTCCGATACCTACCCTATTTTTTGACCTAGTGAAATATTTTAGCTCTAAAAACAGAGCTATTGGAGCTTCTGTGTTTTCAATACATAGGATAACGTCTGCAACATTTTTGCTTTCCAAAACTATTAATGATAAGCCTCTGCCTTTTACTAATCCATCAATATTCGTTATGAGCCAACCTCTAAAATCCTCTTCATTAATAAACATAACTTCTCCTATCCATTTATCTGCTAACATCCCCAAATTTTCCCCAAGGACTTAAATTCTTACCTTTTAGTGCATCCTCAAACATATTCAAAATCTTTATTTGCTCCTCGTTAATAACATCTCGGTTAATTTTTTCCACGCGTTTACAAAACAAATCAAAATTTCCATTAAGAAGCCTTTTGATATCAGCTAAATCATAATATACAATTTCTGTATATCCATAGTTTGAGCCTGCTTGTGTTCGTCCAGTATTTATATATAATCCAATAAAATTTATAAGGAAACTATCTTCTACTATTTTCTCTTCAAGATATTGGTTTACTTCCTCTTTTCTTCCCCAAACATTAGCCCATGTTTTCCAAACGTGCAGTAACATTCTCAATTGTCTATGTTCTTCTAGCCTTCGGGATGTTGACCACTCCCGAATTTTTGATAAACCTTTTTGTTCTAGCAAATCTAAGTCTTGAGTTGAAAAAGTCCGATATTCCTCTGGTTCTGGGTTTTTCTTCAACCCATATCTTCCATGCTCTTGGTCATATAGATAGATATCATAAATAAGGGGATATAAGCTATTATTCACTTTATCCGAAATACTTAAGAATAATTGTCCTCTATCTAGTTGATTAGAAAATCTTTTACATAACTGATAAGTAATTCTTGCAATTTTTAATTCCGTAACTATTAAATCTGAACTATAACTATTAGGGAACTTATCTCCTTCATCTAGCAGAACAGTTAAAACAGTATTTATAGTAGAAGTAGGTACTTTATTCTCTAAAGAGGTATAATTTTGAAACACCTCTAAAAATCGAAGTATTCTTCCATCTTCAATTAAATCGTTTATATATTTTCTAAATAAAATTTCATCATGTAAGGCTTGTAATATACTATCAATTTCAAAAGGAGATATATCATCCTTAGAGATATCTAACTGGAAATATAATTGAAATCTTTCAGGGTGACAAATACGGTTTTCCGTAAACCATTCATTTAATGAACCAATTCCATAAAAATTATTATCATAAACACTTTCAAGTTTAGGAAATAATCTTTTTAATAAAGCTAATATGTTATATTTTGATTGCTTTACCGCATCATCAATAATAGTACGTATTCTCCGTTGTTCTTCTTCTTTATGTTGCAAATCTTCTTTCGCTATACCTGCTAGTAAGTTTATATTATCCCGAATAATACAGTATGTGGTGTAGTCAAAGACCTTTATTGCAATAATAGCCAGTAAATCAATAGTATTAACTTGATTTTTCGTCAAGCTGAACTGAAATCGTAGAGAATTCATATATCTATTTACATCTCGAATATTAAAAAAGAAATCTTTAAAGCCATCATACCAAATATTCATCCACCGCATTTGGTCAATTGTAGAATTAGCAAATATTCCATTAAGATTATCATTCAGTTTAAAATAAACATTTTCTAATTTGACTGCTGGAATATCTAAATCCACTTGTATGATTTTTTCTAAATACTTTTCACCATCTATTTGCTGACCAGTTCCCTGCTCCGAGCATAAACTGTTTATAACCACTTTTTTATCAAAAGATAATACATATATAGTATTGGTGAAATTTGCTATTGATTTTACTAACTGAAAGACTTGACGTACTTCAATATTTGTTAAACGGTCTATATCATCAACTATTACAATTATCTTCCCTGAATATTCACCTATAGCTTTATCAAGCTGACTTCTTGTTTCCTTCAAGCTGTTTACATGATTGTTTGCAATTAATCCTCCTAGGTTTTTTATGAACTTTGAAAAATCTACAACGGGTGTAGTTAAAGCTGTTGATGTTAATACTTGCCCTAATAAAGTTGAGTAAGCATCCAATTTATCACTAATATTTTTTGAACCTAGATATGTATTTGAACTCTTAATAGCGTCTGATAAAATTTTAAAGAATTGCTCTATCAACTGGTTTGGGTCTGAAAAATTCCATGGATTAAATTCAACTACACAAGGTTTGATAAGTTTATCTTTATAATAGTTATTTATATATTCTACAGACATATTTACAACTGACGATTTCCCAGAACCCCATTCCCCAGTTATCCCAATGGCAAGGCTATTACTATCTGTATAACCAATAATTGCCTTAGCTATTGCTTCTGAGAACTCCTTTCTGTCAAGTTCATCTTCACTTGTCGATTTTATTGGAACATCTGTTTTAAACATCTCTAACGAAGTACTACTATTCGTGTATAGGTCTTTCAATTTATTGAAATAGGCTACTTTCATTTTGGCTATTATCCAACGAAGAAAAAACAAAATACTAAAGAATAAAATGGCTAAAATTAACTGATTTAATTTGAATCCAACGTAGCCACCTGAAAAATAAGCAATAGCCGAATATACTAGAAACCCAATTGGGATGAGTAATATAAAATAATCAATCAGAACAAAAGGCTTAATTGAAAGTAATCTAAATAATAAAAGAACAACTCCGACTAATCCTATTGCCCATACAAATACAATAGGATTAGTCATTAGCTCTGATAACTTTGGTATCTGCTCTGAAGATAATATAACTCGCCTATCGATATAAGCAAAAGCAATTACAACGATAATTCCTATTCCCCAGATTAATTGATACACATTCAGATATTTATATAAAGCGGATAGATTTCTGCAAAGTTGAATAAATTTTAACTCAAACCATTTTTTCATAATATCACCCCTTTTAGAAAAGCGTCCTTATAAACAACAAAACGGAACTATATGTACCGTTTTTGTATTTTACCTAATACTAGTCGTTTTAGCTGAATTTTAATCATATTTCTAACTGTTTATCATCATTACTGTTCTGAACTATTGTAATAGGTAAGCTATATGTTTGTGGCTCGGAATATTCTTCACATATTATAGTTACTTGTACCTCAAATTTTCCAGGTTGAAATGGAATTAACACGAATTCCCCAATTGTTCGTGTTTTTGTATGCATAAGTGTATCTAGTTGTATCGAGACTTTATTTTGTTGAATATCTATGGAATAATCTCTATTAATATTCATAGCTAATAATTTATTTGACGTGTTAGACAAATTATAACTTGGCAAGGTTATATTGCTATGTTGTTGCAACATTAACCAAGAAGGTCCAGAAAGTCTTTTCTCGCGTTCTTTTTTATATTTCCGCTCACCTTTTTCTATAGGATTTTCAGGCATAATATTCTCGGGAAATTCCCAGTCTTCAACATCTTCTTTCTCAGCCACAATTACACCTTGAGGTAAGATTATGTCTACAAATATTTCATTCGCTTTACTTTTCCCATGGTTTGAAATCGCAATAGAAAAATATGTCGGATTATTTTTGGCTATATAATATTCCGTTATTTTCTGATTATAACTATCTATTTCTTCTTGAGATGGAAATTCTGCATTATTGTATTTATCAATATCCTCTTGAGCAACGTATTTAGTAAGATGGCTGGGAACATCGTCCATGTTTAATGGTTTAGGGTACTCTACCAGTGGCAACTGCAAGTTTTTACAAATGACATTAGTCAAATCATCCTTCGTAAAGCAAACATCAATTTCAGGTGCTTTTTCTCCCACTTGTTTTTTCAACTCATCTAAGGCTTCACGCAAATCTCTGTTTTCTTTACTTAAAGCAGTTAATTCATTTGTCATTTCTGGCGAAATAGCTTTATCGGCTCTAACCCATCCAATACCTGGTTTTTTCCCAAATGTTTTTGTTAAAGCAACTGCAACTTTTCCACCTAAATCATCTATATTCTTCCATGTATCACGCATCTTATTAGCTTCAGCTTTTATAATAAATCTATTAAGTTTTTCTATCTTTTCAGCTTCGCTATCACGTTCGTCTGGTTTTGTAGCAACATTTCGGTCACGAATAAATGCCAAAATAGGTATGCCCTTTGATTTTGCATAGTCATATTCCTTTTCAGTATAACTAATGCCTTCAGCAGTTTCAGAACCATATCTATGACCTATGATAATAACATAATAGTCACTTTGGTCTATTGTATCTTTTATAACTTGCCATTGGTCATCATCAGCAGCACTAAACATTTCCATTCCAATTGGAAAATGGTACATACTAAGAACAGTTTCAATAACCTTTTCTCTGGCTTTAACTAAATCGTTGTATGTCGAGCTAATAAATATTTGATATTTCTTTTCAGACACATTATCACCTTCAATCCGATGCTACTATTTCCTATGAACATATCATACTGCTATAAAAATCATATAATCACAATACCTTTTGCTATTTACACATATAGATAGTCTCCATTGGGGGTATGAGTAAACGAATATCCATACTCCCTAGATAATTTATTCCATATCGCCAGAACTTGTCTCTTATGCTCGTTAGTCCAATCTGGATAATTACTCGACAATATCATAAGTACATTTTGAAATTCCGTAATTATCTCTTGTCCTCTGTTTTCAGGACATAAACTGTTAATAAAAAACTCCTCCAGTTTTAACCCTATAACTATTCCGATTATTTTAGCATGTTGGATAAGTATAGTCCAAAATAAAAAGGCAGCATTAAATGCTAAATCATATAATGTTTGTTTGCCATCAAGAAAATCACTCTTTATGGTTTCGACATAATTAAACATTTGTGCCAAGTTTTCTTTGGTACTTTTTATTTCAAAATCTAGTGCTTTTTCACTCATCCATTTTGCTGAATGTATGCAAGCTGCAAGTTCACTAAATAAAATATCAATATTATAAAAAAATGCAGGCTCAATTATTTTACTTTCTTTTTCTTTTTGTGTGCATATAACGTACATAAAACATTAAGATAGTCAAAATATTTATTGTCAAATAATAGTTTAATTGAAATCGGTAAGTTATTCTTCAAACCTTTTATCCCCCCACCATACATCACGGTCCATGTCAATATCATCTGCAATTAAATGAATAAATCCCTTTTTATTTATATCAATTGGCATCGTGTGTTTATCTAATATGTTTGCAATACGCTCATACTGCAATTTACTTAATGCATTATGTACACTTTGCAAAAAGTCATCACTATTTTTATGAATATTATAGACTTGTAGTAAAATATCTTTATATTCCATATAACACAAATCAAGCATATGTCTAATGATTTTTTCATTACTACGTATACCTGACTTTTTTAACCATCTAATATATTGTTCAGCAGTAAAAAAACACTCTTTACTATAATCTATTCTTTTATCATCTATATTCTCAAGTCTCATTTTTTGGCAAAATAAGTTTTTTTCTAATTCCCTTTTTTCCATTGTGTTAGGTAGGCTATCGATTAATCCATCAATGAAGTCTTCCGCAAGTTCTTCTGCTGGGGCATCTGTAGAAGAAGCAATATCATGCAAAATTTTTCGTATCTCATTTGCATGAGAAGAAGCTTCACTATTATAGCTTATGGTTTCTATGTTATAACTTTTCTTTAAATATATAATCTGCTCATCACTTGGATTATTTAGTACAATATAATGCTTAGAATTAAAATATTCATTATGCTCTTTTATGATATTTTGAATAAATACATCATTAAAAGAGAAGCCCATAAATAAAAACGTTTTAGTTCCTGTAAAAAGTGAGAACAGGGTTTTATATTTATTATCACTATAAAGTTCTCGATATTTATCATTGCTTATAACAATGCTACTAGTATCTGAAATATTACCATGAAGATGAAATATCCTGACTTTATCTTTTTCAGTTAAAATTCTTTGAGTACTTTCATTTGATATCTGTCAAATTAACAGGAATAAGGTTCGATTTTATAAAATTATTAAGAATATGGTCATAGTTCGTTGTAATATAATTAGTAAAATTCATATTACCTAAATCCGCGTAATTATGTTCCGCGTTAGCAATACTTAAATTTATACTTTTATTCACTTTATCAACTATATACTCCTGGATGTCTTGTTCAGACCGTCCTAGGTATTTCTTGAAAATATCAACGGCTTCCCAATACTCATATTTATTTAAATGAAATTCAAGAAGCGTATTTAGTGGTAATTCTTCCTTACTGTTAATATCCATAGCTATTGCCATATCTCTAATAAGGCAACCCCAATCGGGAACACGAAATGCTACCGATAACCCTGCACCTATAAACGGTACTAGATTACCTTCATGATAAAGCTTTCTTAAACTATTAATATAAACTCTATTACTCATAAATTACTCCTCTAAGTTACCAGAATTATTTTTCTGAATTTTAATTCTGCTTATATTCAGGAAAGTCCTTCCATTTAAGGTCAAAATTCAACATTTTAACCATTGTTCACTTGATTGTTTTTCGGTGAATTATTGCTGCCATTTCTCTCATAAAAGGTGTAAAATACTTGGACCAGTATTTACCCCTTAGAAAGGTGGTCCACTATGGCACGAGCAAAAGGTGAGGGAACTATATCCCAACGCAAAGATGGGAGTTGGATAGCTCAGTATGATTTAGGCACTGTTAATGGCAAACGAAAAAGAAAAACGTTGACAGGTAAGACAAAAAAAGACGTTCTTCAAAAGCTGAATGACCTAAAAGTTACTCTTCAAACTCAGACCTATACAGACATAAACCGAATAAGTTTTGGAGATTATCTACTCCAATGGTTCGAACTAAAAAAAACGTTACAACAAATAAAGGCTTCTACCTTACGCGGCTATGAAATAAATATGCGTATGCACATTATACCCGAACTTGGTCATATTCAACTCCAAAAGCTAACTACATCAATGATAAATAACTTTTATGCTAAAAAAATGAAACAAAATTGCTTTGACAGTGAGAAGCCACTATCGGCTACAACCATACTCAGAATGCATAATATTATTCATAACTGCTTAGAATTTGCTGTTCGGGATAACCTAATAATCCGCAATGTTGCTGACCATGCAATTCGCCCAAAAGTCCGAAAAAAAGAAATGAAGGCATTGGACAACAATGAAATTAAAAAATTTGTACAAGCGGTAAAAGAATATCAATCATTGCCATCTACTCGAACAAAAAATGTATATCCTTCTCTAATGCTTACTCTGTCTACTGGCTGTCGCAGGGGTGAAATTCTTGGACTTAGATGGAAAAACGTTGATTTTAGAAATAAAACGGTCAAGATTGAAGAAACCGTACTAGAGCTTGGCGGTGATGTGATTGTTGAAACCCCTAAGACTGAGAAATCACGTCGTACTATTTCTATACCTGATGAAATGGTAGAAATATTGAAACGGCATAGGCAGTACGCCAAAGGAACGTATGTCTTTCCTGTAAAGAACAATATGGATAAGCCCATGAAACCAGAAAACGTGGTCAGATTTTTTAGGGCTGTATTAAAGCATGCTGGCATGAAATTTAGGTTTCATGACCTGCGACACACCAATATATCTCAGATGTTATTAAATGGCGTAGACTTAAGTACTGCCATGGCAAGAAGCGGTCATTCACAGGTGTCAACATTAATGGGATATTGCCATACCAATATTGAAAAAGAGAAAGAAGCGGGTAATCTATTCGCCAAATTCATATAATTATTGACCCCCACCAAAATATTGGTGGGGGTCAATAAAAATTTTAAACTTAAATGATTGATATTAAAAATCATATTGGGAAGAGGCATGAATAATACCTCTTTTCCAACTCAAACTAAAGGTAAATTAACTCTGTTTTTGTACTTAAATTCCCCCAGCTTAAGTTCATATTCATCAATAATAATATTAAAAAGAACACCTGATTTTATATCCCTCTCCAAATCTACCACTTGAAATGAGTTTCGATTATTTCTAATTTTCCCCGAAAGTGACCCAGCGGATACTAATAAAATATCTCCATTTAAATCTTCAATATATATTTGCTGACGTTCAATCATGGGTTGATGTTGGTGTCCTGAAAAGACGATTTTAAATTTTTTCTCCATTAATATTTGCTTTAATTGAAATATATTCAAAATATCTTTATACTGATTTATTTCAATATTGGGATGTGGATTAAGATTATGATGAACTACAGCAATTCTTGTATATGTTGAGAAACCAGATATCTTTTCAGATAGTTCATCAATAAGTTGCTTAAATGACTGCATTTCCTGTTCTTCAATGAATATAAAATCACTATCACAAGAATAAATCGTATTAAACCCTATAATAAACATTTTTTGTTCATCATCTATAAGGTATCTCCTGTTTCTATTAACGGGACTAAAATAATCTTGGAAATAGCATAAAAAATTTGCATATTGTGTCTGTGGTGTAGAACTTTTATTACAATCATGGTTTCCTGGAACTAAATAAATTCTTTGAAGATTGATACCTAGTTTCTCAATAGCCTTTTGGCATTGAATATAACCAGCTTCTTCATTTTTTGAAGTAATGTCACCACTGATTGCCATAAAGGTATTGGCATCATAAATTGTTGGCAAAATTCGAGAAAACGCTTCAAAAGCTGGTTGCTTTACTTTTAATACATCTTTCGATTTATCTTTATTATCAAGTCCATCATTTTCGAGAGACCCGAAATGTAAATCTGAGATATGTATAATTTTTATTCTCTCAGAGTTTCCTCTTTCAATCTGCTCTTCATCAACAGTAACTTTATCACTAGACGCGATGTCCCCTTTGCTCTTCTTAAGATATTTAATACCTTCTTTTGTAATTTCAACTGCGGTAAAATTTCTAAAATCATAATATAATAAATTCTCGCGAAAGCATTGTATAACTCTTGCTTCCACATAGCTCTTAGCTGTTGAAATAGTTTCTTTATCAAATAGAGATTTTACTTCACTCCAGTATTTATATTGACTTAAATCGGAATTATATTGACTAAAAAATCTCAAAGACAGTTCTTCGAAATACATTTTTTTTTCGAACTGATTTTTATAATCATACAGTATTTCCAATATATTTATTCTTATTTTTTCTTCATCTTCATTTGGAATACACAACTCAACCTTCGGGATTTGAAAGGTTTCTACTGCTATTTCTTCATTCGTATTTGTAATTTTACTATCACTAAAAATTTCAACTTTTTGTTTCTTCTGAACTAACTTAGTCCAATATTTATACCCGTCTAAAGTCAACTTAATATCTAAATCCTTTTTGAAAACATCGTGTACTCTACAAATTAGCCCCTTCTTTTCTAAGCCACTAACGAGATAATGATAAAGAGCTTCAATAGCTTCATACTCATCAATTTTTACTTTATGGATAATATTTCCCCAGGTATCTTCATCTTCTTCAGAAAACTTATATGAAAAGAAAAAATTTAATAAATCAATTCTAATGCCTGCTCCTTCTGCCTCTCCGTATACAAGTGTCCCATTATCAGACAACCCAGATTCCACATATATATGAGACAACATAATTTTTACCGCTTGGTTTAAATTCGTTACATTATAATCAATCATGAGTTCGCACTCCCTTGAAGTTCTTTTTTAAGTGAATTTTCGGTTATAACTTAAATAATTCCTTTATTTTACGCAAATTTTATCATTCACTTCAAACAATATAAAAAGCCACATAATATAGCACTTAGGAAATGGCACTAATGGCATTTAAAAGGAATTCAAAAACAAAAAAGCTCTGAGGAAACTCCTCAGAACCATTGATTTATCTATAATTATTCATTATGTAAACTCGGCTTTAGGAAACCACCGCTCTATCCACCTGAGCTACGGGCGCATGTTTTAATCCTTAAAATAGCTGTAATCTGCCGCAGTTTCTCACCTGTTATCATACTATTTTTTGCAGATAAAATCAACTTGTAAGCACCAATGGTATTCCAATTGGCAGGTAGAAAGTAACGGCAAATCGGCAGGTTGGCCTCTGTTGAGTAACGATAATTAGTATAGCATTTGTGATATCAAGTGTCAATTGTCAGGTAGTGGAAGGTCAGCAAATATTAAACAAGGATGTCATACTCCATACGCTGTGCCGTATTTTTAGTGATTTTATGCATTCTAATAGGCAAAAAAGCCTGTCTGGTTCACAGACAGGCTTTTTTATAGCAGCCTAATTACCAAGGGTTAGTCCAAACCCTCAAGGTCGCGGTGCATCTTTTTAACAAGCACTCTGGTTACGCGCATATGATCAACCTCAGTAATGATAAACTCATATTCTTTGTATTCAATTTTGCTATTTGCTTTTGGCGGTAATTCTATATGCAGGCTGATCCAGCCACCGAAAGTGTCGACCTCTTCTGTTTCCAGTTGTAATTCAAAAAATTCATTGAACTCATCCAATAATACACGGGCATCTACTGAGTAAGTGTTATTATCCTGTATTTCAATCCAAGGACGCTCTTCATCAAATTCATCCTGAATTTCGCCAACAATTTCTTCCAATATATCTTCCACGGTTACTAAGCCGGCCGTACCACCATACTCATCAACTACAATCGCCATTTGCGTCCTGTTTTTTTGTAGCACTTTCAATAAATCACTGATATGCATGGTTTCCGGGATTGCCGTTACCTCCCGCACCATGTCCTGTAACTTAGGATTTTCTCCCTTTGCAATTGCTTTTAGAATATCTTTAATATGAACAAAACCAATAATATTATCCTTATCATCATCACATACCGGATAACGTGTCAGTTCCTCCGCCAGAGCTTTATCCAGATTTTCTTCAAAAGTATCCTGGATATCTAAACACACCATATCAGTACGGGGGACCATGATTTCCCGGGCATTGGTTTCGGCAAAATCAAAAATATTATCAACAAAAGTAAGTTCTGTCTTATTAATAAAGCCTTGCTTATGACTTTCTTCCATTAAAATTCGAATTTCCTCTTCCGTATGGGCAGCTTCATGCTCATTAACAACCTGAATACCTATTAGACGGAGAATCCAGTTGGAAATCGTATTTAAAATCCATATGAACGGATACATTAACTTATAAAAACCAATCAGTGGCACTGATGTCCATAATGTGACTTGGGCTGCTTGTTGTATTGCCAAGGACTTAGGGGCTAATTCACCGAGGATAATGTGTAAGGCAGTAATGATAGAAAAAGCAATGACAAAAGAAACCGTGTGAACCACCTGGCTGGAAAAACCCCAATCCAGCATAATAGGTTCAAATATTGCGGCAACAGCCGGTTCACCGATCCAGCCCAAACCAAGTGAAGCAAGGGTAATGCCCAGCTGGCAAGCCGATAAATACGCATCAAGATGATCGACAATTTTTTTTGCAAATTTTGCTCTTGTGTTTCCTTCCTGCAAAAGTGTTTCAATTCGAGTACTTCGTACTTTAACCATGGCAAATTCAGCGGCAACAAAAAAACCATTAAAAAAAACAAGCAATATTACCAGAAACAAATTTAACAGCATAGACGCAGGGTCCAATAACTCCCTATCTCTCAGTTAGTGGAGAGAATAGGCTCACCTCCATATATTTTAATATCTGTTTTTCTTTTAAACCAGTGTCCTAATTGAAAAGAGGTTGACTGCTGCCCAACCTCTCTTTACTGCATATAAACTGGGTAAATCCTGAATATTGATGGGTTACATGCCATATAATATTCATATTTGATATACATTATATTGGTTCCAGCCATAAATCACAACAGCGCTGTATGTTCAAAATAACCCAAACTAAGCCGCTTAGGCATAAAAAATCATACTAAAGTACTTAAGTATTATTAAGGGTACCTCCCAAAGGCTTATACTAGCCTTTTCATTATATTTCCCTTAGTTAAAGCCTTACCCACTTAGAAATAGGTCCCATTTACGGCTAGCGACTCTTAAGCGAGCATCAAATTACAGTGAAGCCCCTGCTTCAAATGCTATTTCATAGCCGGCATAAGTAAGTGTTTGCAAAGCTGCCTCAAGGTCTCTCGCTTTTACCAGAATATAATCTGTATTATATGTGGAAATAGCAAAAATGCTAATACCTGCTTGGGCAAGGACTGTGGAGATTGCTGACAATATGCCGACTAACTAAAAGTCAGTACTCCGGTTATTTTAAGCGCCCGCCAGCTTCGCTCACACAGAACCGTGTCCGGTGGAATTACCGGATCAGGGCAGACAATTGATATTTCCTCAGTTGTTTTAGTAATTGAAAAGAACTCACCCTGATAAGCCCACTGAGGAATCTGCTGGCTGGAGTTTAGTTGACAAACCCCCAGTTGAACTGGTAAAACTGCAAATTTCAGCTTGTTTCTGTTCATTTTTCCTCCTTAGCAAGCGCGGCCTGTTGCCAATAGATAGACGAAAACTAAGATTCGTTAACCGGTTGTATATATAAAATATATACTGAATATATTTTACAATATTTCCAGGTGTCATGCCACTAAAGCCCAGCCGCCTTTCTCTTTAATCGTCAGTATCTTATCGTGATAGGGAAGAAGGCTGCTGCGGTGGCCCACACTGACAATCCCGGTTGTCTTAAGCTCATTGCGGAGCATTTTATACAGCCTTTTTTCGGTTGCCTCATCCAATCCGGAAGTGGCTTCATCCAAGAACAGCCACGGCGGTTGCTGCAAAATAGCACGGGCAAAAGCAATCCGCTGCTGCTCTCCCGTGGACAGGATGTGCGACCAGTTTTCCCGGTCATCCAGAAGTTCCACCAGGTCATTTAAATTACACTTTTTCAGAACGGCCACGATTTCTTCATCAGGGCAGGTCAGACCTGACTGCGGATAAAGCAGCGCCTCCCGTAAAGTTCCTTCCGGCAGATAGGGCTTTTGCGGCAAAAATAAGCACTGCTGGTTGTGCGGTATCCGGGTACAGCCCTCGCCAAAAGGCCAGATGCCGGCTATCGCTTTGATCAGCATGCTTTTACCGCAGCCTGACGGCCCGGTAATCAGCAAAGAATCTCCGGCCTGCAGCTTCATGGCAAAGTCATGTATCAGCAACTTGCCATTTGGCAGCCGGACATTTAATCCCTCGACCGAAAAAGTCATATCCGGAGAAGCAATAACCCGGATTGCTGAATTTCCCCCTACCAGCCGCATCTGTTCCATCATGTCCATAAAATTTGCCAGTCTTTTGACGATTGCTTCCAATTTTGCCAGTTCTTTATACCAACCAACAAAAAATGTCAGGGACTTTTGCACCCTGTCAAAGGCCGCTGTGATCTGCATCAGACCGCCGAGTTGAATCTGCCCGCTGAAAAACCGCGGAACTGTTATGATATAAGGAAGCGGTTCAGCGCCCCGGTATAAACAAAAAATTAAACAATCCAGCACTTTTTGCCTGTTTATATATTTATATAAATTATCATAGACTTTTTTTAAATAGCCCTTCAGCAAATATCGCTCCCGCTGCTCGCCTGTATATAGGGCAATTGCCTCCGCATATTCCCGCAAACGTATTAAGCCAAAGCGAAAATTAGCCTCAAAACACTGCTGTTGAAAATTAAGGTGTACCAGGGACTGTCCAAATTTGGCCACAATTAAATTAACCATAATAGCATAGCCAAGCGCAATCCAGACCATATCACCGGGAATAACAATACTCCATTCTTGCCAGGACAAAGAAAAAGATCCGGACAATTGCCAAAGAATTATTATAAAACTGCATAAAATCCCTAATGTATATAAAAACCATATGAAAATTTTCAAAAGCAGTTCAATGAACAGTTTAACATCTTCACTCATGCGCTGGTCAGGATTATCAATACTATTATCGCTTATATGCATATAATAGTATTTTTTAGAGTGCAGATATTCCTGTATAAACCGTTCTGTCAGCCAGGTGCGCCATTTCAGCTCCAGTATTTGGTGCAAATAACGCTGATAAACAGTCACCGCTAAAGCGGCTACAGTTAGAATAAGCCAGAGAAAAATAGAATCAAAAAATGCCGCCAAATCCCGGTCCTGCAGGGTATTAAAAAAAATATTACGCCACTTGTTGAGCCATACCTGCAAATAAACATCAATAGCTGTCAGGCTAATGATGGCCAGTAATAATAACCCGGCATATTTTTTTTCTTGGGATCGCCAATAGCCATTGCCAACTCGCCAAATTCCCCGCAGCAACGTGAATTTTTTTACTTTCGCCAACTGATCTTCTGCCAGCTTATTTTCTACTAACATAAAATTGTCAACCTACGCTCCTCATTTAATGCCAGATTGTGAAATACTGTCATTTTTCTATTCAAAATAGGCTATTTTTATAAATTGTAAATTAATGAATCATTTCTTCCGGGGTTATTATTTTTATAGGTGAATTTAAAAACAATTATATATGATAATGAAAATCAATGTCAATTAAGCAATGATTTATCGCCCTCTGTCTCTTGCCCGCTGAAAGTAGGAATACATCTGGAGCAAATGCTTCCCCGTAATTATAAATAGCAAGAACCACTACCGCATTAATTATAAGACGGTAATGGTTCTTTTATCTTTATTCTATGATACTGCCGACTAGTAATATATCACCAGCGCCCGAGAAATACGGCACAGGCAGCCCGGCTCAGGATTAGACCCTGGGCAAGCTGTATCGCAGTGGAACTACCGTGCCCATACACCCCCCAGGTGCTACTGGCGCCACCAGTGATATACTGTCAGCACAAGCGGGATCGCCAGGGCAAGCGCGGATGCGTCATTCCATTCCCGGCCTGCCAGCGGTGCAATAAGGCCAAACAGGGTAAGCACGATGATAGCAGCCGGTAAACGCCAGATTTGCCATGCTGACTGCCGTACCGGCCGTACAGGTTTAACAGCCGGCTGTTTATTGGCCGCTGCCTTGCCTTTATCGGGACTGAATTTAACAAACCAGGCGTAAATGCCGGTAATAATCATAATACAGGTCAGGCCATCTGTAACAAACCATAAAATTTTCAGCGGCAAGGTGTCATGATTGCTGAAATGAACCGGGCTGGCCATTGAAAATGCCTGCAGGTACCAGGGCTGCTCAGGAATGGCGGTAATCTCACCGGTCGCCGCATCGACCCAGACAGACTTATTCACATAGGCGCCAAAACCCTCGCCCTGGGTCCGGACTGTATAATGCCAGGGCATCTTCCCGCCTGCCTGCGGCAGTTCCAGTCCTGTTATCCGCCGGTCAGGCAAGGCTGTTTTGGCGCTTGCCAGCGCAGAATCAAGAGAAATACGCTGTTCAGGAAAAGGCTTGCCCTCATATGCCTGCAGAAACTCCCGGCGGATATGCTCATTCCAGGCATTGTGAGCCGGACCGGCAAATACAAATATAAAACCGCTTATACTTAATAATACCGTCCAGGAAAGCGTGACAATGCCCAGCAGTTTATGCCAGTCCATCCAGTAACCCCGCCGGCTGGTGGTGCGAAGGGAGCCAAATGCTGCCGTTTTCATAAACGGGGCATACAGCCACAGGCCTGAAATCAGGGCAACCACACTTAACCCGCACATAAAGCCGAGCACCTGCCTGCCGAAAGATCCAAGATACATATCCACATGCATCCTGTACATAAAATTGATAAATTGTTGAATAAACTCATACTTAACCTGTTGATTGGAGCGCTCAGCAAATTGGCCTGTATTCAGGTCCAGGCGAGTATACTGATAGCCTTTGCCGGCCCCCTGCAGGGAAAAGCCGATGGTCTGGTTAGCATGGTCCAGGTAAATGGCCCGCAGATCGTAACCGGGATAACGGGCCACAGCCGTTTCCGCCAGCCTGCTTACAGACAGGTCTGCTGCGGCCGCCGTGACTACAACTGAATTTGCCGGGTTACTGACCTGGTTAAAGGCTGCGATCTCCCGGCCAAAAATTAACGGCAAAGCGCTGAAACACATGATGAAAAGAAAAATAGCGCATATCAGACTTGTCCATTTGTGAATTTTATACCAGTATTTCATAGTTATAAAAGCTCCCCCCTGCCCGGTAGTAACGGGCAGCTATCCGGTAGTCCCGGGTATCAAGCTGACAATACTGCCATGACTTGCCGTTTTTTTTAAATAAAAATAATAATCATTATCATATAGGTGTTAAAAATTTTTTCCTGCCGCCTAATTTCACTGCTGGGGATATTCAGAACCTAATTGCACTTTTACTAGTATAACAATCCCGAATTTTATCCGTCAAGAACCTTGGCTACCGCCAAACCATTTGTAATGTACGCCTGCACACTGCTGAGAATGCCTGCCAGCCAACAGGTAAGCGGTGCTAAACGAGTCTGCCGCGTGCCAGAAAGGAGCAGAAATATATCATTGGGGATTATAGGGCCGCCTTTAATCCGTTAGGGGCAGCCTGTGCAAAAACAGCATCGCTGTCGGCGGCTACCGGCATAGGTAGAAAAAATAAATACAAGGGGAAAAAAGCGTCTGCCATGCTTTGGCATGCAGACGCCTTTTGGCAATGAGTGAAGTCCTGTCAATTTGCCCTTACCTGTCCAGGCTTTAAAGCAACGGTTGAGTTTAGAAACGCTCATGCCGGCAAACTGCGCCAGTTGGCTGGTCTTGGGCGAGTGGAGTATATCTGTTTTCCTTGTCAGCCGGCCGGACAGTGCGGCTTACCGCCTCCTGCCGCTGGTAGACGCAGCAAAAGACCGACAACCAGCAACCGGTTTGACGCCATAATTGCGCTAGGCTGCGCCACTGTTATAAGTTGTATTATGAATGCGGTGCTTCAGTATGCGGTTGCTATAAAGTACTTAAATTAAAAATAAGCTGCCAAAAAGCACAGGACATACAAGCTGTGCTTTTTGGCAGCTATTAATCATCGGGCTGAGATTCCCTGCCCGGCTGGCATTTTTTATTGATCCGGGGCCTGTTCGTCGCCGGCCTGGCTGACAGCTTCCTCTTCCGGCAGATATTTTTCCACTTTGATATTTAGCGGCAGCACAATGGAGCTGGCTATCGCCTGCTGATCGCCCGTGTAGGCCGGCGTAAACACCGATTGCTGAATGGAATCAATAACTGCCTGATCGAAGGCTGCATCGCCGGAACTTGTTATGACCTGTATATTACTGTCCATAGTTCCGGTCTCAGTGATTGTTGCCTTAATTCTTACCAGTATGGTTTGCTCCGAGTATTTCTCCCGCAATTCCGAGGTGAGGCCAACAGGCGCTAATGTGACAATCTTAGGAGGTGTCACAGGGTCTTGCCCCTGAGCCATAGCCGGCATGGTCATCCCCAGCCCCATCACTGCAAATAACAGGACTGCAACAAACCATTTTACTTTCTGAATATATTTCATGCAACCACCCTCTCCTGACTTTTATCTATTGGTTTCGGCAAAAGGATGTAAATTCCTGCACATGAGAACAATTCTTATTTATATATAAAGCAAATTGTTTGCAATTTTGTTGCCGGTCAATAGAACACACCGTAAAGGCAGTGAGCTAATTTGTTAACTATTATCAAATTCAGCAAGCTTGTTGCCCATGGCTAGTGCTCCAAAGCAACATAAGTTTACTCCTGTTTAACAGGCACTATTGCTATTTGCCTTTAGAGAAGTCAACAATATTGCCCTCTGGGGCATAGGCTACCCGTTTTTCCACCTGCGTCAGGCCGGCGCTGTGAGAGTTGACCGCCCTGATGCCAATTGTTATAATAATCAGGGTGCATTGATAATGATTACATTTATCATCAAAGTTTCGTAAAATTCCACCACGGTCCTATTATAAGGCTAATGACAGCAAAGGGGGCGAGGACGATTAATATAAGGCAGACAATCCTCCAGGCCGGCTTTGTTCTGATTTGCTGCTGCCTACCGCTTCAGAGCTATGCCACCAGTCCGGTCAGGCTCACCCTGCCGGACAGCATCCGTATGGCGATAACCAGCAGTCACGAGGTCAAAATTGCTGAGTTGGAGGCACGCAAAGTTGATTTGGAACTAAAAAAAAATAAAGCCCGTTACCTGCCTACGGTAAGCATGACGCATACTCAAACCCAGGTAGCCGAAAAGCCCAAACCGGAGTATGGCAACTATGTAACCGTCAGGCTTCCTTTATATGACGGCGGGCGAACCAAGGACCGCGTGGCCCAGTCAAAAACCACGGTTATTGGCTTAACCGACTATTTGGATCACGCAAAGCAGCAAGTGGCGGTTAACGTATTCCTGGATTATTATGATGCCCTGGCAGCGCAAGAGCGCAAAGTTCTGACTGAACAGGCTGTCCACCAGCTTACACATTATCTTGACGCAGTCAGACGCCAGACTGCAGACGGCGATAGATCCCGGACAGAAGCTGATCTGGCCCGATTCCGCCAGTATGATACACTGCTGCGCCAGCAGGAACAGCGGCAGGCATTCGGTAAGCTGAACCATTTACTGCACCTGCCGCCGGATCAGGAGCTGATCCTGGCCGAAACACCTGCGCAACCGGTGCCTGGCAGGCTGGATGAGGCAATCGACCTAGCCCTGAACCATCGCCAGGATCTGGCCCAAACCCGCCGGAACCTTCAGGTTGCCACCTTAGGCACAAAGGTGGCGGCCAAAGAATCCCGGCCTACTGTTTATCTCTATTTCGTCATGTACGATCTGGGGATGCCCGAACAATACTGGTACTCCAGCCTGTATGTAACCGGCGATTTGTTTGATGGCGGCCAGACTAGATTGAAAACCCGGCAGTCTGATCTAAATGCCGCTATCGCGGCAGAGCAGATGCAGCAAAAGATAGAAACTATAAGGTGGGAAACAACAAAAGCATTTGAATGCTGGCAGCAGTCAGGCCGGAATCTGGCTGTCGCCGAACAGCCGGTAACCAGGGCGGAAGAAGCATATGCAGCGGTTGCCGAGCGCTATCGAGCCGGCCAAAGCAATATAGAAACTGTCCTAGGTGCGCATGCGGACTTAATAACGGCAAAAACCAATCACCTCAACGCCCGCTATGACCACTACAAGAATCAAGTCCGCTTATTGCACGCCACCGGTACGCTGCCAACATTCTCACAAGCAACAGATATGGCTCCGTAAATAATGAAAAAACCGCTGCCGGAAAAACATGTTATATATATTCCTGCGCTGAAAATAACAGTTAGCATAGGCTGGGGTTATTTTTCAGGGTTTAATTGTAAATTGATACTGCTGTCTATTTTTTATAAAATAATTGCATTCATCTATTGAAAATGATTATCAGTTTCTGCTATTATAAAAAGGGGCAACTCTTTCGCTCAGATATACGGCCTTGGTGGTATACAGTATATCCAGGCAAGAGTATAGATGGTTATTAAATGATTACATATAAAAGGAGAGAATTATGGAACTTATTACACAAACTATTAATTTATTTCACAAAGGCGGGCCAGTCATGTACCTTTTGCTTGCCTGCTCGCTGTTTGTCGTTACTATTGCCGTCGAACGTTTTCTCTACTACCGCAGCCGGTCTGCCCACTCACAGTCTTTCCAGCAGCAGCTGCTGCCGTTGCTGGAAAAGCAAAAATTTAGTGAGGCCGGGCAGGTCTGTGAGCAAGCAAGCCCCAATTTTTTGGCCGCCGTTGCCTTGGCAGGCCTTCAGGCCTGCCAGCGGGGTAGTCAGATTGAGAATGCCCTGGAAAGTGCGGCCACGCTGGCAGCAGCCCGCCTCCGTGAACACCTTGACGACCTGAGCATGATTGTCACCATCGCGCCTTTACTCGGGTTATTAGGGACTGTTATCGGTATGATCAATTCTTTCAGTGTGTTCAATGTACAGGCTGGCCAGCCAATGGCCATTACCGGCGGTGTTGGTGAGGCCCTCATTGCCACAGCTACCGGACTCAGCGTCGCAATACTGGCACTAATCCTGCACAATTATTTCTCCCGCCGGGTCAACCTCATGGTAACCGACATTGAGCAAATGGCAGCCCTGATCGTCAGTCATGTACTGATCAAAAAAACGAGCAGGAGAGAATCCCATGAAATTGCGTAGCCTCCGTGTGGAAAACCAGCCGGAGCTTATGATCATCCCGCTGATTGACATTATTTTCTTCCTACTGGTCTTCTTTATGATGAGTACGCTATACATGGTCGAACAGCATACAATCCCGGTTAACCTGCCCCAGGCAGCCACTGTTCAGCAGGATAAGCCCAGCAGTATCAATGTCACAGTATTAGAAAACGGCAGCATCATGTTTAATCAAGAAGAAATTCCCCTGGCACTGCTGAGCAAACGTGTAAACCTGGAGATTGGCAAAAAGTCTGACACTGTTTTTATCTTGCGCGGCGATAAGCAGGTAGCCTACGGCCAAATCGTAAGCGTTTTGGATTCACTAAAACAAGCGGGAGCCCACCGGGTATCGGTAGCGGTTGAGAAAGCGAGGTAACTGTATGACCTATGCTTTTCATTGGCGTAAAGCCATCACAGTGTCCGTCTGCCTGCATATTTTTATGGTAGTCACAGCCGGTTATCTGGTAGCCAGCTTGCCAACCTTAACAGCTATACCCGAGGAAATTGTTCTGGAAATGGACCTTGTAAGTGACCCCGGTGACCGGGCAAATATTGATCCAGGACCGCCGGCACCGGTTGTAACACCGCCTCCCCCCCAACCAGTGCCAGCTGAACCAGTCCCGGCCGAGCCAATGCCAGTTGAAGCTGAAGCAAAACCGGTTATTACTACCAGTGAATTATCGGTTTCTAAGGTAGAACGTCCGGCAGTTCCCGCCGCTGGACAGCCACAGGCCGCCACTAATACTGGCAGCGGGTCCGGCACCGGGTCCGGCAGTGCGGGTACACCCGGAGCAGCCGGCGGCATCGCTGCCCCAGGTATTCTGAGCAAAGTCGATCCACATTATCCGCCAGCCGCCAGAAAGGCCGGGCAAGAAGGCACAGTGCTCTTAAGAATTCAAATTCTGGCTAATGGCCGGCCCGGTGAAATTAGTATCGCCCGTTCTACCGGTTATGAAGCCTTAGACGCAGCCGCGGCCGCGGCCGTGCGCAAATGGCAGTTTGTCCCGGCCAAAGACCGCAGCAGCGGCCGGACAGTAGCCTGCACAACAACCATGCCGGTATCATTTCGCCTCCGTAACTGACTCAGAACAGAAATAGAGAGCCATGCTGAACTATTTATTCAGCATGGCTCTTTGCTTACCCTTGCGGCTTCATAACTTTTGCCGCTGTTATCTACAACGACTTGACTAAATCATAAGTAATGCAGACAGGTCTACCGGTTCGAGCCTCATTGATTACCTGGGCGTCAATCTGGAAAACATCCCGCAACATCGCCGGCACCATAACTGCTGCGGGCACCCCGTGACAAATCACGGCCCCGCTCCGTATAGCAATCATATAATCAGCAAAGCGGGCCGCAAGATTAAGGTCATGCAGAACCATAACAATGGTGCATCCCTGGCTTTTATTCAGATCGCCCAATAGTTCCAGTATCTCCAGTTGATGGGACAAGTCCAGATATGTGGTAGGTTCATCCAACAGGATAAGCTCGGTCTGTTGTGCCAGCGCCATAGCAATCCACACCCGCTGACGCTGCCCTCCCGATAGCGTATCTACAAAGCGCCCTGCAAATGCCGCCAGTCCTGTCACGGCCAGCGACCAGGCAATTATCCGGCGGTCCTCAGGGGAATGGCTGCCAAAACCCTGCTGATGGGGAAACCGTCCATAAGCGACAAGTTCGCTTACCGTCAACCCGCTGGGAGCAAGCGGGCATTGGGGCAGAATTGCCATTTTGCGGGCAACAGCTTGTGTGGAGAGGGATCTAATATCCTTGCCATTGAGATAAACCGAGCCGTTTTGCGGCCGCAGGATACGGCCTAAAGCCTTGAGAACAGTGGATTTTCCACTACCATTAGGGCCAATAAGAGCAGTTATTTTTCCTTGTGGAATTTGCATATGCAAGGCTTCAATAATAGTAGTTTTTTCATAAGCGATACCTAGGTTTTCTGCTCGTATACTCTCCATGATTAACACCCCCTTGCTACTTATCACCTATTTTTCGCCAATAAAACCATAAAGCACGGCACACCCACAATTGCAAAGATAATACCGGCTGGTATTTCTGAAGGTTGTACGACTGTGCGCGCCAGCATATCGGCCGCCACTAGCAGCATAGCGCCGATTAAGGCACTGCACGGCAACAAAAGCTGATGCCCGGCTCCCACTAGCTGACGAGCCAGATGAGGAACAAGCAAGCCAACAAAGCTTATACCGCCGCAGACAGAAACACAGGCTGCTGCCAGCGCTACTGCAGCCACCAGCAAACCCCGGCGTTCCCGTTCCACCGCCACACCTAACCCCCATGCAGCCTCCTCCCCCATGTTTAACACATCCAGTACCCGTGCTTTATAAAGTACATAGGGAACAATAATCAGCAGCCATGGTAACACAATCATGACCTGCCGCCAGTTGGCACCGCCAAACTGCCCGGCCAGCCACACCGCTATAAAATAAAACTGGCTTTCATCGAGAATAATAGTCAGCACAATGATGGCGGCACTAATGCCTGCCTGTATGGCTATACCTGTCAGTATCAGCCGGATAGACGACAAGCCGGCCTGCTTTTTATAAGCCAGAAGATAAACCAGCGCCGCAGTGCCGCCGGCACCCATTAGTGCCAAAAACGGCAGTGTAAACAAGACCGGGCCCGCTTTGACCGGAAACAGCAGTACAAAAAGCACCACCATCAAGCCGGCGCCGGCATTGATCCCTAATAAGCCGGGGTCTGCCAGCGCATTGCGGGAAATTCCCTGAATGATGCAGCCGGCCATAGCCAATCCCGCTCCCACCAGCATTGCGGTAACAATACGGGGCATTCTAAAAACAAATAAGACCAGGTTTTCCTGATAGCTGCCGCCGCCACACAGAATGCGCAGGATATCGGTTGGCATTAAGCGTGTATACCCTTGATTCATACTTATGACCATGCAAAGAATTAATAATAAACTTAAGATAATCAATATTGTCCCTGACCGCACTCTGCGCTGCTGACTCAGAAACGCCAGGCTGGGGGAGGGCATCTATACCGCCCGCCTTTGCTGACGCACTAGATACAGGAAGAAGGGAACACCCAGGAGAGCGGTCAGAGCACCAATTGGTATTTCAAAGTCTGGATTAAGTATACGCACACCGATATCGGCCACTACCAGTATCAGACTGCCCAATACAGCCGAGGCCGGAATAATAATACGGTAATCCCCCCCTAACAGATACCGGCACAAATGGGGAACAATAAGGCCGATAAAACTCACCGGTCCGATCATTGCCACCGATGCACCTGCTAATATCAAAACAACTAGGGTAACGCCCAAACTGACAAGCCCGCTTCTCAGACCCAGCCCCCGTGCGACCTCAGTCCCCAGACTAAGCAACGAAACTGAGCGTGCCAGCATAATTGCTGCCAGCAGCGCTATTCCTATCCAGGGAACCAGGATATGAAGCTGCTGCCAGCTTACCCCGGCCACACCGCCTGTAAGCCAAAACAGGATGTCTCTGGCAACACCAAAATATATGGCCATACCCTGGCCCAAAGCAGTGAGCCCGGCACTGACTGCAGCCCCTGCCAGCACCAGCCGCATTGGAGTTGCTCCGCCACGCGGCAATGCAGCAATTCCATAAACCAGACCAGCACTAACCGCTGCCCCCAGAAAAGAAGACAGCATAATGAATACAGGAGAAATTCCGGGATAAAATGTAAAGCACAGCGACAAAGCAAAGGCTGCGCCTGCATTCAATCCCAGTAAACCCGAGTCTGCCATAGGATTCCGGGTAATACCCTGCATTAAGGCTCCCGCCACAGCCAAAGCAGCACCGGTCAACAGGCTTGCCAGCATGCGGGGCAGACGCACTTCCCGGATGACCAAATGCTGCATAGAGCCAGGATCAAAATGAAGCAGCGCTTCCCCGGCCACACTAACAGGCACCTGAATAATCCCTTGAAACAGCGATATTATGCTAACTAAAATCAATAAGCAAAGCCCCCCGGCCATAATGCATATAGACCCCGGCAGACAGCCTGATTTAGGAAAACGGTAACCGGCCTGAGCAGTGCCATCCCCGAAAACTGTCATTAATAATCATCCCCATGCAATTAGTTCAAATCCACTGAATGCAAGCGATGTGCCGGTAGCTCATTGCACCAGTGCTTGTGTCCGGTAGCTGCCGTTATTTTGTCAGACTCTCGACAATACTATTAACTCCGCATTGTACTGCAAGTGCTCCCACTGTAAAAAACGATTGATCCAAGAAGTAGACATTTCCTTGTTTCACGGCCTTTAATGCATTCCAGATGGAGTTATCGCCCAATCGCTCCCGTCTGATCTCAATTCCTTTATTTTTCTTTAGGAAGATATGGTCGGGGTTAAGCTCTGCCAGCCTTTCCAGTGAAATCCTGCCAACGTTTACCGGATAGCCTGCAGGAACTGCTAAACCCAACCCACTCTCAGCGTCAAAAAATGCCGGTAAGCTTTGCGTGCCATAGATATAAAAATTGCCTTTATCATCAAGTGTAATAACGGCAACAGTTTCTGTTTTACAGGGCGCTAGCTTAGCTCGTGATTGTTCAATCAAACTCTCTATTTCTATGATGCGCTGCTCTGCTGTCTGCTCCTGCCCAATTACTTTAGCCACTTCCCGCGGGACATTGCGCCAGTCCCGGGCAAGTTCCCGGGTGTCCAGCAAAACAACAGGTGCAATCATGGACAACTCATTATATATCCCCTCATTTAAAATTCCGCCAATAATTAAATCCGGTTGAACCTCCAATACTTTTTCGAGGTTTGCACTTGTTTGCCGGCCGAGATCAATTACGGGATTAACGGCAAGATAAGGTTTGAGAGATTCCCATTCTGACAGAAATCCCTGCATTTGAGTTGCTGCAACAGGTGGTGTATTTAACATAAACATCGAATCTACAAGGTTAAAAAATATAATAGCAATCCTCTCCGGCTGCTTGGCAATGAAAATCTCACGGCCTTTGGCATCTGTATAAATACGCGGGAAGGCTGCGTCCTTTCCCAGCTTCTCCACACTACCGGCCGGCTTAGCTACAAACTCCTGCTGCGTCTGATTACCGCACCCGGCTAACACCCCCGCCAAAATTACAATTGACAAAATGAGAGGCAATACCCTATTCACAACTTCACCTCAAAAATTCACATTTTCCGGCCGCTTTATTGAATCGCTTGCAAAAAAAAATCAGGAATACATATTCCCAATTCATCCAGTATTTTTTTGCAAACACCTTTGTAATGTACTGGGGCAAACTCCGGTGCGCTTCTTAAAAACCTTACTGAAGTAATAGGGATCAGTGTAACCTACGTAAGCAGATATCTTTGCCACTGAACAGCCTGTGTTGCACAGCAATTGCCGCGCATGGCTGATCCGCTGTTCAATCAGATATTCATTCGGGCTTATATCGGCATGTTTCTGAAATAGATAGGCAAGCTGCTTACTGTTCAAACCATACTGCGCAGCCAGGTCGGGCATCGTCAAGGGTTCCATAAAATGAGCATTCATATACTCCATCACCTGTTCCACCAGCCCCCGGCTGCTTTCATTCTGCCGATTGCTGTAACAATTCAGCACCTCGTCTATAATCGCAAAAAACAACGTTTTTGTCCGCAGAGCCTGCAGACTTCCCGGCACAATACTGGTATGGTAAAATTTTTGCAATAAATCGTTGATACGGGGGGTATACCCCGGTTCCAGTTCATAATGAGATGCTGCGTAGGAAAACAGGCTCTTGTCGTTGTCGGCAATTCTATAGTGAACTAGTATAAATTCCCACTCGCCTTCTCCTACAACCTCTTTATCCAGTGTCATACTGGGCCCTGCGTGAAAAACCCGGCCGGGCTCCATCTCATAGGTTACACCATCAAAAGTCATCCTCGCCCTGCCGCGAAGGGGAAAAACAAGCCCTGAGGCCGGTGCAGTGTATTGACCCAGCTGCTTTCTCCCCGGTTCGATCACACTTCTATGGGCGTCATGAATATCAAAGGCTATCCGGGAAAAATATTCTGCTATTTCATCAACATCAGCTTTCAATGCGCATTCCTCCTTTAAAGCAGCAACATTCGGCCCTAAAAACAAATCAAGGCTGCCCTTACAATAACCATAAAAATTTTTCGGGGCACACATTTTTATTCTAACGGAGCAATGCTTTAGGCATTACAGTTTTAGTCCCGCAGATGAAATTGATTATCATTTACATTATAATATTTTTAGTTTATGCTTGTCAATAAATAGTACCCTCTAAGTTGCTCTATTGGTTCGCCTAAGATCGAGTTGTTGAAAAAAATCTAGGTAATTTAGAAATATGTCTATTTACTCCAGCCGCTATGCTTGATATTCTAATGTCAGGCAGTGTGTGTTGATAATAAGATTCATTACATTTAAGCAATAAAAAAACCAGCTCTATACCTCCTCTTCCCAATTGGGCGGCCATATTGACATTGGGCGCGCGTTATAAAACTACTGTTAACAAGGTTCCGGTCACATTCCGCGCCAACGTCGAAAATGGCTGGACGAACACTATTGGTCAGGTCTTTTCAGTAACGAGAATTATGCCGCCCTGGGCGGTCCCCGTACCTTTAATTATCGGCTCATGCATTATAAGGCAGGTATCAGCTATGAATACAGTTATTCCCAGTTTCATTCAATGGCTCAAGCAAACATTAACTGCTACCGATAAAACAACCCAAACCAGCCTGCGCATCTTAGCCGCCGGTTTCGGCGGCTATGCGCTAACCACCAGCGTGCAGGCTGCTTTGGCGTTGTTATTACCCTGGCCGAAAGTCGATACTCTATTTTTCTGTGCACTGTTACCCGCCCTCATCTACCCGGCAGCACTACTCTGGATCTTTGCCGCCCCCAGCGCTCAGCACGCCTGGCGTGGTGTACTAACTGGCACACTGTTTTGCGGTATCCTGGCCTTAATTGCTGCCTGGTTAAGGTAAAGGAGAATTATTATGAATCAACCTCATTTTGCTAAAAAAACTTTTACCCGGGCAATGAGTGAATTACATACCTGGGGCGGGTTAGTGTTCGGCTGGCTGTTATTCGTTATCTTTTTTACCGGCACACTGGCGGTATTTGGACAGGAAATTACGCATTGGATGCAGCCGAATGTACGGATTAACCAGGCTGCGCCTGTACAGGCGGTGGCTTCAGCTGACCAAAAACTGCGCCAGCTTGCGCCCCAGGCTGATCTCTGGATGATTGCCCTGCCGCAAAACCGCCATCAAGATCTGGAGATTATATGGAGAAAAGGCCAGGCCATGCTGGAAAGACATTTGGACCCGCAAACTGGAGCAATCATTAAAATGCCGGCTACCGAAGGTGGCCATTTCTTTGCCCATTTCCATTATCAATTGCATAGCGGCAAAACCGGCATGTGGCTGGTTAGTTTAGCCTCGGTTGTTATGCTGGCGGCCCTTGTGTCCGGTATTGCTATCCGCAGCCAGGTCTTTACAGATTTTTTTCGCCTGCGCTGGCGAAGAAACTGGCTGGATGCCCATACCCTATCTGGCGTTCTTACTTTACCCTTTGTCCTGTTAATTACCTATACGGGCCTGACTATTACTTTCTTCATGCTACTGCCGACAGTACCACAAGTGCTATACGGCAGCTCCTGGAAAGGGCCGGTTGCGGTAGCTGCTACTAATTTTGAACGTTCCCCGGCAAATCTTCCTGCCGAATTAGTGCCACTCACCCGTCTCCTGCCATTGGCGGAAGAAAAACTCGGCCAAGGAAAAATCTTCTTTATCCGTATCAGTAATCCCGGCGACAGGCACTCTGTCGTAACCTTTTTTCGGACTGTTGATGACACTATTGTCGCAATGAGCGCGAGGGCATCTTTTGACGGTGTTACCGGCGAATTGCTGGGCAGTCAGACTACCTGGAACAAATATGTGCAAATCTACCGTTCGCTGGTTGGTCTGCATATTGCCAGATTCGGCGGCTACCCCATATCCTGGCTGTATTTTACCGCCGGCCTGATCAGTTGCGTCATGATTGCCGCCGGTCTGATATTTTTTACCGTTAAACGCCGCAATCGCTATAGCCGGAGCAACGCGACAACGCAAATGCTGTACCGCGCCATCGAAGCCCTCAATATAACAACGGTTACCGGCATCATTATTGCCTGCCTTGCCTTTCTATGGTCCAACCGCTTGCTGCCGCCGGGGCTCAAAGACCGGGCGGATGCTGAAATAACCGTATTTTTCAGCATATGGCTACTCATGCTGATTCACGCTTGTCTGCGCCCGCCGCTGCGCGCCTGGGCCGAGCAGCTTGGACTTGCCGCCGGACTCTGTATTGGCTTACCGGTGCTGAATGCACTAACAAGCAATGTCGGTTTATTACCGTCTATCAGGCAAAACGATTGGATGACTGCCGGCGTCGATTTAACAGCACTCCTGCTGGGGGCCTTATTAGCAATCACAGCCTGGCGTGTTGCCTTAAAGCAGGATAAAAGTCAGGCCGCATACCACCCCTTAACTCTCCCTAACACTAACAAATAATCAAACAGTAAAACTGACCGGCTCGGGGTTTCGCATTGTACCGGCTTCGAAACTAAGCGGGCGATTACGGTTTAGCTATATCTTTTGAGCCGCTAAAGCAATCCAATCTCCGCCATCCTTATATTCTTCTCCCGTTAGGCCATTCCACCGGCGCGCAATCTTGAAACCATGCCGGGCCAGTACTTCTGATATTGTTTGCAGCGAATAATCATGAAACCACATATGATATTTTCTGCATTCTCCGTCTTCCTGAATGATCGTGTATTGATCCACCCAGGTATCGTACTCCGGATAATCAAATCCCTGTTCTAATACGACATATTTTCCCGAATGCCAAAAACCGCCATCAGAAAACTGCCATCTATTTTTTAATCCCTCACGCTTTCTCAGTTCACGGGTGGAAACATCAAAAATAAATAAGCCATCTTTCTTCAGCGCTTTATGAACCATTCTAAGCAACCGGTCCCGCTCTTCATCAGGAAAAGTACATAGTTCTCCATATATCTGCAGAACGCTGTCAAATCTTCCATCATAGTTCATGTCAAAAAAATTCCCATGAACATAAGCAATACGCAGCTCCTGCTCCTGCGCTTTTCTCTGGGCGTATTCAATTGACCGCTTGGATAAATCAATACCGGTCATATGTATACCAAATTGACTAAAACTGCTGCTGTATAATCCCGGACCACACCCCAGATCCAACACCCTATCACCGGGTTTTAACAGAGTACTTCTCGTAAGATTTGCAACCGTCCTCTCGATAGTAGCTAGGGTTCGGCTTGCACCGTCAAATTCAGGGGTTAAATGGGCAGCAAGCAACTGCTCAGAAATGTAAGGATCATCCCAAAACAAAACCGCGTCTTTTTCAAATAAGGCCGGTTTTTTAACCGAATCAGCAATCCATTCGAATACTTTTTGAAATTGTGGCTCTATGATTGCCATTGTTGCACCTCCCCCAATTTAATTCTATGTTGCTATATATAGTGTACCATTTCATCAATCCTTTGTATCCAGTGTTTGCGCCGGCCATTCCTATTTTTCCCGCCGCGCAGTTTGCGGCTCCCGTTTTGCCGTTATTTCTTTTGGTCGTGACTAATACGATAAGCGTGGCCAATGCAATTGCAAATGTCAATGCTTCGTAAATCGTCATCATACCACCCTCTTCCTGTAACAGGAAGGGGCTAACCGTCCCCCGAGTAGCCTGCACCGTCATATAGCATATTTTGCCAAAGGTGAAAAAAATTTCCCCGGCTATGCGTGCCGCCTCCACTGGATGAGGGCGGCCTTTTTTATTTTCCCCCGGTGTACTTTCCTTACTGACGCCGGTTGGCAGACAGCCTGGCAGCGCCGGCTTTCCCCCTCTCGCATGATAGCCGAAGGTTTGCGCCCTTTACGGCTGACGGAATTAAAATTTACTTTGTCGTAGCAACAGGAATAAGGGGGGCTCGGAGCCCTCTTGGAATGATTTGTGCATACAGGACGAAATTAATTGACATTGATTATCATTATCTTATATACTTTGTTTTATAGCGAAACAAGCTGAATCCGTGGCGATTACCCTGAATATAAGACAAGAAGGGTAAGTTGCATTCGTTCAGCGCTGTTTTGTTGCCTTGACCATTGCCATTGCGCCGGGACAAGCAGGCTTTCGGCATGAGCCAGGGACCATAAATCTTAAAGGAGTGTGAGGGAACGAATGAAAAAAAGAACACTAAGCCCGGCCAAAAAAAGGCTGCTGTATGCCCTGATCGGCAGCAGCCTTTTTTGGCAATATCCCGTTTACGCCGCCGCAGAAGCAGCGCAACCGCCGTCTGAACAGGCCGTCCGGGAAACAGCAGCCGCCGGTGATGCGACACAGCGTGAATTTGCCCTGGAGGGCGTGGAGGTCACAGCCGCAAAAGACGCCGGCTATGTCGCCAAACGCAGCTCTGTTTCCACCAAGACCGACACGCCACTCAACGAAACGGCTCAGTCCATCAGCGTAGTCACCCGGGAACAGATGGAAGCCCGCGCCGTACAAACCCTGGATGAAGCCATCGCCTATACGCCGGGCATCACGCCCACCACATACGGCAAAGACGCTCGCGGCTACAGCTATGTACTCATCCGGGGGCTCAGCAGCGGCAACTATTCGTCCTTTACCGACGGCCTGCGAAACCCGGTCGGTGTGTTTGCTACAGCCAGTACCGACACCTATGCCTTTGACCGGATTGAAATCCTGCGGGGGCCGGCTTCTATTCTCTATGGCGCCAACGCTCCCGGCGGTCTGTTTAATCAAGTTACCAAGCAGCCGCCTGAGCAGGAACTGCATGAAATCCAAGTTCAGGCTGGCAACAACGCTAATAAAAGTATTGCCCTGGATGTCGGCGGACCGGCACGTGCGGACGGTAAACTGTTGTTTCGTCTGACAGCCCGGACCCAGGAGCAGGATTTTGAGCGGGATTATAGCAGCGGCAG
Organism: Sporomusa termitida; assembly: GCF_007641255.1. Classification (NCBI taxonomy): domain Bacteria; kingdom Bacillati; phylum Bacillota; class Negativicutes; order Selenomonadales; family Sporomusaceae; genus Sporomusa; species Sporomusa termitida. Next base: position 4,721,466 of record NZ_CP036259.1, read on the forward strand.
AAGTGTTTTTATTGCTCCGGCGCTAACGTGGAAGCCGGCTGCCGACACGAAACTAACCATCTTAGCTAATTACCAAAAAAATGATATTAAAGGCTTTGCTACAGGCACCCGGGGAATTTTTTCATCCGATAGCCCTCTGTACGGCTATCCCAGCACACTGTTTATCGGCGAGCCGGGTTATGACCGCTTCGAGCGGGAGCAGAAACAGATCGGCTATATTTTTGAACATAAGTTCAACGATATGTGGTCAGTAACGCAGACTGCCCGCCACTCCGATATTGACATAAAATATAAATATATAGACATAGGCGGACTTAGCAGCGATGGCCGAACCTTAGAACGTGTCGCATATTCAATGCCGGAAACCTTGAGTGCCGATACCATCGATACTCATTTTCAGGCCAAATGGTCAAATGGGGAGTGGGCGCATACCGCTTTACTGGGTTTGGATTACCAGCGGCGCAACTTTGATTCCCGTTGGCTAATGGGCTCTGCCCCCAGCCTTGATTTAGTAAGCTTAAATTATGGTCAGGCGGTAACCGCGCCAACTACTCCCTTTTATTCTCAATTGTCTCATATGCGGCAGCGCGGTTTATATCTGCAGGAACAGGCGAAGTTGGGCGACCGTTGGGTGTTTTTGGCAGGCGGCCGCCGGGATTGGTATGAAAATGACGCGAATAGTATCAAACAGACGGCCAATACCGGCCGGGCCGGCATCGTCTATCATGCTACCGACGAGCTGTCTCCGTATATCAGTTATACGAAATCCTTCGAACCGCAGGCCGGCGCGGACCGGTACGGCAAGGCTTTTGTACCGACCACCGGAACCCAGTACGAGCTTGGCGTCCAGTACCAACCAGCCGGAAGCACTGCCCGGTTTACCGCCGCTGTATTTGACCTGCGCCAGCAAAATGTGCTGACCGCCGACCCGCTGAATGAAATCTATACCGGCCCTGAGTACAATGTACAAACCGGAGAGGTGGCATCAAAAGGGCTGGAACTGGAAGCCCAGCTGACACCGGTTAAAGGTCTTAATATTATCGCCGCCTATACCTTTCTGGATAATAAAACAACGAAGAGTACGGTTGCAACAGACATTGGCAACCGCACCGCGGGGATTGCCAAGCACGTCGCCTCACTCTGGACCGATTACACAATACAGGAAGGCAAGCTGAAAAGGCTTGGTTTTGGCGGCGGGCTGCGCTATATCGGTTCCCGTTATAATAGCGCCAACACCGTCAAGCATTCGGGGGTGGTGGTGACCGATGCGATGATCCGCTATGATCTGGACGAATGGCGGCTGGCACTGAACGCCCGCAATCTGTTTGATAAGTTTTATGATGTCGGCACCGGCTATGCCGGCGAAGGCCGGACCGTGCTGCTGACAGCCACGCACCGCTGGTAAGAATAGAAAATATGCTGTCAGCTTCAAAAATTTTGCGATATGCGATAAAAGGAGGGTTTCATGCGGTACTGGTATTCCCTTCATAAATGGTCCAGCCTGATTTGCGCCCTTATCATGCTCATGCTTTGTATCACCGGGCTGCCGCTTATCTTCCACGATGAGCTGGAAGACGCGCTGGACAGCCGCCCGCATTTGACGGCGCGGCCTTCTCTGTACCGGAATCTGGACACGCTTGTCGCGGCCGCTACGGCCGGGTATCCGGCCTATCAGCCGCGCTGGGTCATTATTAATAATGAAAAACCGGAAGTTTCAGTCGGCCTGGCGTCGCCGGACAACGGTGAAAATCCGTGGATTACCTTGAATGCTTACACGGGGAAAGTCATCACGTCCTCAGAAACCAAGTCTCCGGAAAAAACCGCGCTAACCTGGATCTCCCGTTTGCATGCCGATCTGTTTGCCGGTTTGCCAGGACAGTTGTTTCTCGGCTTTATGGGACTTTTATTCCTGCTGGCCCTGGTATCCGGCGTCATCATCTACAAGCCGTTTACGCGGTTTACTGCCTTTGGCGCCATTCGCACCGTGGGTTCGCCGCGCCAAAAATTTGCCGATCTTCATAAGCTGCTGGGCATAGTGGCTTTGGTATGGACTGTGCTCGTGACGGGAACCGGCGTTTTACATACGCTGTCCGCCCCTTTATATCAGCATTGGCAAACTTCGTCTATGCAGTCCCTGCTGGAGCCTTACCGCCATCAACCGCCGCCTAACCGGCTCAGCCCCGTACAGCAGGCTGTCGCTACCGTCCGGGCGGAGCTTCCCGGCCACCGCGTCGCCTTCCTCTATTTTCCCAATGACCAATGGGGCAGCCCATATCATTATATGATATATACAACAGGAGCAACATCGTATACCACTCATTGGTATACGCCGGCGCTGGTTGATGCGGCAACCGGGCAGCTAACGGCCGTCGCCGCCGTTCCCTGGTATATACGCCTGCTGCAGCTCGCACATCCGCTTCATTCCGGAAATTATGGCGGGCTGCCGCTAAAAGTCCTGTGGGCCTTGCTGGATATCGTCACGATCGGTGTGATTGTCAGCGGCAGCTATCTGTGGCTATTGCGAAAACGGCCGGCATCGCCGCTTATATCACAGCAAATGCTGACTGTTTCCGAACTGTCGGCCGCGAAAGCGCCGCAGCCGCAATCCAGCTGGCAAATATGGAAACTGCCCCTGCTGTTAGGGTCCTTAACCGTCCTGGGCTGCGTGGCCGCACTGTTCGGAGCCGGAATCTGGCAGGGATTGTCCTGGTTGTTTCTTAGTCTGCCGCTGCTGATTGCCATAAAGTTATGTTTGCGTTCAGGTCAAAACCACTGACGCGGACTATAAGGAGGCAGTCCCCCCGCTCCTGGAGCAAAGCGTTGACTGTCTCGCCGGCAGCCATTGCTGCCGGCAAGCCAGTGATCAACAATGAGAAGACAATGACCTGGTATTCCCCGACCCCTTCGGCAAACTCCAGGACCGGCGCAACTGGTCCAAACGCTTCAACGTCTGGCCAAAGCGGCCAGCCTTACTGCAAGCAAACTACGAACATCTACAAAAAAATTAAACAGTCTTAGTCCGCTGGAGTTTCGAACCAAGACTGCTTAACTTCTCTATGTCTACTAAATGAGGGTCATTCCAGAAGAGTTACGGGGGAACCTGTAACTCTTCTGCTTTTACATCAACCAGCATTCCGCAGGCGATAAAGTATCGGTGGCATAGTCAAATGCTGACACATCACCACCCCCTAATTTGAAAATGGGTTGCGCGTTGGGAGGAACGGCGGTTGCCGCTTGGCCAGGCGAGTGGCGGCAGGTCGCGTATCGTAAGGCGTGCTATTTCCGTTCCGAAAATGCAAGACGCAATCCGAAACCGACAAATATTAACCCGGTTAGCCAATTAAAATATTCCTGTATTTTTTCATTGCTTTCCATCCAAGAACGTATTTTCGCTGCCGCTAAAGCGTAGATATTCAATATAGCAAATCCCATTATAACAAACACGACCCCGAACAAAATCATTTGCTGGTTCGCATAAGCGCTTTTGTTATCAATAAATTGCGGCAAAAAGCTGAGAAAAAAAAGCGTAGTCTTCGGATTTAACGCAGAGGTTAAAAAACCGGTGAGAAATAAGTCTTTGCCTGTGGATTGCACATTAGAGGTCGCTACAGACATCTTCTGTTTATTTAGCAAACAACTTATTCCAACATAGAACAAATAGCTGGCCCCAAGCAGCTTTATGATAAAAAATGCTAACGATGATGCTTCTAACAAAGCCGCTAACCCAAAAGCAGCCGCCAGTACCTGAAACATATCTCCGATTGAGGCTCCCAATACCGCCTTACATGCTGCTTGGGGTCCCTCCGTCATTCCTTTCGTAATGATGTATATCGTAGTTGGCCCAGGTGTCAAAATCAGAATGAAAGATACCAAAACAAACAAATAAATATTGGTTAGTTCCATATATGAAACACCTACCTTCGCAAAATGTTTTTCTATCCTATCAAGGATAAAGGCTGCTTGTTTCCGCCCCGGGTTGGCTATGCACCTGCCGGCAAATTGAATTTGGCTGTTTTAGATGATGCCGGTTTATTGCAAGGCTAACGCCATTTCGTCGGTGTTAACAAATCCCATCTTTTGATAGATTGGTTTACCTTGCTCAGAGGCCAGCAGTCGTATTGTCCTAACACCTTTGCTTTTGAGCCAAGCAATCGTTGCTTTTGTTAATTCTGTCGCTAAGCCTCTGGTGCGTTCCCGGGGTACTGTATACACATCCCCGATAAAGCCATAAAAGGGTTGCTTAAAAAAGCAATAGGGTATATCTGATTTAATAAAACCACCACAACAAGCCATAATCTTGTCACCATCTTTAACAATGAAATGTGCTGCCTCGTCATTTTGATAAAGATGTATGTATTTTTGCCGTATTCTTTGCTTTGCATCATCTGCCAACAAATCCATATATCCGCTTTCACGAAACATACTAAGTTTTAATTCTATAATTTCATCTATCTCACTTAATTTAGCTTTGTGTACCAAATGGACACCTCCATAAAACATAAAATATTTTGTTGTTGCTATTTATATTCTACTGCAATGCGGTAATTTACACCATCGCTATCTTTTAAGTCCGCAATGTACGTACTTGCAGCGTGCGGCCAGCCGCCGTGATCCCGGTTGCACTTCCAAGCCGGCGGTATGGGACAAAGTGGTTGAAGACAGTGCGCTAGCGTTTTCCCGTCCCAGCATGCACAGGATTTCCTTTGCGCCTGGCGAAAATATCCAGAAGAATAGCAAGGGAGGTTTTCCGCATGTCCGTCTTATCGCCCGTGAAAAATCGGTTGCCATATTATTTTCTGTCTGCCGCCGGCCTGAGCGCCGCGCTGTTCTTTTTCTCCACCGGCTTTTACGACAACTGGCCGCTGACCTGGCTGGCCCCGCTGCCGGTCTGCCTGTACGCCCTGCCGGAAAACCAGGAAGCAGGGCTGGCGCTGTTAAGCCGGACAGCGGCGAGGAACCGGGTTGCTCTCATTGCCGGCCTCAGCCTCCAGCAGGAGCGGCTGGCCAATACGGCCGTCGCCTTTGCTCCGGACGGCTCACTGTCCGCCGCCTATGACAAGCAGCATTTGCTGCCGGCCTACGAAAGCCGCTATACGCCCGGCGACAGCCTGGCCCGGCTGGACGCCGGCGGGGCCGCGGCGGGGCTGGCCATCTGCAAGGACATGGATTTTGTCCGGCCGGCCAGGGACTACAGCCGCCAGGGTACCGGCCTGCTGCTGGTGCCGGCGCTGGATTTTCACGATGACGGCTGGCTGCACGCCCGCATTGCCGTCCTGCGCGGCGTGGAGGGCAATATGGCCGTCGCCCGCGCCGCCCAATGGGGCCTGCTGACGCTCAGCGACAGCCGCGGCCGCATCCTGGGCATGACCGCCACCGATGCGGCCGCCGGCGAAGCTATCCTGCTGGGGCAGCTCCCGGCAGGCGGCGGCCGCTCGCTGTATAGTCTGACGGGCGACTGGCTGGCCTGGCTGTGTCTCGCCGCCACCGCCTTGGCTATAGTTCGATTCAGACAGCTCAGATGAGGATGATCGCACTCATCACGTTTCTGGTGCTGCTGATAGCCGGTGGAATTCGTTCGATACCGACCGTTTTCATTGTTCCCTTTGAACATTACTTTGGCTGGAACCGGGCCGTCATAGCGTGTGATAGGCTTCCATCTCACGGACGTAATAAATCCGCAGAAATTTGTCTACACTTTTAAGAATACCAAAAGCTGCCGGCATTACCGGCAGCCTCCCTGCAAAAACTGCATAAACGTCCCCAAACCCAGCAGCCCGCGTCAGTTGCACCCGTATCCATTCCGAACCGTCCCGGCTGGTCACCAGCCGGCCGCAGAGAACCCTACTGCTTTGCAGCTTCTTCCTGACCTGCTCAACGGTCAGCATCGTTACCGCCTACCGTTCCCCGGCGGGCAGGGCTCCGGCAAGAGACGGGCCTTGATGAACAGGCTGCCCTCATTTTCTTTCACTTCGATTTGTAAGCCCGGCCGCAGAAAGCGCAAAGGCCTGGACAACTGCCTATTGCAGGTTACGCGCCGTGCCGGGCACACGTTTTTTCTGAGCGCTTGCATATTTTTCATTCTATGGGTATACTATAAAAAAAGGACTGACGTGTTGCAAGCACGCCAGCCCAACAGGCTGCCTAACCGGAAAACGGTTAGCCTAGAAATAACCGCGAAACCTTGGCTAGGGCGCGGTTATTTCAGGTTTTTATGACCACAACAAGTGTTGCGAATGCAATCATTAAGTACATTGCCTCAAATGCTGACACATTACCACCCCCTTTCTTACAAAGGGAATGGCTAACCGCTCCTCGACAGCCTGTTACGCTAATTATAGCATATTCTGTCAGGGCGAACAGAAAATTTCGTTCCTGCCGCCTTGCCACTGAGCGGCTTTTTTTTATTTCCCCTGCCTAGCCGGTGAGGGCCGCCGGACAGGCTTACGGTGAGCGGCTGCACGGCTGATCATGGTAAGCTGAACCTCACTCTCTGGTGCCTTTTGCCATCAGTACACGTTCCGCCGGCGCCTATGCGTCTCCGGAAGTAAGAGAAGCAGCAGAACAGGAATTAAGCTGATTCTTTCAGAAGTCCAGGCTATTTGTGAGGCAAACGGCGTTGAGGCCAGAGCTCATTCGCTCTTTGGCAATGCCGTCAAAGAAATTCTGCTTCATGCCGATTCCTGCCGGGCTGACAAGATTATCTGCGGTACCAGGGGGGTGGGCAACTTTGCCGGTTTATTGCTGGGCAGTGTGGCGCGTACTCTGGTAACGTACGCCAAAATCCCCGTAATGGTAATTAAATAGCGGAATTGAAATAAAAAAGAAGAGTTTCTCAGAACTCCTCCGGCTTTCCCCCGCAAACACAGCAGCACGCCCATCAGCGTGCTGCTGTCCTTCCTGCGAAAGATTGAATTAATAACCGTCAGTTCACCCTACTGGCGTTGACACTTACAGACCGTTTATCTGTCATCCGGTACCACACCATGAGCCATACGTTGCCGTCCGGTTATTTATAACTGCCTGACACCCGGGACTACGGCCGGCGTCTTATCGTAATCAATAATCACTCCCATACTAAAGTGGACGAAGAGATCCGGATATCCATCCACTGGCATCCAATAAGCAACTGCTTCTCTGTCGCCATATTTATTTTTTCTAAATACCGGCTGTTGAGTACTTATTGCCTGATTGGCCAAACAACCTTTATGAACTTCAGGCGTACCACAGGAAGAACACTTTTTTCCTTTCACTTGCCCAACGCTTTCACTTGCTGCATTTAGTACGATTATTTCTCGATTTTTGTACGCCAGTTGAGCCGGTTCAGGGTAATGTCCCCACATGAGATGGAAAGCTCGCACTAATTCAGCTAATTCACTTTGTTCAATTTTCATATCCATAAACAATAACCTCCGTTTTATTATCAGGTTGACGAATAAACGCTCTGAAGAACCTAGCTTTCGCCTTTACCTACCGTTGTCTCACTGCGCTTACTATGGTTTCAGAAACCAGGGGACTTTTATCCCTGTCCATGGTGCGATCCTCCTTTTCCTCTAAATTGGCCTTCTAATTACAATAACGAAATTCCGTCCAATTTATTGCAGAGGAAGAATAAAAATGTATAAAAGGCAATTTGGCCACGTTATTAAACTGCTGTAAAAACGACAAAAAGGCTTTACGAAAATTTCGTAAAGCCTTTAAATACAAATGGCGACCCCGGTAGGATTCGAACCTGCGACCTTTTGTTTCATAGTCAGGTTCGGGCTCCATCTTTCGTTTCAAAACGCCATGGATATTTGTCACTGCTGGATTTCCATTACGGAGCGTCACAGAATTTTTAGCGTAGTTATTGTAATATTGTTGCCGGATCTAATATATTTTAGGTTTTTACCTTAATCACGATCGAGCAAGAGAAAAAAGTCTTGACTTAGAGTTTACTTTAAATGATATATTTAAGTACATATCCTCAGGCAATTTATTGATCGTAATAAACCTTTTCATTAATGCCCCTTCACTGATTTGAATAAAGTACTTTCGCCGTCCGCCTATTCCGGCCGGAAAGTGCTTTTAAATATTACGAAACAGAAAAGAGGATGAACATGGAACAGAAAAAATTAGGTTTTGGCTTTATGCGATTGCCGTTAAAAAACCAGGATGACCCGGAAAGCATCGATCTTGCAACAGTAAACCAGATGGTAGACAGCTTTCTGGAACGAGGGTTTACCTATTTTGACACGGCATACATGTATCATGCCAGTAAAAGCGAGATCGCTTTCCGGGAAGCCCTGGTAAAGCGTCACAACAGAGACAGCTTTACCGTCGCCACAAAATTGCCGACCATGTTTCTAAAAACCAAGGATGATCAGATCCGCATTTTTAACGAGCAGCTGGAAAAGTGCGGTGTTGACTACTTTGACTACTATCTGCTGCACAACCTGGGCATATCGAACTATCGAACGGCACAAAGGCTAGACAGTTTTGCCTTTGCGCTGGAAAAGAAAAAAGAGGGGAAAATCAACAGGCTGGGCTTCTCGTTTCATGACCGGGCGGAACTGCTGGACGAAATCCTGACCGCGCACCCGGAGGCAGAGTTTGTACAACTCCAGATTAATTATCTGGACTGGGAAAATGAAAGCATTCAGTCCAGGAAGTGCTATGAAGTAGCCCGGAAGCACAATAAACCCATTGTTGTTATGGAGCCGATTAAGGGAGGCGCACTGGCAAAGGTACCCGAAAAAGCGGAACAGCTGTTTAAAGCCTATCATCCGGAAATGTCGGTACCGTCATGGGCCATACGGTATGCGGCTAGTCTGGAAGGCGTCATGATGGTATTAAGCGGCATGTCGGACATGAATCAGCTGCTGGATAATACCGGTTATATGCAGCAACTCGCACCATTTACCAGCCAGGAACGCGAAATTGTAAACAGCGCCGTAAACATCATCAATGAATCCATCGCCATTCCTTGTACGGCCTGCCAGTACTGCGTGGAAGACTGTCCGAAAAATATAACCATTCCTAAATATTTCGCATTATATAATGCGGAGAAGCAGTCCGCCGGCCAAAGCCCTACCATCCAGCGGGTGTACTATAATAACTATGCGCAATTCCACGGCAAAGCCTCTGACTGTATTGAGTGCAAGCAATGTGAAAACCATTGCCCGCAGCATATCAAAATTACGGAACACTTAAAAGATGTAGCCGCCGCTTTTGAACCGTAACTCCCCCCGCTAAGGCAAGAAAATAGCGACGATATTCGTTACATGCAAAAGGGTGTCACCGCCGGGATATAATTGACCCATAGAGCCGAAAAGAAATTGACCCACACCAAAATCATAAGCTACCATGGGGATTGACAAGATCACCAGGAGGTAGCAAATGTTAAGGAGTGGGCTAATACTTATGATACGGCAAAAAGCTTTGGCGGGTCAATCCCCGTATACAATTGGCAAAGAATTAGGTATATCGAAAAATACGGCAAAGAAATATGCTGCCGGTGATACAGGACAGCACCGGCTGAAAGGTCGGACAAGGCCTTCTAAACTCGATCCATTTAAGTCCATAATCGACGAAATGGTACAAAACGGCATATTCAACTGTGTAGTAATCTATGAACACCTACAAAACCTTGGTTATACAGGCGGCATTACCATCCTTAAGGACTATGTGAAGGACATGCGTCCAGCAAGGAATTCACCGGCGGTAAGGCGATATGAAACCCCTCCCGGTAAACAGGCTCAGATGGACTGGGGCATCACTCACTACCTGGATGAGCATGGCATCGTTCATAAAACGCCGGTATTCGTGATGATCATGGGTAGCTCAAGAAGTAAGTATGTGGAGTTCACGAAACGCTGCGATTTCTACAGCCTGCTTCGCTGCATGGTAAACGCCTTCGAATATTTCGGCGGTGTTCCCCAGGTTGTTCTCACTGACAGGATGAAGACAGTCATTGATGGCAGCGAGGCCGGCAAGCCGCTCTGGAATAAGCGCTTTGAGGATTTTGCCGCCGATATGGGCTTCCTACCAAAAGTTTGTCGGCCGAGAAGGCCTCAGACTAAAGGTAAGGTAGAACGGCTTGTGGACTATGTAAAAAACAACTTCCTTCCAGGCAGACAGTTTCTGGATGTTGACGACCTGAATCTTCAGGCACTGGAGTGGTGCCGTAAAGTGGATAGCAAACCACATGGTACTACGGGCGAAATACCACTTCATGCTTTACAGAAGGAGCCGCTCCTGCCTCTACCGGATAAAGCGGTTCGCGATAACTATCGCTGGGAACTGCGAAAAGTGACGCGCGATGGTTTTGTCAGCTTTGATGGAGCTAAATACGGCGTACCTTGGCAGTATAGCGGACGTGAAGTCAGAGTGCGAATTTCCGGTGACAAATTTGAGGCTTATGACGGCGAAGTGAGAATCGCCCATCATAAAGTGGTATATACATCGGGCAGAATCGTCTGGCTCAAAGGCCAGTATGAAGGATTGGCAGAAAGAAATGGGATGGCAGCCCCGTTTTCGTATGCGAAGCAGACGGACAACCCGACGGTTGAAATCAGGCCGCTCAGCTTGTATGACAGGGTTGCCGGGGTGATCTGATGATAGAACTGGAACACACCCGTGACCTTTTAAAAGAACTGGGACTTAGCACGGCATCTGAGCTGCTGGATGCACGGCTTGAGGCTGCGGCTCACAGTGAACTAACTTATTTATCATTCCTCGGAGGGCTTCTCGAAGTAGAGAACGCCGAGCGTAAACGGCGCAGCGAAGAAACAAGGATGAAATTATCTCGTCTTCCGCACCGTAAAACACTGGATGATTTCGATTTCAACTTTCAGCCAGGCATAGATAGCAGACAAATGAAAGAACTGGCAACACTAGCCTTTGCGGCACGGCGAGAAAATGTAGTGTTTCTCGGTCCGCCTGGTGTGGGTAAGACCCATCTTGCCGTTGGCCTGGCGGTTGAGGCGCTCAGAGCAGGCCTCACAGTATATTTCGTCAGCTTGGCTCAGCTCATTGCTGATTTGAAAAAAGCCATGCTGACCGGTAAACTGGACCGGCGATGGAGGGTCTACACAAGGCCAGCCATACTGATCATTGATGAGGTTGGGTATGCGCAGCTCGACCGCGAGGCAGCGGAGTTAATGTTCCAGCTAATCTGCTCACGCTACGAGAAGGGCAGCATAATACTTACTAGCAACAAGTTCTTTAGCGACTGGGGCGAATTAATGAGCGACACCGTAATTGCAACGGCCTTGCTGGACCGGTTACTGCATCATGCCCATGTCATCAACATTCGCGGAGACACTTATAGACTCAGGGATAGATTGAAGACCGGCGTAAAAACGGTGCCACCGGCTGACATCCATGCAGCGGACAAACCGGCGATATCTTGATCGGCGGTTACGGGCTCCGGCGTTTTTACTTCCGGCGAGTGGGTCATTTTTCAACCGGCGATTCGGTCATTTTTAATCCGGCGTTGACACTCTTAGCTTATTGAATACTTTCCCGCTTAAAAACGCCTGCCACTAGTATGAATGGCAAGCGCATAGAGACATGTTATGATAACATATATTGTAACAAAAATAGCCATTTTTTTCAATGTATGATACTGTGTATCTTTGATCACAATCATTTCTATGTTTGTAATATTGCAAGCATTTCTTATAGGAATGATATTTAGCACAAAAAAGGCTGCCAGCATCACCGGCAGCCTCCCTGCAAAAACTGAACAACCATCCCCAGCGTCATTACCCCGCCGACCAGCACCACCAGCCAAAACACCGACAATAGCAAGCTATAATCGGCACAATACCGGACACTCGCCTGGTCCTTCCGGTCCAGTGCGTTCCAGTAGCAAACCCACAGTGCGGCCTCAACCCGCCAATATCTAGCTAGCTCATCCCACATACCCCTGCACCTCCGCTCGTCAGCAGCAGTTCTCCCGCCGACCTCACCTCAGAGCGGCACACCGTGTCACCCGTAGGGGCGCAGCGAAAGCGGAGCAGGCGCAGCCTTGACCGGTGTGATACCATGACAAGACCGGCGGCGGGACGTTCCCAGTAGTTAGATCAGCTTTTTCCCTTCATCAGGTACTGCTTTGATTAACAATGCACCGCTATGGTCTTCAATGGTAATCTTATTCCCACTCTGAAAACCAAGGTCCTGGAGCCATTTACCCTGCAGCCGGATTAGCGGCCAACGGTCTTTTCCGTTATTGAGGTATGTATAATAGACAGTCAGAATGCGTGAACTTTCCCTTTCACCGGACAAATCTATACCCCCTATCGCAAGCTACAGCAAGTCCCTTGTTATTGACCGGCCCTGCCATTGCTTTTTATAGGGGGAAATTAAAAAGCGCATGCGAGGTTTTAACCCTACACATGCGCTTTGCTTCGTCGTTTGCTAAAGCCCAGACCCAATAAACCGGAACAGAACCGGCTGTCAAACAGAAAAGCAGTCAGTAATATGTACGCGAACACTTGCCTTTCCGGTTGATGGGATCAGGAATAGGCTGAATCATCTGCTGCGTCAAGTCGCACAGCTGCTCCCCAACACCCCACTATACCGCGCCTCGCTTGTTTTCAAGCGGTCGGCATTGTATAATAGAAATGTCGTCGTGGACAGCTAAGCTGTTACGTGTAGGTGCCCAAACACCTGCGCGTGCCTCGGGAGTGCTCCAACACTTCCGGGTCACGGCGACTCTTTAATTTCCACCTATTTCTAATTATAGCCCTTTCTGAGTGAATTGCAAGTCAAGCAGGACAGACAGACCAGGATTTTTTATTGACGGATTGCATATTTTACAATCTATGGGTATAATATAAGAAAAGGACTGACGTGTTGCAAGCACGCCAGCCCGGCAGACTGTCTAACCGAACGGTTAGCCCGGATTACGTTATTGAGAAATAACCGCAAACCATGGCGTGGGAGCGGTTATTTCTGTTTTATGATGAGCACAACAAGTGTTGCGAATGCGACCATTAAGTACATTGCCTCAAATGTTGACACCATACCACCCCCTTCCTGGAAGGAAGTGGCCAACCGTTCCCCGACAGCCTGTTACGCTTATTATAGCATAATCTTCCAGGCTGAAAAGAGAAAATTCTATGAATTGCTTTCACACTGCCACCTTTCAAACGAAGGCGGCTTTTTTATTTTCCCGCGGGCGCCGTCTACCTTGGCTATCTCGGCCTTACCATGCTGCTGGCGAAGGATACGCTGGCGGCTGCACCGGCGCAAGCGGCCATGTCGCCCAAAGATACCTTCTGGCAGGGGTTAATCATCGATGTCCTCAATCCCAAAGTAGCGTTGTTTTTTCTTTCGTTCCTGCCGCAGTTTATTGATCCGCACAACAGTTACGGGATCATTCCCTTTTTAATCTTAGGCCTGACCTTCATCGTTACCGGTGCCCTCTGGCTGCTGGGCGTAGTTTATTTTTCCGCCAAGGTCACCACGCTGCTGCGTGAAAAGACGAATGTGATGAACAAAGTTTGCGGCAGCCTCTATCTCCTGTTGGGAGCCAAACTGCTCGCTGCCGAAAAAAGCTAGGAAAACAAAGGATGGTGTGTGAACATGGCGCATGAGGCAACCCGCCTGCGTGCCTCCGGGACGCCGCCGTAGGGACAGGCCCTGACGGAACCCGGAGCAATCGCCAGCAAAGGAGGTGTGTGGATATGGAACAAACCCGCAGCGGCAGCTTCTGCCGCCGGCAGGACTGCCAGGAAATGGCCGTCACTTCCAGCCATCAAGCCGCCGTTATCATGGCCTAGGCTGTGCCTGTAATTCATTGCTTACCGCATGCGGTGGCAGTGGGTCATACAACAACAGCGCACAGCAGCCCTGCCACCGACATTACCAAAGGTGGTGTGGTGTGTGCTCATGGCCAAACGGGCCAACGGCGAGGGAACCATTTGCCGCCACAGCAACGGCCTGTGGATGGCGGCCGTCACAATCGGACGGGACGCCGCAACCGGCAAATCCATTCGCAAATACTGCTACGGCAAAACCAAAGCAGAAGTCCAGCAAAAAAAAGATGCCCTGATCGAACAAAGCAGAGGACCGGTCTACATCGACGCCGACAAAGTCACCGTCGGCCAGTGGGTGGAAAAATGGCTAAACATCTATGCCAGGGCCAGTGTCCGGGAAAATACCTTTATGGGCTACCGCTCCATCGTCACCACTCACAATCAGCCCCACCTCGGTGCGATCAAGCTGCAGAAGCTCCGGGGCATCGACATCCAATACATGATCAATTACATCCGGGACCATGGCGGCAGTCCGCGTCTGGCCGAACTGGCCTTTGCCATCCTGCGCATTGCCCTGAACAAAGCGTTTAACGAAGAGCTCCTGCACCGGCTGCCTTTCAAAATCGTAACCCTGCCCAGGAAGCGGCGCACCGAATTTACACCGCTGACCACGCAGGAATGGGCACGCCTCTTCGCGGCCGCCAAAGCCGATCCCGAAATGTATACCGTCCTGTCCCTCGAATGGGCCACCGGTATCACCCGCTCCGAACTGCTGGGATTAAAGTGGATAGACTTTAATTTCAGCAACGACACTGTCAGTATCCAGCGGGCCGCCATTATCACCGACAAGGGACTGAAACTTGATGATACCAAAACCGATGCCCGCCGGCGGGTGCTGCCCCTGCCGGAAGTGACGATGCAGGAGATCCGGCTGCACCAGGAACGGCAGAACATCCTGATCAAGTCCAGAGGCCGGTCCTGGCAGAAAAACAACCTGGTCTTTCCCGATAACAACGGCAGAATCCAGGACCCGAAAAAATGGTCCCAGCGGTTCAAACTCACCGCCCAGGCGGCAGGGCTTACGCTTACCTTCCATAAACTACGCCACGATCATGCCAGCCGCCTCTCGGCAAACGGCGCCAGCATCAAGGATGCCCAGTACCGTCTGGGCCACAGCACCACGCAGATGCTGCTCAATGTCTATACCCACCAAAGAATATCCGGCGGTCAGGAACAAATCGCCTTATGGCTGAATTCTTCTTTTCCGGCCGCTCCGAACAATCATGAAACACCACTTAATTAGCATGACAGAAAATGCAGTTACAGCCGCGTTGTTGTACGGTTGTTGTAAAACTGCTATGAAAACGACAAAAAAGGCTTTACGAAAGTATCGTAAAACCTTTGAAATATCAATGGCGACCCCGGCAGGATTCGAACCTGCGACCTTTTGATTCGTAGTCAAACGCTCTATCCAGCTGAGCTACGGAGTCTCTTTATACTAGCCAAAAGCATTCTACCATACTCTTTCAGTTAAAGTCAAGGCGCTTACCAAAAAGCCCTCTTTATTATCCACATGCACGTTATCCTACTTATCCACAGCAAAAATCCTTATATCGTCACTATTTATCTCTTCATCCACAGATTTTTCCCACAAACAATCACATGGTTATCCACAATTTCACGTGTTTTGGGGATAAGTTTGTGGATAAGTCTATTATATGCCTAATAAAAAGCAATAGTGTGATATTTCATCACGCTACCGGCCGGCTCCAATCAACATGGACACCTGTTTTTTCCCAGATGCGGGTAAGGGCTGTTTTAAGCTGCTCGGCACTTTCTGCAGGACGAATTGTAACATCCTTAAAATCCATAAGGCCTTCACCAGCTACCCGGATTATATGTTCTGATGCGAGATAAGCTTCAATAATTTGGCGGGTGGCAGCATCGTCAAAGGCTACTTTAACAGACTTACTCCTCTCGTCGTACTCAATATATCCGCACTTACTATTATGCTGAACAGCCACTTTAAAATTCTTTTGCATAAATACAACCTCTTTTCCAATAAAATATAGCTTATAATACTATATATTACACCGGCAGGATAAACTCCTGCCTTATTTATTATTGTTACTCAGCCCGCTTATATAATGGTTTAAGGCGCTGCTCGATTGTAATATTTTGAACCTGTACAGCCGCTTGTGCCTCAGCATAAAACTCCAACTGGCTATTTACCATTTTACCGCGCTTATCAACGCGTCGGTAGGTGCCATCTTTTTTCATAATATACGCTTTTTGGTTGTCTGTGAGGGAAATTTCCAAAATATCTTTGATTCTTTTAATATGGTTCAAATCCTCAATAGGGAAAAATAACTCTACCCTCTCATTAAGATTCCGTGGCATCCAATCAGCGCTCGATAAAAACACCCGCTCATTGCCACCATTGCCAAAATAAAATATGCGATGATGCTCCAGGTAGCGCCCGACAACACTACGGACCGTTATATTATCACTTACACCAGCCACACCAGGCCTAAGAACACAAATACCCCGTACAATCAGGTCAATCTTAACACCTTGGCAGGAGGCCTCATACAGCTTGAGAACAATATCTTTATCCACAAGTGAATTCATTTTGGCAATAATCCGTCCGCCTCTACCACCTGTTGCAAACTCAATCTCCCGGTCAACCAATTCCTTAATTTTTTCCCGCAGCCCCAGCGGGGCCACAACAATTTTATTCCATACCGGCGGGTCAGAGTAACCTGACAATACGTTAAAAAAGGCAGAGGCATCAGCCCCAAACTGATCATTAGCCGTAAATAACCCCAAATCGGTGTACAGTTTGGCAGTAGCATCATTATAGTTGCCTGTTCCCATGTGAACATAACGTTTAATGCCGTCCTGCTCCTGCCTGACCACCAATATCATTTTGGCGTGGGTTTTCAATCCCACCAGACCATAAATAACATGACAACCTGCTTCCTCCAGGCGTTTAGCCCAGAGAATATTATTTTCTTCATCAAACCTGGCTTTTAGCTCGACAAGCACGGTAACCTGCTTGCCATTTTCTGCAGCCTGAGCCAATGATTTTACGATTGGCGAATTACCACTCACCCGGTACAAGGTCTGTTTAATCGCCAAAACCTTAGGATCCCATGCCGCCTGACGAACAAATTCCACTACCGGCTCAAAAGATTCATAAGGGTGATGCAACAGAATATCCCGCTCACGGAGAGCTTCAAATAAATTATCACTGCCAATAAGATCCTGGGCCAGTTGCGGCCCCATCGGGCTGTAGCGAAGGTGCTCCAGTCCCGGGGCCTCACTAAACTTGAAAAAGCAGGTAACATCAAGTGGTCCCGGAATCTCATAGACATCCTGCTCTTCAATATTAAGTGTTTGCACTAATAACTCTTTTAATTGCTTATTATTGGTTTTACCTATCTCCAGCCTCACAGCCTGGCCTCGCTTGCGCTGTCGCAGCGATTTTTCAACTTCGGCCAGAAGATCTTCAGCATCCTCCTCATCAATGGAGAGGTCAGCATTTCTTGTTATCCGGAATGGCACTATATCTTTAATAATGAAACCATGGAACAGGTGTGCACAATAATGTTTGATAATATCTTCTAAAAATACAAACTGCCGTTTACTTCCCTCAGAAGGCGCTTCGATGATACGGGGCAAAACGCCGGGGACCTGAATGACGGCGGCATGGGTCTCGCCCCGCTCACGGCCCAAAAACACAGCCAGATTAAGGCTGCGGTTGGCCAGAAAGGGAAAGGGATGACCGGCATCCACGGCCATGGGGGTTATAACAGGAAAAATAGTATTGTTATAATAATTCTCAACCCATTCAAGCACCCGATCATCGAGGCTGTTGATATCGGCAAAATTAATATCGGCCCCTTCCAGTTCCTTAAGAATATTTTTTAAATACCTGTATTTTAACTTAACCAATTCATGGGTATCTTCAGCGATACTTGCCAGTTGTTGTCTGACCGTCAGGCCGGCCGCATCAGTTTTATTGATACCGCTTTCAAATTGATGTTTAAGCCCAGCCACACGAATCATAAAAAACTCATCTAAATTTGAACTGGTAATGGCAATAAACTTGAGGCGCTCTATCAGTGGCTTATGTTTGACGTCGGCCTCTCCCAGCACCCTCCGGTTAAACTTGATCCAACTTAATTCCCGGTTAAAGAAGAATTCGGGATTGTCATGGATATCACAGTCTCTGGCATTTGCCATAATCATTACCCCGCCCTTCTAATCAATATTGCTTTTATGCCAAAAACATCTTCAAAAAAATCAGCTTTCTCCGCAAAAGTCCACCTTTCCAGCGACATATCCTCACTACTGACTACAGTTATAATCATTTCATCGCCCCGCAGTACAACATCGGCTTGGCTGACTTTTTGCCGATGGCTGCGATCAATGGCATCGGCAATCCGTATGATGGCAGAAAGCTTGGAAACCGTCACTTTTTGCCCTGGCGTTAAACTGGCCCAGTTAGTATCAGTGTCGGCGGGAGTGCCTTTGGAATGATAAAATGCTATATTGGCCATTATATGTCTCTCGGCTTCTGAAAAACCCATAATATCTGAAGAAATAATTAAACGGTAAGAATAGAAATAATGACGTCTTAAATTAACGTATTTGCCAATATCATGCAGAATGGCGGCCACTTTTAAGAGGCGCCTGTGGCGCTCGCCCAGGCCATGCACACGGGCCAGTTTATCAAACAGGAGTAACGACCACTTTTCGACAGCGGCCGCATGATTAGGATCATAATAATATTTTTTGCCTATCTCCCAGCATAAACTAATCAGTTGATCTTCAATCAGCTGCTTATGTTCATGGCCGGTCTTTTCAGCAATATGTTTAATAATAACGCCATCAATAAACTGATCGCTCGGAATTGCAATCTCTTCGGGGTTAGTGAGTGATATAATCTTTTTGTAAAGCACGATCGTAGGCAATACAATCTCGGCTTTATTTTCAGTAAGATCAAAATTCTTTATAATCTGCGGCAGATTAAGTGAACCAACCTGCTTATAGAGATTGTTAAATTCGGACAGACTGACAAAGGTAACCCGTCCTTGCTCTTTCCCCAGCATTTTTAACAGCAGCTTAGTCTCAGGCCCTGATAGTATCAGCCGCTTAATATTATGCTGGCACATTTCCTTCTCTACCGGCTCGATAGTACTGCTTATATATTGGGATAATGCTTCATGAAAATGGGCTGAATCACGCTGGCTTTTATCAAAGCTTTCTTTAATCCTCAGCGCCCCGATATGGATATTTTGCTGATAAGTAAGGCTGCCCTCTTTGTATAGTGTAAAGCCAAGTCCACCAGAAGAAATATCGACAAATAGCATACCATCCTTTTGATTCAGCAAGCCCCTTTCGTTTACAGTCTTAACCAGGGAAACATATTTATAAAAAATTTCTTGTGGCATGTCAACAACTTCCACATTAAAACCACTCTTCACTTTTATCTGGTCAATAATGTACGGTTGGTTTTGCGCTTCACGGATAGCAGTAGTTGCTACCAAACGATAATCACGCACCCCATATTCAGTAAGTAAACGGCGGTAGCCCTTTAACAGTTCACAAACTTCGCTTACGGCGCCAAAGCTGACACGCCCGGTTTTAAAGGTTTCCTCACTTAACATTACCTGTCGATAGCTCTGTTCAACGATTCGAACATCATCCAGTGTGGTATATTCGACAATCTGAACACCGATCTGCTCTGAACCAACATGAATGGCAGCAAACCGGTCCGGAGCATGTCTGGCCATTGTCTGCCCCCCCTAAATATCTTGATTTTATATAATATGCTCTAATTCGACATTAACAACCAAAAATCCTATCATTTTTGGGACTTAATACTAAATTAACAGTAAATTAATGATATTATCCTTTAGCAACATTTTTTTGCGAATGATACATTTTGGTAGTCTAATCTAGCAGGATTTTATAAATAATAGCAATAACTATGTTATACTAAATTGTTAGTCCAAAAGTGTTAGGAGCTGAACTATTTTGACAGAACGGGTAGCAATCATCGACCTGGGTTCGAATTCAGCCCGCCTGATTGTTATGCACATCTACCACAATGGCGCTTATAACCTCGTATACAATCAAAAAGAAACAGTACGTCTGAGCGAAGGCTTAGCCGAAACCGGGGTATTAGCCCGTGATTCAATGTGGCGGGCCATTGGCACGCTTAAAATTTTTGCCCATATGTGCCAATTAGTAAAAGTTGATAAAATCCTTGCAGTCGCAACAGCCGCTGTTCGTATCGCTAAAAACGGCAGTGAATTCATCAATCTGGCACAGCAGCATACCGGCATCCCGCTGCAGGTTATCAGCGGAGAAGCCGAAGCCCACTTAGGCTTTACAGGTATCATAAATACCATTGATGTTGACAGTGCGCTTCTTTTCGACTTAGGCGGTGGCAGTACCGAAATAACTTTGGTAAAGGACCGGCAGCCGGTCGAGGTTTTTAGCCTGCCGTTTGGCGCTGTCAATCTTACCGAAAAAATTGGTTGCCAGGATAAGGTAAGCGAAATACAGTTAGCAGCCATGCGCGGACATATTATCACACGACTGGAACGACTGCCTTGGCTGAAGCGGCTGGGGCTGCCTATTGTTGGTGTCGGCGGCACAGCCCGCAATATTGCTAAGATGGACCAGAAGCGCAAAAACTACCCGTTTCCCAAAGTTCACAACTACAGGCTTGGAGCGATGGCTTTCGATGAATTGTGGCGGACGCTTACTAAAACTAATCTGACTCAGCGCCGTAAATTTCCTGGACTGAGTACGGAACGGGCTGATATTATTATCGCCGGAACAACCATCGTCAAATCACTGATTGATCTGTCACTGTCGACTAATATTATCATTAGTGGCTGCGGTGTACGGGAAGGAATGTTTCTTAATTACTATCTAGCCAAACAGCAGCACTCTGAGATTATTCCTGATATCCTGATGCATTCAACCCACAATATGCTATTATTTTACAAAGGCAATGAAACGCATGCCTATCATGTAGCCAAGCTTGCTGAAACTATGTTTGACAGCTGGCAGCCTGTTTTAAGATTAGACAGTCGTGATAGAAAGCTGCTGAGAGTAGCAGCATTATTGCACGATATAGGCATTACCATCAACTATTATGATCACGCACGTCACAGTGCTTACCTTGTGGAAAACGCCCGCCTCTTTGGCTTAACTCATCGTGAACAAATGCTGGCGGCAGTGGTTGTTGGCTGGCATAATGGCCCCTCAGCCAAATATATCCGCAATAAACTATATAATGAATTTCTTGACCAGCATGACTGGCAGACGGCCCGCAAGCTGGCACTCCTTGTTGCTTTAGCTGAGAGCTTGGAAACAACTCAGCTGGGACTGGTGCATGATGTTATTCCCTCGTTTTCCTATAGCCAGGCTCATTTGCGCCTGTTAACAGCTGATCCGGTAACGATTGAGCGGCAGGCTATAGATCAACATCGTAAATGGTTCAAAAAAGAGACGGGACTAGAGTTAACAATCAGCTAATAAAATAACACCGGCGGGATATATCCGACCACCGGTGTTATTTTATTAGCGGTTCTAACCGCATAATGCCCCGTCCAGCATGAATACGGGGGCTGCAAGGCCGGAAATAGCATTAGGTACTGCTTGCTGCACCACACCTTTGCAGCGCAATAAGTTATGTTATTCAGTTACATTTATAGCAATTAAGTGCATACTTTTTTTTATTTGCCAAATTATAGATAAAAGGATAAAATAAAGATGTCTATGCGATTTTTCTAGGAGGAAAACGCTATGCCTGCAGACTTTTTATACCCAGCTTCAGGCCTTACACTTCTACCCGAATTTATACGCAAGGTCTTCCCTATGGTTGAACAGGAACTTTCATCCTGGCAGCGGTATGCCGAGGAAAACGGTATGCGGGAATTAGCCGACCAAGCCTTGGCTAGTCTTCATTCCAAAAAATTTCATTGTCAGGGCGGTAGTATCTACAGCCTGTATAAAGGCGTGCCTACCCGTGAATTTGTGCGTCTGATAGTAGCGCTCCAGACCATAAGTGATTATCTCGACAATTTATGTGACCGTGCCGGTTTTACAGATGAAGGAGCCTTTCGCCAACTCCATTTGGCAATAACTGATGCGCTTGATCCCGCCACACCGCTTAATCAGTACTATATCAACTACCCCTTCAAAGATGATGGCGGCTATTTGACAAAGCTGGTTAACACCTGCCGTGATGAAATCTTAAAACTGCCGGCCTATCATTTAGTCAAAACAGAACTTCTCCGGCAAGCTGTACTCTATAGTGAGCTTCAGACCTACAAGCACCTTGACCTTGCCATAAGGGAAAAAAAAATGCTTGACTGGATAAATTGCCACCTACCAAAATACCAGGGAATCAGGCCATGGGAATTTGCTGCCGCTACCGGCTCAACATTAGGGATGTTTATGTTGTGTGCTGCCGCTTATAATCCAAAACTCACACAAAACCAGGCTGATCAGATTTCCTGCGCTTACTTTCCCTGGATTAACGGCTTACATATCCTTTTGGATTATTTTATTGACGGAGACGAAGACCGCCTGAGTGGCGATCTTAACTTTGTTGCTTATTATCCGAGTCATCAGGAAACGCTGGACCGGCTGACTTATTTTAGCAAAGAAGCCCGACGCCGGATAGCGTTGCTGCCGGAACCAGCCTTTGGCCTCACGGTAGTTAACGGTCTGCTGGCGATGTACCTGTCCGACCCCAAGACCGACGCGCCGGCCGAACGCGCGATTCGGGACAGTCTGCTGGATTCGGCGGGATTGTATCCCCGGTTCATGTACAGGCTATGCCGATTGCTCAGAAAAAAAAGTATTCTTTAATTAAAAAAGTGAGCTTCGGCTAAGCTCTTTAGGCTGTCGGCAAAAGCCGCCTATATGTTTGGTATAGAGTTTCTTATCCCTGACTTGCATTAAGATTTTATAAATTATGACGGCCACAAAGAGGGATTGCTACTTCTGCAGTTAGCAATCCCTCTTTGAATTTTTGATTACCCTCAGAGCTTGCTTTGGCTAACAGCTTTAATTATCGCTAAAGCATAGTTACCGCTATTGTAAAGATCCTCTTCTTTAATGAATTCATCGGTGGTATGCACCTTGGACATGCCTGTGCCAAGTACTGCCGTCGGCACGCCAAAGCTGTTGAAATAATTGGCATCACTACCACCGCCGGTGGCTTTGATGACTGGTTTCAGGCCGATGGTTTCGGCCGCCTGGCGAGCCAGCATCACTACCGGCGCGGACTCGGACAACACATAAGCATCATACTCTTTACTAATTTTAACCTCACAGCGGCCACCGGCGGCTTTAACCGTCTCTTCAAATACTTGACGCATATGCTCGGTTTGTGCTGCCAGCTTGCCGGCGCTGCGGCTGCGGGCCTCGGCCTTGATTTGAACTATATCTGGTACAATATTAGTCGCTGAACCGCCTTGGATACTACCAATATTGGCTGTAGTCTCAAAATCAATACGGCCGTCTTTGACTGCCGTCAAAGCCTTACCGGCCAGGATAATGGCATTAAGTCCCTCTTCAGGGGCAACGCCGGCATGGGCCTTTTTACCATATACAGTAATATCAATTTTATTTTGGCCAGGAGCCATATTAATAACTTCACCAGGTGATCCACTGGAATCCAGAGCATAGCCAAGATCAGCCCTTAATAAAGCCGGATCAATATTTTTAGAACCGTTAAGGCCGCCTTCCTCGGCAACTGTAAAGATCACCTGAATGCTGCCATGGGCAATATTCAGCTCTTGCACAATTCTCAGGGCTTCCAAAATGGCCACCACGCCGGATTTGTCATCAGCACCCAGAATCGTATCGCCGGATGAGGTAATGATACCTTCTGTCAATACCGGTTTAATATTGTCACAGGGCTCAACACAATCCATGTGGGCGGTAAACAACAGACAAGGGGCCTCGGCCACAGTACCTGGTAAATAACCCAATACATTACCGCAGTTACCGCCGATCTTGCTGCCGGTATTGTCTTCTGACACCTCCATATGTAGGTCAGCCAGTTTTTGTTTAATGATATCAGCCACCTGACGCTCTGCCCGGGTTGAACACTTAATTTGCACTAACTCCAAAAACTCATTTAACATCCGCTTCCGGTTAATTATATGGATCCCCCCTACATATTTATTTAAGCACCCAACCATATTAAAGCTATCATCTGTAGAAAGGGTGCTCATCATGACAAAAACAATCATCCTGGACGGCCATAACCCCAAATTAGCCAATGCTCTTACCGATTATGGGTTTCAGGTTGTGGACATCACTAACCGCTCTAAACCCGGCCATGCTGCTGACGCTTATCTATATACCAGTTACCGGCCTGATACAGACGACTGTCTTACCAGCCGGCCCGGCCACGCTGATATTTGCATTGGTAATTACCATTATAACACATCTGATCACCCAGACACTGTCACGTTAAATATTACCGGCTTAACCGCCAGCCAGATTGCTGATATCCTGATCCACAAACTCGCACACCGCCCCAAACTCTAAACCGCTAGTGCCTTGGCAAAGTTAGATGTTAGTTTTAGACAACGTAGATTTTTTCGCAATGCAGGGCGGAGGGCGCTAACTGATTCATTAAGATCTGCTTTAATGATCCTGTATGATATGGGCCTCTTATTACTGGCACGGGCCGCGCAGACCGGCAATCTGTCAGCGACGACAACGAAGCAGGGCGGGAAAAGACCGCAATATAAGCCAAACTTTTAGGTGACACACGGCACTATGACTGACGTACAATCAGTGCCCTGCCCCGGGTCACTGCCCCTTCACCAAACCGTTCCTTCAAACGATCAACAGCTTGGGCAACAGCCAGTATTTTTCCATCCCCTTGATCAAACAAGGACATTTGTCCGCTCGCAGTGGCAAGCCCGCTTACGGTTACGCCCAGCAGCCGCACACCTTCATTCAGAGTAATATTGGCAAGAGCTTCTTCAGCAATGCGAAAAATAGTTTCATCAAGATTAGCCGCTACTACCAAAGTCTTACTGCGGGTAATCGTCCGGAACGATGCAAATCGCACTTTAACAGTAATGGTTCGCCCACTTAGGCCCTGCCGCCTAAGCCGCCAGCCTACCATCTCAACCAGCAGCCACAACTGAGTCTTAAGCCCTTCCCGGTCCCGGATGTCTTCGGCAAAAGTGTTTTCTTTGCCAATTGATTTAGGTTGCCGGTCTGCAACGACCGGCCGCTCATCCTGGCCGTTAGCAAGCTGATGAATAATATATCCCACCTGACCACAATGCTTGGCTAAATTCCCCGGGTCAAACCGGGCAACCTCACCAATGGTTTTAAGTCCCAGGTTGTCTAGTATCTGCGCGGTAGACTGGCCTACACCCCATAACCGCGTAACCGGAATAGCAGCCAATACCTGTACCACCTGTTCCGGGCGGATAACCATCAATCCGTCCGGTTTCTTCATATCCGATGCCAGTTTAGCCAGAAATTTATTAGGGGCTACCCCGGCTGAAGCCGTAAGGCCAAGCTCAGATTTGATACGTTCTTTAATTTTAACAGCAATATCGACCGGACTGCCAAACAAACCGTCCATACCTGTAACATCAAGGAAAGCTTCATCAAGTGACAATGGCTCAATTACCGGTGAAAAATCAGTAAATATCTGTATAATTTGCTGTGAAACCTGGTTATATTTTTGATGGTCCGGCGCTAAAAAAATACCGTGAGGGCAGCGTCGTTTAGCCTCAATAGCCGGCATAGCTGACCGAACACCAAATTTACGGGCTTCATAGGAGGCTGTAGCTACTACACCACGCGGCCCGGTACCGCCGATAATAACAGGACGGCCACGCAGTTCGGGATTATCCCGCTGCTCAACAGCCGCATAAAAAGCATCCATATCGACATGAATAATCCAGCGCTGCATTGCGCCACCTCGCACAAGTTCATTTAGAACGCACGTTCTATTGTAAAATTATACATCAATAAGGCCGGCTGATCAACATACGGTTACTAATCTTTGAATTTATTCCCCATCTATGCTAAACTAATGATTAAAGAAAGGAGGAGTTACATATGAAAATCGGTCTGCTCTGTTTTGGTATTATCCTGTTACTGACGCAGAGCGCAGCGGCGGAAATATCGCCAATTATCTGGTCAGAATCAATTCGCACTGCGCCGCCGAAACCAGTCAAAGAATGGATTAATCTTGACAATCATATGATTTTAAAATCTGACCGCAGCCTCTCAATCAATCTGAGTGAGCATTCACCACTAAAATCGATTGAATTGCGCCTGGATGATAATGAATACTTACATTTAAATAAACAGGATTTCCTTTTCAAGATTCAACTTTCAGATAAAATCACCCGGATTATTGATATCCCGTTCGGTGAACATAAATTTAATTAGAAAAATTGGCTTATGCACTCGTCTTTTAGGACGCAGCCAGAAGCCTTACCTTTTTTTATCCGGTGTCATAGAAATTCTGCTGGGGTTAGAAAAAGAAGTCCAAAGCGATAACACGTCAGGACTTCTTTTTGTTCAATGACCAAAATACTTTAATGTCTTTTCAAAAACCTGACCCAACATTTCTTCACCTGGCATTTGGTTAGCATTAACAAATTCCAAATCAAAAGTAATATTATCCAATTTGATAAAAGGTACCATTTCATGATGGGTTTGTAAAAATACCGGCTCGGCAAAAGAGTGAACAATCTTTTCCTGTTCGGTACCGGCGCTATTTCGTTCTTTGCCATAATAATCAAAAACACCCTGAACAGAGTCCACACAATTGCCGTTCTCATCGTATAAAAAAGTATATTTGGGATTTGCATTCATTTGAATCATTTCGTCACCTAAGCCGGCCTGCTCTTTCGCCGCTTTAACCCAGGCCGCATCCACGTTAATCCGGATATTACTTATAACAGGCTCCCAAATTCCGGCAGTCAGCGGCGCCAAAAGCTCATACAGAATAATACCGGCGTTTGCTGCCATATCTTTAACATCTTTCTTATATACCGGCTGAGTCACAATAACACCCATAACCTGTCCTGGAATATCTCTTACAATCCGCAAGAAGGAAAATAATTCACCCAGACTTACCTGCTCTTTCGCCTGAATAAGTATTTTATAGATAATATCACCATCGGTAAACTCCCAATATATGTCGGCTTCATGGGTTTCTGTCCGGCCTTCGATCACAGCGTTGTACTGAGCCTTAATAGTTTTAATGGCAGCTGCACCGGCGATTGCTGCATACATATCATAAACAGCCTGCTGATAGATGTTTTGGGTTGTCAATATAACACCACCATACTGATTAATTGCCTATTATATATATTTTACCGCCATTTAAGTATAAATACAACGTTTCTGCTTATTCTTGTGCCCATTCCTCACTTAACCGATATATATCCCGTCTTAAGGTGGCGCTCCGATTAAAGCTACCCGGTAGTGCCTTGTCTTCCTCCCGGATAAATTGTTCAGTTTTTGCGCTTAAATTATCCAGATAATGCAGGATTTCCGCTTCCAGGATCATCGGTTCCACCGGACTGCCCCACTCAGCCTGCCCATGATGGGAATAAATACAGTGTTTAAGGATTAAGCAAAGCTCTGCCTCCAGATTAAATTTCCTGCACGCCTGTTCAACCAGCTCCATCCCCAAATAAATATGGCGCAGGAGTTTTCCCGCTTTTGTAAAACCAACCGGCAGCCCCAAAGCATCCACTTCAATCTCACGGACCTTGCCAATATCGTGAAATAGAGCTGCAGCCAGTAAGATATCCTTTTTGACCCTGGGGTTACGAACACAATAGTCCAGAGCAGTTGTCGCGACCTCCACTGTATGCTGGAGCAAGCCTCCGATACAGGCATGGTGGTTCTTGACTGCACCGGGATGGCGCTTAAACCTCTCGACAAACTCTTTATCATCAATAAAGACATAGTTAAGTATTTGCTTTAATGATTTACACTCCACGCCGGCAATGATTGCCGTCAATGCCTCATACAACTGTCCGATATCCTGTGATGCCATCATGCCCAGCGTGTTTAGCGCCTCATCGATCTCCTGGCGCGAGGGGATAGCAACACTATCAATAATTAGCTGCGGAGCCTCTTTGAAGTGATCAAGGGTGGCTTCAATATACAATACCAGGTTTTGCTGCAAAATCTGTGAGTACTCGCCCGATATATCCCAGAACTTAGCAGGCACATCAAAGCTATGATCGCTAATATAACAATCACCATAGGTCTTGCCGTTTTTTGCGGTTTTAAGCTCAAATCGCGAAACACGGTATATCCCCGCCAAGCGGGCCCCTTTCGGATTCCTGACCAATTCACCAAGCTTCATCGTAATTCTCCTTCACCGGTAGTCTGCTTTCTGCTTAAACAGCAGGAAATACTTAAATATTCTGCTGCGGACAGACAAACTCCTGTCAAACAACAGGGAACGCCTGCTAATACAGAAAATTTCCTGCAGCTTCCGGCTAACCCACATGCTTACTACAACATATTTGAAGATTATAGCAACTACCTTTACAAGCAATGGCTATAAATATGGTCAGGGCAATCATGCAATACAAATTTTTGAATAATCCACAGCTAAATTACACATTTATATAGTAGGGTACTATTATCCCGATAATGTTATTTAAGGGGGTCATACAATGGGCGGGAGAACTCTTGATCAGTTTCGTAGCCGTCAGCGGGCTAAATCTAAAGGATCGCAATCAACGCAACAAACACCTAAAACTGCTGACGATTATCAACACAAGCACACTAAGCCTACCCAAAACCCGGAAGAAGTCTAGCATCAACTATATTGACAACTTTCCGTTTTTGTTACAGCAAATGGACCTCCGCCCCGCGGAGGTCCATTTACCTGTAGTTGCCAAAACAGATTCATATGTTTTGGCCGGTACTGTCCCCCTCCTCCAGCCAATTTATTCACCTTTCACCAGCTATGCTAATATAATATACCAATAAATATAAGGGGGGTATTATGTTGGCTTCCTACGATAAAATTATAAAATATATTGTAGAAAAATTTCAGCAGGCTCTTTATCCTTTGCAAGAGATAACAAAAAATCAAGAAATTATTATTGCCCAAAATAAGCAAATAATCGATTTACTGGCAACTCTAAGTAATAGTCGTGAGCATGATACGGTGCAAGAAGATGTAGTGATCAGTGAAACAGCCGTTAAACCGGAAGCGCCCATAGAAGCTTAAACAGCTTATACAAAGACCACTTCCAAGAATTCAGTTTGCCGAAAATTCCGGAACAATGTCATTCTGACAAGCAGCTAAATCGTTTGTGAGACTGTTAAAATCGCTTCCCGAGGTGTTGCAAATGATTAGAAAAACTTGGCTTATGCCAAGTCCTTTAGGACGCCAGCAGAAGCCTAAGCTTTTTCTTAGCCCTTAGATCATAGTCCCGGAATTTTTATAAATTCTGATGGGGTAAAGAAAACACGGCTGGCGCCGAGCCTTGGCGAAAGCGTAAGCCGATGTTGCCCTTATCCAGGGAAAGTTATACTTTCTATCCTGAAAAATAACATTTTTTATTCTTTGCTGGTGCCGTTGTAACGGCATGGCTGTCTATCAGGATAAAAAATAGGCGGGTATAAATCCGCCTATTTCTTATGCCTTGCTACAACTATGGACAAACAACAAAACTATTCTAGCAGTTTGTAGCCTGTCCTTACTTAAAGATTGCTGAAATCGAATTACAAATCGTATAAATTGTAAGCAACGCTGTAAAAATTACGATTGGATGATTGCGAAATCGAATCAAGCTACTGATCACCTCACATTGTTTTGCTACTCCATACTATTCCCCGTTTGTAAGTATGCTAAACAACTGTGAGCATAAAATTTTTGTTAAGCAAGTGGGTTTTTCTTAATGTAAGATTGACTAATAGGTAACAACGGTCAGGCCTGCCAGTTACTTCCGCCTTTACAGCGGTCGCTTATCCGGACTCGTGGCAGCTCTGCGGTAAATTAAATCACCCGGCACTGAATGATAATTTTTTTTAAAAAAGGGTAAAAAAAATTTACCAGGGAACACTAGCTCTGAGGTGATTAATATGAAAAAGTCTGTTGAAGAGCAGAAGCTTGACGCAAAAATGCCGGCAGGGTATGGTCCGAATAATCCTGAACCATTATCCCTGAGGGAATCTGAACTTCCAAAAGAAAAAAATACTCATCAGCCAACTTCACAGTATAATACCACACCCGATGTTAACCCCACTGCCAAGTTGGTAAATAGAACGGAACCATAACCGGGCTATTAAAATATCGAATAATTTAATAGCCCGGTTCATTGCCCGGCCTCCCGGACCGATGCCTCCGGTAGTATAATTGTTTGGCGGCTGGTAAAACTAACACCAACTTCTCTCTCCTTTTTTAAGCGCCGTTCATCCTGGACGGCGTTATTTTACTGTCTATTGACTATGAAGCGCATCGCATGCAGCCCACAAGAATGCCACAACAATAAACAAAGGTCTTGTTTATTAATTGTTTACAATTTATACAGGCTTTTTGTTCAGTTCCCTAATAAATAAAAAGAGCCCCTCAGGGCCTAGACAGAAATACAAAATTGACCAGATCACATAAAGAAGTCTATCCCACACATACTATATAGGGATAGTTAACCTCACTACAACAGAACAGGAGGCGGGCGCTATGACAACAATAGCAATTGCAGTATTAATTGTGATCGGTATATGTTTCTTAGCTGTCACGTACTTCGAAAGAGTATCCTATCCCTGGCAGTAAATTTTGCCGTTTGGAGGGCTTACGTAAGCCCTCCAAAATTAATTCATTAATGCTGTAACCCAGGGCTGTTCGTTTAAAATTCAGCACTATTAATAATTTGATGAAAATAGTTAACCTCTTCCGGTGATATATTGGAATGGGCATAATCCGATCTTACACAGTCCTTAATCAGGATTTCGTTATAGCTGCTACAGTTGTACGCTACGCTGGTGCTAATTATTTCCTGGAGCAATGCTGTGGCCGGTTCAATAGCTGCCGCTGGTGTTGCCGGATCTTTTATGACTGTAACCAGATATTCAGCCCGCATAGCATGATGCATTTCTGCAACAATTGCCGAATCGAGAATTCTATAACCTAGACTTTGTGAAAGACAGATATAGGTCCGGCAACTTGCCGGTCGATCTTTGTAAACAAGACATCTTGCCAGGCCATCCAAATGCCGGCATTTCTTATGTCCTGCAACCAGGAATACCTCCAGTTTATTGTTCCCGACATCAACAAACAACTTGGAAACTATGCGTTCGACCTTGCCTTTAGCAATTTTCTTAGCACTGACACTATCCATATTGATTTTGAATCTGCCTTTACAACAATGCTGTTTGCAGATATTACAAGGCAACGGATTTTCAGTCAAAAACGCATCGACAGCATCAAAAAAATCCTGCACAGTAGATCCGGGCGTTAACCCCACAAGATCCACCTCATTTTCTTTGTTAAAAATCAGCTTCAGTTTGACCATTCCTTTCTAAAACCGGATGATAATAATTCTTTTCCGGCACCGCTATGAGCCAATAAAGATATGGACTATCTTCTCTTTTAAATCGCTAATTCCTTTAAATCAAAAAACCGTCCACCCAAGGGGAAGACGGAGAGCAAGGAGAACAGTTCTATAGTTACAGAACGATTACCGTTCTGAGTTATATATTTATCATAACCACCAAATTTTAGAATTAGTTTAGAATGAAATTTAATCTTACGAATTAAAATTAGCAAATGATAGACAAAAATAAATAGCGAGAATATAATGAAAATAGAAATAATATAAGGAGGATACGATTATGCTAAAAGATTATCCTGCTACTCAATTATTTCTTATATCGTTGGTGGTATTATTGATTTTGATCTTTATTACTCCTTTTATAAGGGAATGGCACGTTTGGGCCTTACTGCTAGACAGCCTGAAATTTATAGTAAAAGTTATCTGTGGCTTTTTCTTACTCTGTACAATTGTGATTGACGGTGAATCTATCTTCGCAAAAATAAAATCACATCGCTAAATAGAGCTGCCGATAGTGCAGCTCTTATTCATTAATTACAAATTATGTTAATCTAAGAAAATGCAACTTATGTACGCTCTGTTTTAAGCGCTTCTAACTCCTTAATGATATTAGGCAATTCCGCCAACAATTCCTCTAGTTCTTCTTCACTCATGTTTACACTATCCAGATTATTACTTTCGGCACCAGCTATCACTAACACCCCCAGTAAAGTTTCATTTTTAATTAAAAATTGCCAGGATTACACATTGTGTGCAACCTGGCAATCATAGATGTTAACAATCTTTAGACCCATGGCTTTGCGTCCCTTCCTTTTAGAAGGTTTGCTCTGATATATTTATTTCCTTATAAAGAATTATAAACGAAAACCGTCCGCCTGACAACCCTCTCCCTATAATTTAACCCTCTGCCATTCGCAGAGGGTTAAATTATAGTTTATGTTACATAGGTTGTGTCATTCACAGCCACATTTATGCCCGTTCCACAAATGCTTGCTCTTGCACATCCATTCCTGCACATCATTTAAGGTCTCGCCAAACCGCTGGAAATGAACAACCTCCCGTTGCCACAAGAAGCGGAGGGTATCTTTAACACAAGGGTCATCCGTACAGGCAATTAGATGCTCGTAGGTCACCCTTGCTTTCTGTTCTGCGGCCATATCCTCAGTTAAGTCGGCGATTGGATCACCAAGACAGGCAATGTACGAGGCACACCAAGGTATACCGTTGGCATCGGTCCAGAACAGACCATGATTATGCTGTACATATTGACCTTCCCAGCCAGCCGCTTTAAAATCTTCACAAGTTGCACCGTCAACCAGTTTATATACCATAGCAGCAATCATTTCCATATGAGCCAGTTCTTCTGTTCCAATATCTGTCAATAGAGCTTTTGCTTTATCTGTAGGCATACTATAGCGTTGATTCAGATACCGCAGGGAAGCCCCCAGCTCACCGTCAGGCCCTCCATACTGAGTAATAACCATTTTGGCAAATTTTACATCCGGGCAGGTGACGCGTACAGGATGTTCCAGTTTCTTTTCATATATCCACATATCCACTGCTCCCCTATCACATAATTATAATTCCCAAGGCCATGGTCCTTGGACCCATTGCCAGGGTTCCTCGGATAAGCCGCCAAAACCAAAATTTAGAAGCGGTCCAAATTCAGCCTCATATCTTTCCTTATGCTTTTGTAACATTTCTACAGCACAGTTAAAATCATTAATTGCATCACGGTCACAGGGATGGGTGTCAAGATAAAGATTAAGTTCAACAGCTACAAACTCCATCTCCTGAACTTTTCTAAGCATTGCCCGCTGTTTATCATAGTTCACTTACTTTACACCTCCATGTTTAATCTATTTGGGTATTGCGTAGGCACCCCAAAGCTCGGGAAACAGCGTGCCCTTGACAAGCGCTTCAGACGGGGTAAATGCTTTTTCATAATATTGCCACGGGACATACGAGTGAGCCAGCATAATACAGTCCGGCAGATCACCGTCCATGTCTGGTCTGCATTCTAGACCTGCCATATCGCACATATCCATGTTATGATCTATATCTTCGACCAGATCATCGCTCTCACACATATCGTCCAGATCGTGAAGCTCATCCTTCATTTTCATACCTTTAGCTTTTGCGCGTTCTTCATCGACTTCATTCCGGGTCTTTTTTCTCACAAAGAAAGCCTCCTCTCAATTAACCTATTGTATTTTATGTGAAGCTAACAAAAAACGTCACCTTATTGTCACAAAAAAATCCGGCAGGTCCAAAACCTGCCGGATCAACCGCAATATTAGGAAACAGGCATTATTAGAAAGGCCAGAATGTATAAAACAATGCCGGCTCCACGATACAGAACAGACAAGGCCCATGCCAGACGGATTAACGTAACATCTAAGCCGGTATAAGCGCTAAAACCGGCGCACACCCCCAGAACCATACCATGTTGCTGATCAAGAGCCAGTTGCTGATGAATGCCGGCCGACTCTGGTGCACCAGCACCCTGAATAAACTGCCACACAGTCAAACCACTGAAAAGATATGCACCGGCCCGGATTAGCCAAATCATAAGAAAAGGCCCCCTTTACAGAAATGCCTGCTACGACCGGCGGCTTACCCTTGCAAGCCGCCAAATTTGTCAGACAATTCCATCACTAAATTAATGAATAGAAAAATCATTTCATTAGTAATTATTACCGTAAAGGTAAGCCTTTAAACACGATATTTAGGCGCCGCCCGGACGTCTGTCTTTTTTAACCAGCTTTAGCTTTGAACGAACAGGGGGCGCCGGGGCCTGCTCCGGGCGAATGGCTTTAGCATTTGCCCTCCGGCCAATACTAATTAAGAGACCTACTGCAGCACAATTGATAATAAGGGAAGTCCCGCCAAAACTGATAAACGGAAGGGGTACGCCAGTAACCGGGAAAACGCCGGATACCATGGCAATATTGCCAACAGCCTGCCCTACCACCAGTGCTGTCACACCGACTGCCAGCATAAAACCATAACCGTCTGGGGCACGCCGGGCGATCTGTAATCCATACCAAGCGATAGCACCGAACAGCATTAAGACAAGGCCGGCCCCTACAAAGCCCATTTCCTGGCACAATACGGCAAAAGCAAAGTCTGTATGAGCTTCCGGCAGATAGTGAAATTTGCTTGCTCCCATGCCCAGCCCGGAACCAAACAAACCGCCAGAGCCAATCGCCAAAAGTGATTGTACCGTCTGATAGCCGGATGTTTGCTGATAGGCCCAGGGGTCAATCCAGGCCAGAATCCGTTCAGCCCGGTAGGCTGCGGCATATACTAGATATATGGTTATAGTAGCGGCTGCCATGCCTAAATAAGTAAGTTCCTGCCGGGGAATACCTGCCAAAACATACAGTACCAGACCCAAACCAACAATAACGGCAGCAGTACCCATGTCAGGCTGTTTAAGTACCAACACGCCCATAACCAGTGTAACACCTAGCGGCCAGGAATATAGAGATACCGGTAATCCCCGGTCAAGCCGGGCTCCCAGGTAAGCGGCAGTAATCACAATGGTCGTAAGTTTGGCTATCTCGGAAGGCTGAAACTGAAAGCTGCCAAGCTTAAGCCAGCGTCTGGCCCCGTTGGCATACTCTCCATTAAAATGGACAGCCAGCAGTAAGCCAACGGCTGCAAGTATCGCTACTATCAGCCAACCGCGGCTTAGCTTGCGGTAATCAATGGCGGCAGCTATAACCATAACCACAAAGCCTACGCCAAAAGACAGCAAATGCCGGCTAACAAAAAAGTAGCCGTCCTGAAACAACTGCCCCCCCAGCACAAAGCTGGCGCTAAACACATTCACCGTACCGATCAGGAATAATATCCCAGCAATAAAAAATACCGCCTCAGCCGGGCTAACCCATAGTTTGGGAAACCTTCGAATCTTTTTTGCTCGCACGTACGGGCACTCCCTTCAAAAACACGTTAACCAAACAGCCATTAAATCATAGTATATAATAAGACTCAGCTTAGAAAAGTTGCACTCTCTTAACTCCCAGCGCTAAAAAACGGGAGCTGTAAGAAATCGATAAACGATGGACAAAAAATGAGGTGATCGCATGGGGTAACACCATATAAGCTACTGGCTGTTGATGCTAGTACCCATACCGTAATTATTGTGGATGGCCCCAGCGGGGAAATCCTGACTGAACTGGCCTTTTCCCCGGAATTAAGTCCCACTGAGCTTACTGTAACTGCCGATTATACAAAAGCTTACCTGCCCTGTGCCAATACCAGCGGAAAAAACGAAATATTGACAGTAAACTTAATCAACCAGACACTCTATAGCCTGCCAATGACAATTCCTTACCCTGCCCAGTTTATCTTAGCCGAAACCAGTCTAACTTCTGCCTACCTTGCCGAAGCCTGCGGCACACTGCACCGCTTTGATCTGGCGGCAATGTCCAGCCAGACACTCGGGGCACCGGCGGTTAAGGCAAGCTGTGTGGGCTTAGCGGCTGATGCCGGGAGAATTTATGCCGCCTGGGAACATCATGCCGGCGGCACTATTATGGAACTGGACACTAATGGGAACATCGCCTGGCAAAATGATATTGCCGGCATTCCTACAAATATTATTTTAGCCGGCAGCCGCCTGATAGTACCATTTACAAACACAGCTTTTACCGGTGAAGGTGTGGCTTTGTTTAACTTAAGTAAAAAGCGCCGTATACCGCTGGTAGTGACTATTCAATGTCCCAGCTGCCGCAGTCTCGCAGCCTATCCCTGCCATGCCGCCGTGGCACCAGATAATCAGACTGCGTATATTGTCAACGAAGATGGAGCATCTATTTTTGTAATTGACCTGAGTACCGCCCAGATTATTGATCGTCTGGCCATCGGGAGATCATTATCCCGTTTATACCTGATTCCTAACACGGACCAGGCAATTGGCACCAGCAACTTATTTGCCGATCTCAGCCTGATTGATTTAGCCAGCGGACAGCTGTTGGCAGTGACAAATACCCAGCGCCAGCTTATGTCAAGTATTGCTATTCTCCCCTAATAGTTCGCTACATACAGGCTAAACCCCTCCCGCAGATCGGGAGGGGTTATTTTCAGTAAATTATTATATCTTTAGTTTTCCTAGCTGGCGCGGCCAGTTTTCGCCCCATTTATACTTGCCTTTTTTACTATTCTTTTCAGTTTTAGTCTGCTCCGCTACCCCTTTGTCTGACAAAATTTCAGTTTTAATCTGATATTTGGCTTTTGTTTCACTACTCAAGTCGTCGGCCCGGCCTACCTTGCCCTCGCTGGAGTCTGCATCAGTCTCACTATGCTCACGATCGGTTTCGGGTGTGTAATCTAGTTCAATATCATCAATAGGATTTTCTTCAGAAACCTGATCCCGTTCTACAAACTCTGTGCTTTCGCCAATATTGCAGGCAGCTTCTTCATCAACAAGGATGCCAAATTTGGTATGATTCTTATATTTCACGTCGGCACAGTCTTTTTCTATCTTAATTACGCCTTTTTCCATCATAGCCAGCACCAGGAGGAAATGATCTGTTTCGCGGCGGACATGGTCGGCTAAAACTGCAGGAATTGCACTAAGCAGCCTATTGGTAATAATCATGTCATAAGTTGCCTGCTCAAAGTCGCGCAGGCGAACAGTTGCCGCACGACTATCCTGGAGAAAGCGATTGAACGCAGGCAAGTCAATAGACTTATGCTCAAAAAAGCTCACATAGTTCCACCCCTGCATTGTCAAGTCGTCAAATTCGGCTTGATAGCCCCTGACAACATCAATCAGGCTGATCTCGGACGGGTCCAGCCTGCTGCCGATAAATTTGGTATGTTCAGCCATAATTCTCAGCCAGAAATCAGCTTCAAGCGCTTTGACAACAGCTAATTTCTTACCAGCCCG
This sequence comes from Sporomusa termitida, assembly GCF_007641255.1. Lineage (NCBI taxonomy): Bacteria > Bacillati > Bacillota > Negativicutes > Selenomonadales > Sporomusaceae > Sporomusa > Sporomusa termitida. The sequence goes on from NZ_CP036259.1 coordinate 4,758,725, forward strand.
AATTTTCTCTAAAAGAGCCATAAAATATTCGGCTTCGCGAATTATATGGTCAAAAAAGAGTGGCGGTAACGCGCTGCCCAGTTTATTGGTCAGCGATAAGCCAAGCAAAAGGGTTTTATACTTAATAAACTCTTTCAGAGACGCCATAGTGTCGGTAATAAGTTCAGCAAATTTTTTCTCAATCTGAGGTTTTTCAGCCCGCCCACGCAAAGCCTTAAACTCCCGTTCAAAACTACTGGCTTCTTCAATCAAATCAGGCTTATCAAAGGGCAGACCGGTCTTTATGAACAGAGCATGATCTTCCATGATATGCAGCCAGAACTTGACTTCTTCAAGATCAAGTGGCGGCACCGGCTGAACATTGCCTGTACCAGACGAGCGACGCGGCATAGCAACACACTCCCAACAAAAACGGATTTTAGTGTATTGTATGCCGCGTATGGCCGTAATGTGTTCAGTTAGTGTCTGTATCAGTCTTAAAAAGTAGCGATACAGCGGCAAATAGGCAGCCCTAACAAGCTGAACCGGGTTTCGTACTCGGTCATAATATTTTCAGTAAAATTACTGTTATGAAGATCATAGGTTATATAATCAACAGCAAGCCCAAATTGGCTAAACTGTTCTAATGAAAAATCAAACAGCTGTCTGTTGTCTGTTTTAAACCACAACTGACCGCCAGCTTTTAAAACAATGCGATATTTTTCCAGAAAACCGGCATGAGTGAGGCGACGTTTGGCGTGACGGTTCTTAGGCCAGGGGTCGCAGAAATTAATATACAGCCGGTCAAGCTCCCCGGGTGCGAAAATAGTCAGCAGATCATTCACATTAAAAACCATAAGGCGCACATTCTCTAATTCTTTTTTCCGAGTCTTGAGGGCCGCATTATAGAGAACATCCTTTTGCGCTTCAACACCAATAAAGTTAATTAAATTCTGATGCCGTTCCGCCATCCCGGTAATAAAATCGCCTCTGCCAGTACCGAGTTCGGCATGCACTGGCCAATGATTGCCAAACAAGGCCGCCCAGTTACCCTTAAGTTCTTCACCCGGGTTTTGCAGTACGATATTAGTGAACGCTGTTAATGCCTCAGCAACCCAGGGCTTCTTTCTCAGTCGCAAACGTGCTCCTCCTTACTCCTTATCCAAGCCATATTTTTTTATATAGCGATAGAGTGTGACCCGACTGACATCAAGCATATTAGCCAGGCGGCTGATATTGCCCCCGGCAGCTTTCCAGGCTTCAACAAAGGCCTCTTTATCTTCCTTCCAGGCTTTGCTTAAACGCTGCTCGCCGGGCATGGTAATCTCATTAGCGGAAATAATATTCCCGGCAGTACGGAAAAAGGCCTGCTCGATTACTCCCTGCAGTTGCTTTATATTGCCAGGCCAGTCATAACCCATAATCACCGCTGCGGCCTCCGGGGCTAATTGCTTGGCAGGCAATCCATGCAGAGCTGCCAGCTCCTCGACAATGTGCGCAGCCAAACCAGGCACATCGTCCCGCCGCATCCTTAGTGGCGGGACCCGCACGACAGACCGGGAAATAAGTTCATATAATCCGGCAAAAAACACACCTTTTTCAACCAAGCGTTTAAGATCAGTATCGCAAGCAGCGATAACCCTGACATCAATAGGCCGCTGTACACTTTCCCCGCACCGTGATAAATTGCCGTCTTTGAGGGTCTCTGCCAGCTTGTCCTGCAAAACTGTAGACAGCTTCTCGATCTCATCGAGAAATAGCGTGCCCCCGCTGGCCAATTCTAATTTACCCGGACGCCCCTCAGCCTCGTTCCCACCGCGGCCGAATAACTCCACTTCCAGGATTTCCGGCGGCATATCACCACATTTAACAGCGATCAGAGGGCCGGCCGCCCGGGAACTTGCCTGATGAATCCCGTGCGCTAACCGCTGCTTACCAGTGCCTGATTCGCCTTGCAGTAAAAAGTGATAGTCATTTCTAGCCGTACGGCTGGCCTTATCCTTCATCGTAGTAAATACCTGACTGTCTCCTACCATGCTTGACAAACTGTAGCGGGCCGTGTAACCAGCCGTATGGGCAACCAGGGTCCGCAAATCTTCAATAGGTAATGATACAGCTACAATACTCTCTACCTCACTGTCATCGCCGGCAAGTGGCACAACAGTAGTAATATCCTCATAAGTTTTGCGGGGGGTTATCCAGGTGACCTCCCGATTATAAGAAGGAACCCCGAGAAACCCTTTATAAATTGGTGTATGCCGGTAGTTTACAAGCACATCACTCAGGTTTGGTCCTTCATTTTTATCTTCGGTCCCAGGTGGTACAATGCCTAACAATCTGCTGTTACCAAGCTTATTGGCATAAGCGACCTCACCACCGGGTAAAATGTGATATACCGCGAGCGGTACCGCATCCAGGATAGTGTTCTTGGCATTTAAACTGGCTACCATGGCCAAATGCTGTTCCATCGCATATTTAATACTGAGCACCATGGCCACCATCGCGCTATAAGGCAGTTCCTCCTGCTGGATTGAAACCACTGTTACAACAAATTTCACTTGGTTATCTACGATGATGGGGGCAGAGCAGGCGTCGCCATTTTGACAGTCTTTAATCCACATCTCGGGGCCAAACATTAGAAACGGGACCTTATTTCGGAAAGCGATACCAATACTTGATGTACCAATGTCTTCTTCCTGCATACGGGCACCCTCAAGCTCCCCGGCAGTTTTCTGATAAAATGGCATTGCATAATTTTTTAGGACATACAGGTCCTGATCCGTTAATAACATACTTAGGTTATAGCTGGTAAAATGCTCTTTTATCTCATTATATAATCCATCCAGGAAGTCAATGGCCGTAGTATAACGTTCCCGTCGTTTGCTGATTTCTTCTCTTGACAGCTTAATGTTCAGATGGAAGACATCGCGACCCACACCCAGGTCTTTGCTGCGCTGCCAGGACTCACCAATCCAGGGATGAACATTAGGGTCAACAACGCTGTCATTAACAAATTTATTGTAATATAGTTCAAGTTTTGCTTTATTGCGGCGCTCACGAATCATTATATACCTCCAATATATGTCTTATTAATGTCCAATAAAACTGATAATGTCAAAGATACCTCTTTATTGGATTCATCTAAGATACTATCACATAAATATGACATTTCCATTCTATTCTTTCCATCCCGATCTACTTAAACACATTTTTATAACAACAATCTGGTAAGAATAAACTATGCAAACATCAGGCGGGGTTTTATCCCCGCCTGATGCTAACTTGATGATTAAGTACGGTAGGTGTTGAGATCTTCACTGAAGTGCTGAATAACAGTCTTAAACTCGGTAATTTTCCCCATCATAGCCTGTAGCTTTTCGTTATACACATGCACTGAGGCACTAACCTCCTCACTGGCAGCTGAGTTTTCTTCAGAAATAGCAGCCAACGACTCAATTTTACCATATACCTGATTAAGGCCTGTCATCTCCTGTTCAAGTTTTGTAATCATATCAACGATGTTAACCGCTACAATATCAATGTAGCCGACGTTCTCGGCACTGCCTGTTACAACAGCATTCAATTGCCTGCTTTCAGAAGCAAGGATATCGAATTCAGCCTCAATCATTTGGACAACCTGATCAATAATATTCATTAAGACTTTTAAATCGCTGGAGATACTTTCAGAGTGATGATGCGACTGTTCAGCCAACTTCCGGACTTCTTCAGCCACAACCGCAAAACCACGCCCTTGCTCGCCAGCCCGGGCCGCTTCAATGGCGGCGTTAAGTGCCAGCAGGTTTGTTTGTCCGGCAATAGCTGCCACCATGCCGGTAATTTCATTAATTTTCGTAGCTTGCGTCTGCAGGTGCTCGGCCGAACGTTTCACTTCGGCGAACTTATCAAGGCTGTGCTCTAACTTAGCTGTCGAAGCCTGCACTTCTGCAAAGCCTTTATTAATTTCCGCTACTGCTGCCTCCAGCTGCTCTTTATTTCGGCTTTGCTCAGTTACCACCGTGCTCAATGTTTCAAGATTCCCATTTAAAATACCTACAGCACTCGCTGTTTCCATGGCTTGATTAGTAGCAGCAGTAGCAACATCATGTACCACCCCTGATATTTCATCTGAGGTAGCTTTCATCCGGCCGGCCAAAGAGTTAAAGTCATCGCCATATTTATTCATCTCATCGGTAATTCCTTTAAAACCAATGAACTCACTCTTAACACGTTGCTTATAGCGGGCCAGCATTTGCATGATTTCTTCAAACTCATCACTTGATTCCAGTTTAATCTCAGTAAAGTACTTTCGATCGTGAATGTCGGCGATCTCCTCCCGGATTGTCGCCAATGGTCTGAGAAGAAGCGCGGCAGCAACAGCAGCCACTGCCCCCTGTAAGAAGGCTGTCCATAATGACACAGGTACATTCACTGCCGCCAGCAATCCGTCTGCCAGTAGTGAAAACGCAGTAACAACTATGCCAATTTTAGCGGGAATACTCTTACACATGCCAAAAGACAGCATTTTATTAAGCCGGTAAACAACAGTATGGGTGATCGGTTGCGGGAATGTAATAACCATCTTAAGATGCTCTGATGAAGACTCAAGGATCTCAGTTTTAATGTCTTCTTTAAAATAATCGGCAGTTCCAGCCAAAAGACCTTTCATATAACCAAACATACCACGGTGGGAACGATAACTCAAAACCGCCTCATATTCTGACACCGGACTAATCAAAAGCTCCGGCGGCTTGGCACCTGGTATCCGCTTTACCATAACTACATGAACATCGTACATCGACCGCAAGAAAGAATACAGACTCTCTTGACGGAAGAAAGCCGGGTAAGACTGGGCAAATGTCCGGACATTATCCTTGCCGATAGCAAGCCAGATTTCTTCCTGGCTTTTACCTGTCCGCTCAGCTAAATAAGCAACAAAAGACTTAGGTTTAGCATCTTCAATCTCTTCGGTCGGCATAAACATTGTATCAGGCTGCCAGCCAACATGCCCCATTGCGTCAGTGGTTAAGGCGTCACCCCAGATCTTGCGGGCTGTATTGACCCATGTGCCAACTACCGTTCCCTTCATAAATCACCACTCCGTATTATAAAAATCGCTTTTTTGCTGAGGAAAAACATTCCACAATATTACTACTTTGTATTCTCGACTCAATCAAAAATCCCTCTATATATTTATAGGCTTTGCCCTTTTTCCCCCTAGAATCTTAAGCAAGTCACCTGAAGCTAAAGCACATCAGGGCATGAATGAACCAGCCACAGCCCACCAATAGTAAATCTTTGAGACCTTTTATCATTTTGCCGCCTGCTTCGGGTTAAACTAACACCATAACATGAGCAGGAGGTGATAGTTTGTCCAATAATGAAAACAACAGTATTTACAGCTTTTGGAACGGCAAAAATTTAAAAGGGACCAATGAATACTTTGACCACATCGGTAGCGGTGAAAATTGTACCGAATTCAAATGCGTAGAGGGTACCGAAACAGTCTGCGCCGATGAGCTTTAACAACAACAAAAAATCCACGCCAATACTGGGTGGATTTTTTGTTATTTTACTGGGTTTTATCTATTTTTACAATTAAAGGCACTCAAGCCTAAAGCGTCGTCGCCTTACACTGAACAGCTGCAACTTTGGCACCATTCTAACCGCTCCCTGCTCTAAAATAAATCCTCTCGCAATTATTATCTTACTGTTATATTCTTAAATCCCGACTTTTTTAATGGTTTTTTATCCAATTCTTACTGTGAGTTGCTCGTTAATTCCTTGGTTAAACTATCGAATGAGGAGGTGGTATATATGTTTCACAAAAAGAAACGCAGGTCAATGCTGGGCATGGATATGGACATGAATATGGATGTAACTTCGGTGCTTAAAGCTGTGGCTGTCGGCGCAGTTATTTACCAGGCTGCCAAATTCATGATTCATGAAATGACGGAAGACTAAAAAACCCCTCCCCTCATTTATCGAAGGAGGAGGTGATATTATGTCTAAAAAACAAGATCTGTGCGATAAAAACTGTCAAAGCAGCAAAGCCAATGTAGAATTTGGCAAAGAAATTTGCCCAAATGCCAAAGAAAACAAAAAACAGGAAAAAAGTTGCAAATAATATAATAGATCAGGGTGGGAACTACTCCACCCTGTTTTATTTTTTAAATAAATTATTTAATGTGGTATATTTATCCAAAATTGGGGAATGCTGATACTGGAGGTGAGTGGAATGGGTTTTAAGGATCTACCAGGCGGCTCTAGTGCCAAGCAGGGCCAATCCGCTGCTGACAAAACCACAGCTCAGCAAGCTCCGGCTGCTAGCGATACCCTTCAAAAACAAGAATCTCTTACCAACACCAAATCTTCCCAATAATCCCCTTTTATAATAATAGAGCGGTTGCAACCGCTCTATTATTATTTTTACAAGTTGCCATTACTCTGCAAATCCTTATATATCCTGCTCAAGTATTTCATCGAAATTGAAACTTTGGAGAAACTATAAGTAACCTTAAAACGCAAGGAGGGATTGGATGAAAAAACTTATTCCGGGGATGTTTTCCAGTGTAACCGATGCCGAATTAATCTTGGCCACCACCGGTTATGTCGATGATGCACCCGAAAACGAAACAGATAAGTTTAGCGACAATGCCGGTGACAATAGCCTGTCCCGCGCCGAAATCAATTCCTCAATTATCTCTGAAGCGACTGCCAATGAAACAGCTTACCGCAAGGCCATGGAAGAAGGATTTGAGGATTCTTTAAAATAATAACAACAAAAAAATCCCTGTAGGCATCAGCCTCACAGGGATTTTTCCAGTAGCAAAGATTTCCGGGAAATAATTTCTTGATAGACACTAATGATCATAGGATTAATTTTTTCTAAATCTGCAGGCGCCAGTTGTGACAGTTTATACCGATCCTCCATCATAGTCAGCAACTGGCTCAGTCGCTGTACATCGTCCTCGGCAATCGCCATCTGTTCCCGGTACCAATTCATTCCACACATATCTTCACCCCCATTTTCCTACTATTCGTGAAAACAAATCCGAACCCTCTAAGCCGGGACCTCGTTTGCTACAGCCTCACTTTTAGCATCGCAACCGTCAAAAATCCGCTCACGGCAACGCGAACAGCACTTGGCATCGGCATGCTGCATCGCATAGGCAATTGCGTGTTCCGTATGCACAAAAAACCGCTCTTTGCCAATCCTTTCTGCAAGGCCAGTCGTGCGCAAAATTTTCTGCGGTTGATCATTCAGACCGGAAATTAAAACCATGATGCCGCGTTTTTGCAAACTCTCCACAATGGTACGCAAATGATCCTCACCTGTCAGATCTATAAACGGCACCTTACTAAGGCGAAGAATAAGAATCCTGGGATTATACTGAATGGTATCCATAATACTCGCGGAGAACATCTGGGCTGCGCCGAAGAAAAGCGGCCCTTCAATACTAAAGATGCTGATCTGAGGGCAATCATGGGTATCCAGCCGCGACTGAGCCGCTACTTTAGATAAGTGGTTTTCCGGATTAGGGAGAACTTTGGTTACAACCAGAATGTCGCTCATGCGTTTGACAAAAATAACCATAGCCAGCAACAGTCCAACCTCGACAGCTACTGTCAAATTCGCCAGTACCGTAAGCAGAAACGTAACAACAAGCACGCTGCTACTATTGGATCTGGTCTTTAAAATAGCAAAAAAAGCCTGATGTTCACTCATATTATAGGCAACCAGCATCAGCACCGGTGCCATACTGGCAAGGGGAATAGCCCCGGCATAAGGGGCTAGGACAATGAGGGTTGCCAATACGAATAAGGCTGATATTACAACCGAATAGCGGGTGACGGCCCCGCTCTTAATATTGGTGGCAGTCCGGGCAATGGCCCCGGTAGCCGGAATACCGCCAAAGAGTGGCGTTACTATATTGGCAATCCCCTGCCCAATTAATTCCCTGTTGCTATTATGACGTGTTCCGGTCATGCCATCGGCCACAACAGCCGAAAGCAATGATTCAATAGCTCCCAGCATTGCGATAGTAAAGGCCGGCCGGATAAGCTGCTCCAGCTTATCAACAGTAATGGCTGGGAGTGCAAAATGCGGCAACCCGCCTGGAATCCCCCCGAAAGCGGTCGCAATAGTAGCTACTTGCCCCGGATACATGAATGCTGCCAGTGCCGTTGAGGCTAATAAGCCAACAAGCGAACCGGGGATTCTGGGCAGGAAACGCGGTGTAAGCAATATAAGCGCCAGGCAGACTATCGCAGTTAAGATACTGTATGGATTAAGTGTATCAAGATGAAGGAGGATCTCCCGGATACTGTCAATAAAGCCTTCATGGCCTTGTATTCCTGTCAAACCAAGGAAATTTGCGATCTGTCCTGTAAAAATATTAATTGCAATCCCGGCAGTAAACCCGACAGTAACCGGCCGGGGGATAAACTTTATGAGCGTACCCATTTTAAGAAGGCCCATAACAATTAAAATTATACCTGCCAGCAGGCCGGCCAGCAACAAATTCTCATACCCATGGACCAGTACAATAGAAAGCAGTATGGGTATAAATGCCCCTGTTGGTCCTGTAACCTGGTAGCGGCTCCCCCCAAACAGGGAAGCCAGTACAGCCGCAATAATTGTCGTGTAGATCCCATATTCGGGCTTTACCCCGGCAGCAATCGCAAAAGCCATTGCCAGCGGCAGCGAAATTACACCGACAGTAAGGCCGGCCATTAAGTCTTTTTGAAAATGCCTGGAACAGTAGCGTTTTAGTGGTACTTTTAGACTGCGTAACATGTAATATTCCCTTCAGAAAAAAGTGTGCAAACTAATTATACCCCCTTGATTACATTATGTAAATTTAACCAATCGTCATATTAGTAGATTGAGCTGGAATTATCCCCGTTTTTCGGTGTTAACTGGCAATAACCAACTCAGGCAAGCAAATAATAGGCAAAGGTTACTTCTGAATTAAACTTTGGCATTACTTTATAGAAATCCCATTGTTATTCCTCAAATTTGCAGGATTCTGACTACTGATAAAGAAAAAGGTTAAGTATCGGTATCGTTTATAAACCGGAAATGAGGAGGGTTTCTAATGTTTTCACTTAATTTTATATCGCCTCATAATGAAAAATTATTAATTGCCCGGCAAAAAAGCGCTACTATCCGTTTAGGGGATATTAGGGATATTTATTCCGAAAACTCTATCGTCTGGATTACATTTGGCAGCAAGTACGGACCCAAAAAGAAATTATATGAAGCAATGATCGACAAGGCCCTTACCAAAAAATTCTGCGATTTAACGACTAAAGAACTGATCCATCAAAACCCTGATATCTCAACCGTTGACGAACTAATTCGCACCTTCGAAGCAATATACGAAAAACAGATCCATGTCGACGATACTGTTACTGTGATTCACTTTACCGAAGTAGTGAGAGAATGAGGGTCGCTATAGATTAAACCAACAGGTGCAGGGAGATACTGTACATACGGAGGTAAAGGCATGGGTAAAATTTCTCCTAAGAGCAGCTATAAGAATAAGAAGACAGCAGTAAAAAGTTCCCAGTTTTTTATTGATAAACAAGCAGTTAAACTTCTAAAAATTAAACAGCAACCAAAGGACACCAGTGATATTTAGCAATATAAGGGCATCCTAAAACCTGTCTGAACGCTCGTTCTAGACAGGTTTTTGCTTTTCTGGGAAGCTGATAATTTTATAGTACGTTCTTATGTACACACATCTTGTGTCTTAATCATAGAATGTATCATAACCCCAAAAATATTTAAGGAGGACTATTATGGATGGATTTGGCTTTACGTCTATAAGCGGCACCCGCAGTATGGTCCATGAATTATGCAATGAAATCGGGCTCAATATGGTTATATTCTTATCTGATGGTACCACTTACTATGGCCTTCTTCAGCGTGTCGAGGATGGACGTTTTGCAAGGTTAGCCCCTGCTGGAGGACAACAGAATGTTGTTGTAATTCCCCCTAATGGTTTAGCCTATTTGGAAGATTTTACCTTGATTGACCTGTGTACTATTGTCGCTAAATCTGTAAATACAAATACATTTCCCTTTAGCGACATCGACATTGCGGGAGGAGGCAAAATAAATGACTGAAGAAGATCGCAGCAAAGGCTCATTCATAAGCCAGTTATGTTTCTACCAGGGGCAGGCCGGGGTAAATATTAGAACATGGGGTGGCTTTCAGTTTACCTGCGGCCGCCTGATGGATATCGACGACTGTTTGGCAACTCTAACAGATGTTGCCGTTGTCCTTCCTGGCTCCGAAGAATGTTTTCAGTTAAACTTTGTTACCGTTAATCTTTCACTACTAACTTCTTTTGGTATTTCCGACCGTGAAAACTGCCCTGATTGCGATTACTGCTAACTGTATTTATCCTGTTCATTAATGCATGCAAAGCATATGCGAACGCAGCAGGGAAATCCCGTTTAAAACAACAGTTTTAGGCGGGATTTCCTGATTGCCGCCCCTGAAGACTGCATCCTCTCATCACTGCTTAAATAAATAGCAAAAGACCGGCCCTTAATAAAAAATTACCCAGAAGCATTCAGCCCTGGGCATCAAAGTGTTTATAATAGGGATATTTTATATAAATAGAAAAGCGGGGCTTTTCTATAATTTTACGCTGTCTATAATGAATTATAATTGCCTATTTTTATAATTTGATTAGAGAATTATGGAAAGATAAAAAACAGCAGCCAAAGCCACCGGCAGGTGATCAAAATAATATGCTCTTTGAATTTGCGTAAACTTTCAAAACGTATTTTACCCGCTCACAGTTTAGGAACAGGCATAAACACCCTTCGCGATTGCCTCGGTCAATTTTTCGTTGGTACTCGGACGTCTGTAATAAGTGGCGTTCTCTATGTTAGTTATATAGCCAAACTTCAATATAAAGCAGCCGGTATTTTATTGCGCCGCAGAACAAAAAAATCGGCCTCTTGGGCTGACCCTCCACTAGTTCTACGCGGGCCATTAAATTACGTTTGTATCGCCCCTAACATTATCACCTTCTGAGCCAAGCTCCATGTCTACTGATTATAGGTAGTTTTTTGTCCTGGCACATTTTGCTTGCTACACACTGAACCACTATTTTTGAATATATATAATATAAATACTAATTTAGAAGTTAATGTGCAAGTAACTTGCCTGAAAGGGGGAATTTGATTATATGGACAATGATGAGGAAAATGCACGTTTGTTTGTACATTCTCTGAAGACACTAATAGGCATATATGATGAGGAAAGCGGTGAATCGGTCCCCATAGAAAAGCTTAAGTCGCTCTTAGATCACTATGGCTTATATAATTGAAAGCCGTTGGCTATTTATATTATTTTAAAAATACCCTTTCCAGCCAACATCAACAGACCCGCATGCCTGCAAGTCCGGTCTCGGCTTGAACCGACTCCGTCAATAGCTGATTTTGTTAATTTGCTGTTGTTAAAGAATTAGCTCCTTTATTCTGGTTAAAACCAAATATCTATTATCTCCTGCCCACTTAAAGCGCCGCCCATCGCTGGACGGCGCTTATTCTTTATGCCAGTATCACGGTTACGACAGAATCGTCTTGGGCGTCGAAAATATCTACAGCCGTATTATTGGCCACAATAGCATACCGGCCTTCAGCAACAGGATTACCGTTAAGCAAAATAACATCCACCGAATCAAAGGACAACCCTTCCGGCAATGCATATACCCCGGATTCGTCAGCACGGATTAATTCAATGATCTTACCCATCTTATACCTCCTCGATATTATGTTACTTTATTATATGCACTTACTATTTTGCTGGTACCATCTGGCTTACCGCCGCCTGTCTGCAGACAGCGATCAGAGTAGAGTCGCCGCATGCCCTTTAGGGTAAAGATTTTTCTTATCTCTTAGATAATAGCAGCGAATTTTTATAAATTCTGATGGGGTTAAAAAAACCGCCAACGCGGCCCTTGGGGATTACCGCCGTTCCCAATACTGCCCCCACTGCCGGCGGCCATGATCTATACGGACTTTCAGCCTCTCAAAACTTATAAGCTTTGATATTATAATAAATAGTATAACAAAAGCCGCCTACCCACTGGGCAGGCAGCTTACTATTTAGAATTCTGATACTTCATAAAGAACCATATGCCAGACCAATAACACTAATCTCCAGGACTATTCGCGGACTTTTTCCCGCGTTCAGAAGTTAATACGACTACGGTTCCTGCTAAAACCAGGCTTCCTGATAAGCCCCAACCTATTAGCCCTTCACAAGCATCACATCCATTTATGGTATTTTGCTAAAGTACTCCCCTCATGGTGATTACTGAACTTGTAAGAATAAACCGCACCTAGCAACCGCCCACGTTGTCTGGCTGCTTCTGGGATTTTCCCTGCGCAAGCAGCATTAGTCTCCAGTGTGTGAACAGAGCGAGGTTTCGCCTTAATAAGAATCATTTTGTTTAGGAATTACAATTGAGTCAGGCATTAACTGACTACCCTCTAAGGGCACGTTCCTAAATATCTCGTCATTGGAATTATCATCTCTGACTCTCTTGGTGCTCAACACCTTGCGATAGTGAATAAAAGAGCCCTTGTTGCCGCATTCCGGGCAATAGGTATTATCGCTTCGGTGGCGGTTGGCTTTCCAAGAGAATAAATTGAAGTGAAGCCCGCAGTTCTGACAAATAAAGCCGTTTACAAATACCCCTTCGCGCTCTTTTTCTTTAACCCCTACGGGTTTGCTTTTTAAGATAAGCACTGGCTGATTTTCTCGATTAAAACGGTTGGACTCATCTTTCATAAGTAGAACCATTCCTTTCGTTTACTCGCGGCATAATCGAAATGAAATCAAATTGAGCCCCGAGAATTTTTTTAAATAAACCTTCGTCATCTATTATGAAAACATTATAAGTGAAAATTCAGCAATTTGCTAGTACTTCATCCTTCTTAAAACCAGGGGAATAGCTTGCGTAGATTTTTTCGCAATGCAAGGCGGAGGACGCTAACTGATTCAGTAAGATCTGCTTTAATAAGGCCGGTAGGTGATATGTCTCTTATTACTTGCGCGGGCCGCGCATATCGGACATATGTAAGGTGACGACAACGAAGGGTGGCGGGAAATAGACCGGCAGTATTTACTGGATTAGGCTGACAAGGTACTAGTGTTTTAAATAATGATAAAACGGCCTCAGGCGACTTCGGCAGGCGGTCCCCTACATTAAACACTCTGCATCCTTATCAAGTAAATAAGTTAAATAATCACGGATAATTGCATTTGCTCTGGACTTATCGTCAACGTTCGCAAAATGAAAGTTTCCGTCAGCAATCCTGAAATCAGTAATCCCGTTTACGACTAACTGTTCTTGTATGCGGGCCGTTAACTTACTTAATAATGACTCTTTCATATCAGTGACCATAATATCACATCCTTTTTTCCATAATTTGGATATTATTATAGCACTATATACAAAAAAAGCCAATAGAAAAAGCGCCCACCCCCAGGCTAAACGATTTACCAAGAAATAATTGTGGTTTCTGATGCTCATGCTTGTATTATTACGTTTATACCTGTTTTTAGGCTTAATACCTTGATTGGGATACAATCCGGCTACGACTTAACATAAAAACAGCCTCCCGAATCCTCGGAAGGCTTGAGTTATTGGAGCCGATAACAGGATTCGAACCTGCGACCTACTCATTACGAATGAGCCGCTCTACCAGCTGAGCTATACCGGCAAATTAACATTATCATTTTAGCTTACTCCTGTAATAATGTCAAGATCGGTCATAAGTAATACATTGCTGTGAACAGTAAATGTTATTCTTTGCAGGTTTGCTCTGGCGACCAGCTCATTTCCCCAATTTGGTTGATCAGACTCCCCAAGCCGCTGCCATCACTAAACAAATCGGCCACAATACCACCATCAATCTTGCGATTATCGACCATACCGCGCATAATCTTTTCAATATCCCGTGCACTAAGCGGGCCACGATAAGGTCGATTCTCACTTAAGGCAACAAAAACATCGGCCACACTGACCATCCTGGCACCTAACCGCAATAAATCGCCCGGCACACGAAAAGGATAACCCGAGCCATCCAAAGTCTCGTGATGGAAAGCAGCCCATTCGGCTACTGTAGAAAACCCGTCAATTTGTTCAAGAATTCGATAGGTATAATAGGGATGCTGCTTAATTATGGAGAACTCCCGTTCCGTAAGCTTCCCGGGTTTTTCCAGATATTCATTGGGGATCGACAATTTACCTAAATCGTGAAACAAACCTGCGATCTTCATCAATTTTACTTCCTCTAAACTATAGCCTTTAGCTTTTGCCAGGAATGCCGATACCAGGGCTACACTCCGGGAATGCATACCTGTAAATCGGCTAGTCCGGTCAATGATAGTTGCAAAAATCTCTCCAATGTTAACAATATCGTCAATATTAAATATCATACGGCCATAGGCATCAATCTGGCGAAAGAAATTCTGATAATAATGTGGGTTAGTTAAATCCAGCCAAAAACTCTCCTGGCGGGCAAATTCGTGCAGTGCCTTCACTAGATTCGGATCAAAATAACTGCCGCTCAACTCTCTAATTGCCGATAAAATATCAGGTCGCTGTTCAAATATGTAAACTTTATCCCGAATCAGTATTTCCAGGCGGTCTGCCAAGTTAATTATCCTGCTGATGATCGGAATATTGTGACCGGCAAGGCCGTACGGACTAGAGCCATCCCACATATCATGATGGTGGCGGATGCCTTCAGCCAGCATACTAAACTGAGGTGACTCCTTGAGCAACTGATACCCGGCCTCAGCATGCTGATAAATATCATCGCCAACTTTAAACATATGCAATTTCTTTTTTTCCGACCAGTTGGAGGCAGCTCCAATATCATGGAGTAACGCGGCATATACCAGTAATTGACGCTGCGAATCATCTAAATTAATCTGTTCGGCAATGCGATTGGCAATAAGTGCCGTCCGCCAATGGTGGCGTGATAAACCATCTGTTGATAATTCTAACGCGATAGATAAGGCACTTACTAAATTACTAGGGTGGATATTAAATAACATACTCTCCGCTCCCTATATGAAACAAACTACCTGCGGAACACCGGCGATCACGCAACCATATTAACAGTTGCGAATTTAAATATGAGCCTGCCGATCAAACAGTTCCGCCTGCTTAGCAGAGTTAAACCGGTCTTCAGTACTAAGGTAACCGGTAATACGGCGTACCCGCTTGATGGGTGAACGCTCAACCGCCTTGACAACGATTTCTTCACCCTCAACCATTAACTGTACCCCTGCAAGCTCTTTGCCTTGCCGATGCCACAGCCGGATTTCTTCCTGAACAATAGACCGGATTTCTGCCTCAGTAATCCCTGCTTCAGTTATAACTTTAATTCCGTCAATAATCATATCCATTCCTCCTAATGTAAGGGTTACCTTTAATAATAAACGCTGCCAATAAATAGTCAATAGAACTTAGGTCCCTTAAATTGCGTCCATTCACCCCGGGGATTAACCCTGCCGAGCTGCGCTAAGATCGGCAAATTGTTCCATAGATACACATAAACACACGCAGACGCCCCCTCAGTCAAACGACCTTGCGGATAACCCGTTCATATAAGTATCTGCGCACCCTGGGCCATGATAGTCTGCAAGCGCATCAAGTATCTGCAAAGCATGTTCTACCTCATTTAATGCAAAAACTTCGTCCATAAATTTTCCCATTACCGTCTATTGCCCCTGGATATCGAATGGCAAGTCATATAAAATGCCTGGCAGCACAGCCTTTTGAATACTATTGTCGCAAGGGTTGTATCTTGGGATGATTACAAAAAGCCTGTTTTAAGGTTCCATAAACAAAATTTTATTTATTGCATCAATAACTCCTGTGTTGAGGCCGAAATAAAAAATCAGATTCCCGGTTGAGAATCAGATTTCCTTTGTTCCACTTCCGTTGTATATTATATCATACTTCTGAATGTCATGTGCGATAAAGTTGGATAATAATGGGCAGAATCGAGATCTATGTACTGCCTGTAGTGCTTGCCTTCACGGTTGCCCGGAGTATGCCCTACAGTCTAGCTAGCTAAAACAGCTATGTAAAATACCGGTGATTTATATAATTGATGGTCATTGGGTTTCGCGTAGGAAATAGGCCTATGCTCTGCAAAAGAAAAAGACTAAATAAATCTAATGATTTACCTAGTCTTAATCCCCTGAATTCCGATTCAAAGGTCCTTTGGAGCGGACGACGAGATTCGAACTCGCGACCCTTAGCTTGGGAAGCTAATGCTCTACCAGCTGAGCTACACCCGCATACTATAAATAACTGTAGTAGATTTAAGAGTCATGCCGAAGATAGTCAGTATCCTAACTTAAATAATTATAGCATAAGAACAAGGACAGAGCAAGAGGTATTAAATGGACCCCGGGCTCTGTAATCCCCGGGGTCCCATGCATATTTACAACCTAACAATACCATTTGGGGCCAAACGATGATATTCTACTGCCTCTTGGTCGGTCATTTCTCTAAAATCTTTGTAGTAGCTGCCAACAGACTTAAATACATCTCTTTCATCCACGCAGATAACAGTGATTTTTTCCTGACGTAATCTATTTGTCACATCATTAGGTGCAACCGGCACCGCAACCGTTATGCTGACAGGATTCCATTTCTGGAGCCATTTAACTGCTGCCTGCATAGTGTAGCCAGTAGCAACTCCATCATCAACAACAATAATATCTTGGCCTTTTATCTCATGGTTTTTAACAATCCTATCCTCATATACCTTGACCCTTTGCTCAAATACTTTGCGCGCCGCAGCTACCAACTGGTCAAAACTGTCCTGCTTTACACCTATTCCGCTAACATATTGATTGTCATGAACAAGACTGCCATCCGGCATTATCGCGCCAATAGCCACTTCAGGATTTAGGGGATGACCTATTTTTTTTGCAATAAGTATTCCCATTTTAGCCTGCAGCTTAGCCGCAATTGGTGATGCCACAGCAATCCCGCCGCGGGGAACTGCCAAAATATATGGTTTTTTTAGATTGTGGCCTGCTAATCTCTCTGCCAAAACTTGGCCGGCATGATTACGATCATCAAACATAGCTTACCCTCCTAAAATTCAGATATATATATATAATTTGTGGCAGCGATAATTTTAATGCAAAAAAAGTACTATGGCTAAAACTAATTTAGCCATAGTACTTATGGTGCCTCAGGGCAGAATCGAACTGCCGACACGAGGATTTTCAGTCCTCTGCTCTACCGACTGAGCTACCGAGGCGTATTAAATTAGCATGAGTGAATATAGGATGTTCTTCGCTACCGCTCAGAACTAAGCGATTCACACCAATCAGCCTTCGCCTCTCGGCTCGCCTTCTTGTGTTCACTGCTTATGGCGACCCTGAACGGATTTGAACCGTCGATCTCCGCCGTGACAGGGCGGCATGTTAGACCGCTACACCACAGGGCCGCTTTTACCAACAGAATTATTATATATTACCCCAGTATATTAGTCAAGCAGCTATACATAAGTAATTGCGAAATAAAATTTTTGATTTGACAAAGCTTCCATCCCGGCATATTCAGTAAATTCGAAAAATATTTCACAGAGTCCGCTATCTGAAAAGGGGGAAGCATTACCTGTGACGAATATTCTTTTGTAGATTATGCAGGAGGAACCTATGACAGTTTTTAGTCTGTTAGAATCAATAAGCGCATTGTCTTTTATTGCAATGACGGCATATCTTACAGGACGCAGCCGCTTCATTATGCGTTGCACCAGGTACCCCTTCCATATGCCGAGTCAGTTGCCGCTTATCATTTTATTCTCCTTCCTGGCGATAACAGGCAGCTACAGCGCCCTTCCCTGGGGTAAGCCACTCATTACTACCCGCTTAATTGCCTTACTGTTATCCGGTATCGCCGGCGGCCCCTTTACAGGCTTTAGTGTTGGGATTATCTGTAGTGTGTATATGCTCCTTACTGAAATGCTGGCAACCTCCTCCGCTGTCTATATTGTTTTAGTTGGAACATTCTCCGGATTTGTGCGGCTCCAATTCGGATTTCATCAATTGACTCCTCTCACAGGTGCAAGTATAGCTCTGGTCGCAGAATTATGCCAACTGACTATATATACACTATTTTTAGCCGAAGAATTACTTGCTGCTTTTATTATGAAATCTGCGATCCCTACAATGATCGTCAGTATTGCCGGTATATGGATTTTTCTGTTTATTGTTAATTGGATCGAAGCTGAACAGGATATTTATGGAGCCAGGGCGGCTCAATTGTCACTAAACATCGCCAGCCGTACCCTTCCTTATCTCCGGCTGGGTTTTAATACCTATTCCGCAACCGTTACTGCCCGGATTATTTATGAGCTCACCGAAGTAGATGCTGTTTCTATTACCGGCAGGTATAAGCGCCTGGCATTTATCGGCCAAGGTGCCGAGCATCATAAACCGGGAGAACCGATTATCTCCGCAGCAGTTAAGGAAGCCATTACCAATAAAGTAATGAAAGTTATTAACGCGCCGCTGGACCGGGGCTGCCCTGTTTTGCACTGCCCTCTGCAGGCCGGGGTTGTAGTACCTTTATTTACAGGCAGCAAGGTCGTTGGCACAATCGAACTTGCCAGGGTTAACAATAAAACTGTCTCCGAGCTGGATATCCGCATTGCTAACGGCATTGCCAATTTACTATCAGTACAAATTCAACTGGCGGAGATTGATGAACAACGAAAAATGCGAGAAAAAGCTGAATTGAAAGTACTTAGAGCTCAGATCAATCCTCATTTTCTTTTTAATACGATTAACATTATTATGTCCTTTTGCCGCACCGATCCCGATAAGGCGCGTAGTTTATTAGGCAGCTTGGCAACTTTAATGCATCGTGCTTATTCTAATCAGGAAGACTTTCTGCCGCTGCAGGATGAACTAACTGCCGTTACTGCTTATCTCGAAATTGCAAGATCACGGTTTGGCGACAGGTTAGATGTTGCTGTTCATGTCGAAGATGCTGCAATTAACGCACTCGTACCAGTGCTTTCCCTCCAGCCCTTAGTGGAGAATGCCTTAAATCATGGTTTGTTTCCTAAGGTAGGCCACTGTTTACTCGCAATTGAGGCTTCCATTGAAGCAAATTTACTAATTATTACTGTCACTGACAACGGTGTGGGGATTCCCCGCGAAATACAGGACCAAATCCAGGCAGGTAATTGTGACGGCATCGGTCTGCTAAATGTTCATAAAAGACTGACAAGCCTCTACGGTCCGGAGAACGGTATTACAATAGCATCCAATCCTCCTTTTGGCACAGAAATCCGGCTACAAATTCCGGTCAAATATCCGGTGATATCTAACCAGAAAGTGAGTGGTGCATCGTGAAAACAAAAGCTGTAATTATCGACGATGAACAGCCTATTTGTGATGAAATTGAGTATTTGCTGAATCAGCGGGGGGATATCGAGGTATGCGCCAAATTTACCAATTGTGTCGATGCACTCATTCACATCCTGGGAAAAAAACCGGACATTGTATTTTTAGATGTTATTATCCCTGGTATGACCGGCCTGGAGATGGCGCAAAAGCTCAACAGTATGAAGGAGGTGCCTTATATTGTTTTTATTACCGCCCATACCGAACACGCTATTGAAGCTTTTTCCACCCCTGCTGTTGGCTATGTGACTAAACCCATTACTGAGGAAAAATTAGGAAATGTTTTGGCAAAGATACGCAATCTCTCTGCCAAAACCGCAAGCGAGCGGGGAACTCAAATTGCAAAGGTCTGCGTATTATCCGGCGGTAAAATTGTTCCCGTAAATAAAAAAGACATCGTTTTCATTTATGTAAAAGACAAGGATGTCTTTGTCCGCACTCGCAGCGTTGAGTTCTCAGCTATGCTGACCTTACAGGAGTTTGATAACCTATTGACTGAACCTAATTTTCTGCGCATACATCGCCAGTATATTATAAATCTGGATGAAGTATTGGAGATTACTCCATGGTTTCACGGTTCCTATCTGCTGCGCATGAATGACCTCAATAAACAAGAAGTTCCCGTTAGCCGCACCCGGGTGAAACAGCTCAAGATTGCGCTTGGCCTCAAGTAAATAAATGCAGGAGGTTTACAGAGTCATTGCGTTTAAAAACAAGGCTTACAGTATTTTTTGTCGGTGTAGCCCTGATCGTTTCCCTTGCGGTAGGTATTGTCATTATCCGCGACATGCAGATTCAAATTGAAGTGGCAATCTCCGAGAAAGCCAGATCAGACCTGGCCACAGCGCTTGAGATTGCGGACTATATGCGTCCGGGTCCATGGCACATAGAACATGGAGAACTTTACAAGGGCCGGTTTCGGATCAATGATGATAATGAATTAGTGGATAAAATTGGCCGGTTAACAGATGACACTGTCACTATCTTTTTAAATAACACCCGTGTTGCCACCAATATTATCAGGGATGGCAACAGGGTTACAGGCACACAGGCTGCTGATT
This sequence comes from Sporomusa termitida, assembly GCF_007641255.1. Classification (NCBI taxonomy): domain Bacteria; kingdom Bacillati; phylum Bacillota; class Negativicutes; order Selenomonadales; family Sporomusaceae; genus Sporomusa; species Sporomusa termitida. The sequence continues at coordinate 4,779,245 of NZ_CP036259.1, forward strand.
ATGTTACCCAAACCGTACTGGCCGGAGGAATCTATACCGGTGAGGCTGAAGTAATCGGAATCAAATACCAAACCTCCTACGCACCTATCAAAAATGATGCCGGGCAGATTATCGGCATGTTTTATATCGGTGTGTCAAAAAACTTTGCCGATCAGCTTAAGCACAGCTTTACTGCCGTCGCTATCTTATCTACCCGCATTGCTTTGTTATTTGCCCTTGCGGCCACCTGTTTTATCTCAGTAGATGCCTGGTCTACCGCATCTGTCAACCGTACCAGCCCTCGCTGGACAACGCCACCGCCGCACAAAAAAGAGACGCCGCCTTAGCCAAGGGGCCGTCTCTTCCTTATGAAACAAGGCGTCAATTTTTACTATAAGGGTTTACCAATCTCAACCTTAGCTTTGGGAGGAGCGGCTAATATCGGTAAGATTATTGCCATAGCCAGGACAAGGGCGGTGATAACAAGCGCCTCACTATAATTGCCTGATGACTGGCGGATCCGTGCAAACAGCATTGGTCCCATTATCCCGGCGGCCCCCCAGGCAGTTAACATCCAGCCATAGATCCGGCCAACATATTTTGTGCCAAAAACATCGGCGGCATAAGCAGGCATGGTGGCAAAACCACCGCCATAACAGGCATAGATATATGAGCAGATAATAATAAACATAGTCATGTCGTTCGTATTGGATAAGAAATAAAAAGCCACCGCTTGCGTACCAAACAGGATAAAAAATACCGTACGACGGCCAATTTTGTCAGAGGTAGAAGCCCAAAACAGCCGGCCTAAGCCATTAACTATTGCAAATATACCGAGAATGGCCCCGGCCTGCATTGCCTTGTCCGCAGCGCTCATGGATCCGGGCATAAGATCCTGCGCCATCGGTGAAGCCTGGGAAATAAGAGCAATACCAGCAGTAATATTGAGGAACAGCATCGCCCACAGAAGATAGAAATACTTGGAACTAACAGCCTCACCTAAAGTCATGCCGGCTGCCGCAGCTTTGCCGCCTGGAGCTATCCAGCCAGCTGGCACATAGCCTGGCGGTGGTTCAACCATAAACTGAGCAGCGGCTGTAACCGCCACCAAAAAAATTGCACCAAAGATATAAAATGTCATCGCTGTACCCATACTGGCAATCATTCCCGGTGAAAGCACGGTAAGCATAAGCGAACCAAGGCCAAAACCCATTACAGCCAAACCGGTAATGAGTCCTCTTTTGTCCGGGAACCACTTAACCAACGTAGCAATCGGGGTAATATAGCCAAAGCCCAGACCTAGTCCGCAGATAAGGCCATAGCCAAGATAAATTACCGTAAGCGAACCAATCTGATCGCCAAAGCCTGTGATAAGAGTACCAAGACCAAAGAGAACACCACCGATAGTAGCAACAATCCGTGCACCTTTTGTATCAAGAATATAACCACCGGCAGCACTGGAAAGAGCCAGGAAACCAATAGCAATGGTGAAGGTTAACGTAACATCAGCGTTACTCCAGTTGTGGGCAGCCATTAAAGGCTTAGTAAATACGCTCCAGCCATATACAGTACCTAAGCAAATCTGCATTACTATTCCCGCTAATGCAATCAGCCAACGGTTAGGGTAGCTTTTTCCCTCCATGCAAGAACACTCCTTCCTATTCATGTCCTGACGTATAATCCATGAAATTAGCTAGGAGATTTAATATTTATTAAATATTCCCACTACTTATCAGGCAGTGTTACCCCGGCGCCAAAGCAACATGCCTGCCCTGCAAATTCATGAACTACACCCCCATTATAGACGGAGGCTTCTGCCGCTTCCACAATGCCTTACTGAGCCGCGAAATATCCTTACTCAAGTGTTCTATATGGAGGCTGAAACGTCTAATTTATTATTTAATATTCTGAACTTTTTAATATAAAAAAGAACCTTTGCAAGGCAAAGGTTCTTTTTTGGTGGGCGATGACAGGATCGAACTGCCGACATCCTGCTTGTAAGGCAGGCGCTCTCCCGGCTGAGCTAATCGCCCGCATTTCGAGGTTCGCTTCGTTCGTCGGTTCGATGATTCGAACTTGCGATCTATCGAACCTCGAATCATCGAAATGGTGACCCGTAAGGGAATCGAACCCTTGATACCGCCGTGAAAGGGCGGTGTCTTAACCGCTTGACCAACGGGCCAAAAATGGTGATCCACCCGCGACTCGAACGCGGGACACCCTGATTAAAAGTCAGGTGCTCTACCAACTGAGCTAGTGGATCATCTTCACAAGACAAAATTATACAAGATATCAACAGGCTTGTCAATCAAAAAAAAATAACCTGAGGCACCGCCAGCAGGTTATTTTTTTATAAAATTAGAACATATTTTCAAGGATTATAGTTTGCTCACGTCCGGGGCCTACAGAAACAATCCCAATCCCGATACCGCTAGTCTCACTTAAGCGCTCAATATAGCGGCGGGCATTCAGGGGCAGGTCTTCATATTTGCGTATATCACTAGTAGGCTCATCCCAACCTGGCAATTCCTCATAGATAGGTTCCACCTGGGCCAGTACTTTAAGGCTGGCAGGAAATTCATTCAGGATTTCACCTTTATATTTATAGCTGGTACAAATCTTAAGGGTTTTTAAGCCGTCAAGAATATCGAGACGGGTAATTGCCATATAATCTATGCCGCTGACATAACCGGCATAGCGAACAACACAAGCGTCCAGCCAGCCGCAACGGCGTGGGCGGCCAGTTGTTGTCCCATATTCATGCCCCCGCTCACGGATGGTTTGGCCAATCTCATCCTGAAGCTCAGTCGGGAATGGCCCCTCCCCAACACGCGTCGTATACGCTTTGACAACGCCAATAACTTTATTAATTTGCGTTGGCCCTACCCCGGCGCCGATGCAAGCCCCGCCCGCGATAGGGTGGGAAGAGGTTACATAAGGATACGTACCATGATCTAAATCAAGCAGTGTTGCCTGCGCACCTTCAAAAAGAACTTTTTCATTATTTTTAATCGCTGCATGCAGCACCGCAGCAGTATCAGTAACATAAGGTTTAAGCTGACGGGCATATTCCAGATATTCTTGCTTTACTTGCTCATAGTCAAAGCCCTCAACGCCGTACACAGCTTTAAGCAAATGATTTTTGGCCTCTAAATTATACTCAAGCTTTTCACAAAATTCTTCTTCATCCATCAGGTCCACCATCCGGATGCCGGCCCGGGAGTTTTTGTCCATATAACAGGGGCCGATGCCCCGTTTCGTAGTACCGATTTTTCGGTCACCGCGGGATTCTTCTTCCACTTCGTCGAGCAACCGGTGGTAAGGCATAATTACATGGGCCCGATTGGAAACTTTAAGCCCGGAAGTATCAATCCCTTTATCTTGCATGCTCTTCAGTTCTTTAAGCATCACGGCCGGATCAATAACTACCCCGTTGCCAACTACACAGGTCTTACGGGAATATAATATTCCTGACGGCAGCAAATGCAGTTTAAACTCCGCACCGTTAACAACCACTGTATGCCCGGCATTATTGCCACCTTGATAACGGACAACAACATTGGCTTGTTCAGCCAGGAAATCAACGATCTTGCCTTTACCTTCGTCACCCCATTGGGTGCCAATAACAACTACAGAAGACATCTAATCAATCCTTTCCTACACAACTGGATAAATAATCATTCTCCTACAACCCGAAACGTGCCATAATAGTATCCACATGCCGCAGATAATAGGAATACTCGAAGCACTCTTCGATATCTGAAACGCTAAGGTATTGCTTGATATCAGGATCGGCGATTACATTGGTTTTAAAATCCGCACCCTCCAGCCATCTAGCCATAGCGTTACGCTGTACCCAGCGGTAAGCATCCTCCCGCACAGCCCCTTTATCCACAAGTTTTAGCAATACACGCTGACTAAAAATTAAGCCCCCGGTTTTTTCTATGTTGGCCTTCATTGCCTCAGGATAAACCAGCAGGCGATCAACAACATCAGTAAAAATCCGCAGCATATAATCGACTAAAATAGTACTATCAGGCAAAATAACACGTTCGACCGAAGAGTGGGAAATATCACGTTCATGCCATAGCGGCATATCCTCAAGCGCAGACATAGCATGGCCGCGTACTACCCTGGCCAAACCGGTCACCCGTTCACAGGTGATGGGATTGCGTTTATGCGGCATAGCCGAAGATCCCTTTTGCCCTGGGTGGAAATATTCTTCCGCTTCCCGAATATCAGTACGTTGTAAATTTCTAATTTCAGTAGCAAATTTGTCCAGTGAACCAGCTACAATAGCCAGCGTAGTCACGAATTCTGCATGACGGTCACGCTGGATAACCTGAGTAGCCAGCTTGGCGGCTTTAATCCCCATTTGCTGACATACAAAAGTTTCTATATAGGGATCAATGTTGGCATAGGTGCCTACAGCACCGGATAGTTTGCCAATAGCCACAGCATCCCGGGCACGTTTTACACGCTCGATATTGCGTTCGGTCTCATCCATCCACAACGCAAATTTCAGGCCAAGGGTAAGCGGTTCGGCATGAATTCCATGTGTACGGCCAATCATCGCAGTATATTTATGCTCTGCTGCCCGACGTTTCAGTATATCACGCAAGGTAACAAGATCGTCAATGATAATATCAGCAGCCTGTTTCATCATCACGCCTAAAGCTGTGTCTTTTACATCACTTGACGTTAAGCCCATGTGAATATATTTTGCCGGTTCACCCACATTCTCAGCCACAGCGGTTAGAAATGCTAAAATATCATGACGGGTTTCCTTTTCAATTTCACGTATACGCTCTACTGAGAACTTAGCTTTCTCCTTAATAACAGGTACAGCTTCAGCCGGAATCTGCCCCAGCTTGGCCATAGCCTCACACGCTGCGATTTCAATATCAAGCATTGTTTGGAATTCATTTTCGTCAGTCCAAATACGTCCCATCTCGGGATACGTATAACGTTCAATCATGATACCACTTCGCTTTCCGAACTGTTCTAAATGTTAGCAGGCAGTCCTGTATTTTTTACATAATCAAAAAACACTCTGATTTGCAGATAACCGCTCTCTAGTTTTTCCCCTTTTTTCCCTTGTTTATCATAGCACTAGCAGATAATGGCTGTCAATAAAAAACGAATGATTATATTAATATTAAAATTAATGTTCGGAAAATCAGGCAAACCTGCCGTCTCCGCAACAGCAGGCTTGATTGTTTATTGCCGGGAAATATCCGGTCACTACCTGTATTTTTTCTGGTAACCCCCTCTAAAAGCACATTCATTACCTGTAAGCATACAATGTAATAACTATACTTCTATATAAGGAGGAGTTATTATGGATGATCAGCAGAGATTTATCAGCCAGGACTTCTATTGGGATGGTTGGATTTGGATTATTATTATTATTCTCTGCTTTGTCTTTTTATGCTGTGGAAACAGGTCTGCGCTTTAGCTGTTAATATGGCATGCCACGCGGCCTCATCCTTGCTAACATGCGGCTTATCTCTTTTGAAGAGGAAGAGTTAGCGATGTTGTTATTGCTAACTCTTATTGGGGGAATGGCTTAAGAAAAATTTGCTTATTTTTAAAACCGGACTTTAGTATTTGGCTGATAATGCAGGCCGCATTGAGCACTGTAACATGAGCATCAATTATAGAATAATATAAAGTGATTTACTAATTGACCTAGAAGGAGGATTTTTTATGTTTTGGAATACCAATAGAGAGCTTTGGTTTATCATTCTTGTCATCAGTTTATTTGTCTTATTATTCCCTGGGTTCTTTGATGATACTTCTTGTTCTTAATAGATCCAACCATAAATAATCTAAAAAGTATTTTTACTTATCCTGCCTGAGGATCCCCGGAAGAAAGCCGCGCTGCATGCAGCGCGGCTTCTTTCATGAGCTAATGGGAATGGGAAGGATATAAAAGAAGACAGCCACAAAATGGCATATACTCCCAGCAAGAACAAATATATGCCAAACTGCATGATTATAGGGCAATCTGCGCCAGAGATAAACGCCAGCCCCGACTGTATACAAGAGTCCACCGGCCAGCAGCCAGCCGATTCCCATTGTTGGCAAAATGAGTATCAGCGGCTTTATGCAGATAACCATCAGCCACCCCATAATCAGGTAGCATATCGTGGACAAAATTTTAAATCTCCCGGCATAGAATATTTTGTAAAAAATGCCGACTAAAGCCAGTCCCCAGATCACGCCGAACACCGTCCAGCCCAGCGCACCGTGCAGTACAACCAGCGTAAACGGCGTATATGTACCGGCAATTAACAAATAAATCGCAGCATGATCGGCAATTTTAAAAATATATTTAAGTTTTTCATCAGTGAAGCTGTGATAAAGTGTTGAAGCAAGATACAACAGAACTAATGAAACCCCATATATGCTGAAGCTGACCAGATGCCAAACAGTACCGTATAACTGAGCTGCCGCAATAAGTACCACAAGCCCGCCAACAGCCATTGCAGTACCGATACCATGTGTTACCGCATTCAATCTCTCTTCCATTTTCGCTCTCCTGTCTCGGATTTTTTGTAAAGCCCCTACCTTCATTATAAAGCCCTGCCGGCATATTGGAAATACGTTAATTCTTCCATTCCAATAGCATTCGCCATTTACCAGGGTTTATGCCCTTTATAATTGAATACTTTCGAATTCTGCCGGGGCAAAAAAAAGCAGCCCGGCGGGCTGCTTTGCAGCTAGTTGCCGGGCCCCGGCTTATCCGGGCAGCTTAGATAAATCACTAAACTTCGTAAACTGCTTATGGAAAAAGAGTTGAATACTATCAACAGGACCGTTCCGGTGCTTAGCTACTATTATGTCGGTGATATTTTTGCGCTCAGTCTCAGGTTCATAATAATCTTCGCGATAGATGAAAGCAACAATATCAGCATCTTGCTCAAGTGAACCTGATTCCCGGAGATCACTCAGCATTGGTTTTTTTACCTGCCGGGATTCTACACCCCGGCTCAGCTGCGATAAAGCAATTACCGGCACTTTAAGTTCACGGGCCAGTGCTTTCAGGGAACGGGAGATCTCTGATATTTCCTGCTGGCGGTTTTCACTGCGGGAGCTGCCGACACTGCCCTGCATCAGTTGCAGGTAATCAATAATAATGAGCTTTAAATCATGTTCAATTTTAAGCCGCCGCGCCTTGGAACGCATCTCCATTACAGTAATACCGGCAGTATCATCAATAAAAATCGGGGCTGCAGCCAGGCGGTCGGCAGCCCGGACCAGCTTATCCCAATCATTGTTTTCTAATTCACCAATCCGGAGACGCTGGGCATCGATCGGTGCTTCAGCACACAGCATGCGCTGCACCAGTTGCTCCTTGGACATTTCCAGACTGAAAAAAGCAACTGATTGTTTTTCCTTAATGGCAATGTTTTGCGCAATATTGAGAACAAATGCGGTCTTACCCATACTGGGGCGGGCGGCAATCAGGATCAAGTCTGATGGCTGCAGGCCTGAGGTCAGTTTATCCAGGTCTTTAAAACCGGTAGACAAGCCGGTAATACCGCCTTTAGAGGAATACAGTTCAGATACTTTGTCAAAAACATCAAAAATAATGTTTTTAATGGAAGCAAACTCCTGCCCGGCTTTGCGGCTGGATACCTCCAAAATCATTTTTTCAGCCTTGTCCATAATGACGGCGACTTCTTCATTGGCCTCATACCCCATCCCGGCTACATGGGTAGCAGTATTGATCAGATTGCGTAACAGCGCTTTCTCCTCAACAATCCGGGCATGATACATTACATTGGCAGCAGTTGGAACACTGTTGGCCAAAGCCGAGACATAGGCTATGCCACCGGCAGGCTCCAGCTTTTCGTCCCGCCGCAATACCTCTACCACGGTTACTAGATCAACCGCATCGTTTTTATTAAAAAGCTCCAGCATTGCTTTATAGATAAGTCGATGGGCTTCCCGATAAAAATCCTCCGGCCTTATGATTTCCGAAACCTTAGAAATAGCCTCGCGTTCAATCATCATGGCGCCAAGCACCGATTGCTCGGCTTCTACGTTTTGGGGCGGAACGCGGTCAATCATGTATTCTTCTCCCTCACTTAAATGCCGCGCCGGCCCAGGCGAAGTCGTCCTGAAAGCAAAGCGCGGCAAACTCTCTTACTGTTTACGCGCTGGCTGCCTGAGTTTCGTCAAAAAGTATAGCCAACGCCTCTTCTACGGTAGTAACTGGACGGATATCCAGCCCCAAGTGGCCTTCCGGAATATCTGTTTTATTTTCGTGGGGAATAATCATCGTAACAATTCCCGCCTGTTTGGCTCCATAGGCTTTTTCAAAAACACCGCCCACGGCCTTAACCCGGCCCTGGATGGAAATTTCACCGGTAATAGCAACATCCTGACGGATTGGCTTGCCGGTAATTGATGAAATAATGGCCGATAATATAGCGGTACCGGCTGACGGGCCATCAATGCGGCCACCACCGATAATGTTAACATGCAAATCATAACTGGCCAATTCGTGGCCTGTTAGCTTTCTGACAACAGCGGCAGCATTAAATACAGAGTCTTTGGCCATACTGCCGGCGGTATCGTTGAACCGGATGCTGCCTTTGCCTTTTTCGGCCGGGAAGGCGACAGCCTCAATCTCAAGTACTGAACCAAGGTATCCGCTTACGCCAAGGCCGAATACCCTGCCGACTTCATGGGTAACCGATGCCTTACGATTAACATAAGGGGACAGACGGCTGACTTGCGCCACCCGGTATACATCCTCACTGCTGATGCTAACAGGCTCTTGATCATTGCCAGTCCGCAGCAGAGCCATGCTATAAGCATCAGACAGGATATTCACAGCCTTGCGGCCTTCAATAGTATAATCACTGATAAGATGCGGCACTTCCGGCTCAATGGCAACTTGCAGTTTGAGAGCCGCATTATAGACGATTTCCTCAATATGCTTAGGGGTCAGTGGTTCGAAATATATCTCAGCACAACGCGAGCGTATCGCCGGGGTAATATCACCAGCCTCACGGGTAGTTGCACCAATTAAGACAAAGTCGGCTGGTGCGCCCTCTTCAAACAGTTTTTTAATATATTTGGGCACACTGGCATCGGAAGGATCATAATAGGCAGAGTCAAAAAAGACCCGCTTATCTTCAAGGACCTTTAGCAGTTTATTCTGCAGCATGGGGTCCATCTCACCGATTTCATCAATAAACAATATGCCGCCGGTAGCATCTGTTGCCAAACCGGGCTTGGGTTCAGGTACACCACTTTCTGCCAGATCACGGCGAGCGCCCTGGTAAATAGGATCATGTACCGATCCTAACAGCGGATTAGTAACATCACGCGGGTCCCAGCGGAGGGTTGTGCCATCGACCTCGACAAACGGGGCATCCTGGGCAAACGGGGTATTTCTCAGTTTCTTGGCTTCTTCCAGCACGAGGCGGGCAGCCGTCGTTTTACCAACCCCTGGCGGTCCATACAAAATGAGATGCTGAGGATATGGTGAGGCCAATTTGGCTCGGAGGGCTTCAACCGCCCGCTCCTGACCGACAATCTCGTCGAGAGTAGCCGGCCGCAGCAGAGCCATAGCGGATCGGGTTAATTTGCGGTTCTCCAGTTTTTCCAGCAAAGCGAACTTTTTAAGCGTCTGCGGGTTTTCGGCGTTTGCATCGCTTTCTTCTTTTATAACCTGCAGGCGGATTTCCTGCACATATTCCTGATGACGTTCTTCCATCTTTTCAGCAATTTTCTTTTCGATGCGTTCTTCTAAAGTGCGCCGGGCGCACAGGTCAGCCAATTCTTCCTCTATCTCCCCTAAAATTCCCGGAATATCCTGGCTTGGTGGCAACGTATCAATTGTCGGATCTTCAAACACCAGCTTCTGCAATGCCAGAACCCGCTCAGGCAACTCCGTGGAGCGCATAAGTTCCAGAGCTCCCAGTTTGCCCGCTTTGAGTACAACTTTTTCTGCGCCCATAACACCGGTGTACAAGCCGTACAAGGCAGCTACTTGGCGCTTAAGTTGATCTTCCTGATTGCCGAGACCGCTAGCAGCACGTTCCCGGCTGCTACTGCGTACCAGTTTGTTAAAAAAATCTTTCATTGTATTAAATACCTTTCTATTTTACGGTTTGAAAGCCGGGACCGGTAGAGTGTCGGGAAGGTTCATCCGGTCTTTACTCCGGCTTTACTATTACTTGAATCTGGGTACCAACTTCCTGATGCAGCTTAATCGGTACAGTAAATGTCCCCAGTGACTTGAGTGCATCTTTAAGCTCAATTTTACGCTTATCAATCTCAAGTTTATGCTGGGTGGCCAAGGCATCGGCAATGTCCTTGGCCGTCACTGAACCAAAAAGCCGGCCGCCCTCGCCCATTCTTACCGGAATGGCAACAGTTATTTTAGCCATTTGCGCAGCCAGCAGTTTGGCTTCATCCAGGATCCGCTCTTTTTTGCGTTCCTGTGATGCCTTTTGCTGCGTGGCTGTGATAACGTTATTTACAGTGGCCGGAATGGCCAGTTTTTGCGGCAATAAATAATTACGGGCATAACCCTCGGCTACTTCCAAGATTTCACCTTTTTTACCGAGTTTTTTCACTTCTTGCTGTAGAATTACTTTCATGTGTTCCACTCTCCTTTATGTAATTATCTACTATATCAATAAGTTTAGCTTTAACCTCATCCGTTGTGGCATTTTTGACTTTGGCGCCAGCGACTGACTGATGGCCGCCGCCCCCCAGCTGTTCCAGGATTACCTGCACATTAATATCGCCATGCGACCGCGCACTGATCCCAATACCTTCCTCAGTTTTAAATAACACAAAGCTTACACGCACACCTTCAATATTAAGCAGCATATCGGCGGTTTGCGCCGCTGCCACCTGCGCGTTTTTAACATCGGCCGGACAAATGGCGATAACGACGCCTTCGTGCGGCATATCCGTATTTTCAATAATAGCGGCCCGGTTTTTCATTGTTTCAAAATCAACCCGGAACAGATGCCGGACCAAAGCCGGGTCCGCACCGGCCCGACGGAGATAAGAAGCCGCCTCAAAGGTTCGCACGCCTGTCTGAACAGCAAAGTTTTTCGTGTCAACGACGATACCGGCATACAGTGCCGACGCTTCTAACCGGTTCAGCTCCAGTTTATCATCAAAGTAACCTAGAAGCTCGGTAACCAGTTCACTAGCAGACGAAGCTGACGGCTCCAGATATACCAGCAGGGTGTTGCCAATAATAGTCTCAGCCCGCCGGTGGTGGTCAATAATAACTGTCCGCTCGGCTCTTGCTAAAACGTCGGGAGCTGCAGCCAGTTCCGGACGATGTGTATCTACAACAAAAACCATAGTTTTGGCATTAACGAGTAAGGCCGCCTGCATTGGTGATATAAACAAGTCACGATATTCTTCATAGTCCAGTAATAGTTCTGACAATTTATCAACAGCCACGCCGGGCTGACTTACAACGATATGAACCTGTTTCTTCATGTGACGGACCATTTTGGCAACCCCCAGGGCTGCGCCCAGACTGTCAAAGTCTTCCCCGGTATGCCCCATCACCACAATACTGTCCGATTGATCAATGAGTTCCCGGATAGCCTGAGCCACAATACGGGCTTTAACCCGGGTATTTTTCTCAACCGCTTTAGCTTTGCCCCCAAAAAACTGAACCTTACCGCTGATATTGACAGCAGCCTGGTCACCGCCGCGGCTAAGAGCCAGGTCCAGACCAGCCTGAGCTCGCTGCCCAAGCTCGGCTACCGAGTTTTCCCCGGTAGCTGCCCCAAGGCTTAACGTCACCGGAATCTTATTACCGGCCTGAATCCCACGAATCCGGTCTAAAATATCAAATTTATCCCCGGTCATCAACCGGTCAAGGGCACAGCGGTTTAATACTGCGATATAGGTATCTTCACTGTATTTTTTGAGATATCCGTCAAGTTCGGTAATCCATTCAGCCAGCAGCCGGTTTACTTCACCTAAAATCGTTGTCCGCTGGCTTTCACTTAAACCGGTCAATGCATCATCATAATTGTCAATTTGGATATAGGCCAGTACCGTCTGAATCTGGCAGCTTGCCACCCTGTCGGACTCGTGTCCGGTAACATCGGCAATATAAAGCACGGTACGGGCCTGGTCAACGGCGCGGTAGATGACATCAAAGTGATGGTTATCGGCCTCAAATCTAATCTGCCCGTCTTTATCAGCCAATTTTTCAATTGGCAGCGACGGCCAGATTCTAGCCAGCGACTGACCCGGCTCGCTTGATTCTGCGACCCATTCGGCCAACAAATGATTGCGCCATTCAATAATCCCCTGCTGATCAATGATCACGATAGCCAGAGGCAGATTCTGAAATGCCTGGGCCGCTGCCGAATCAACGCAGCGCCCAATTGTCTCCAGATAGTCGTTAACCGCTTTCTGACGGGCAAAGTAGCGTTCCCGCCCATATAAATAGAGGGCGTATAGTAAGACTGCCCCCAACACGGCGGCATAAGGGTTATAATAACCGATAATCAGCAAAAAAGTTGCCGTAACAGCCAGATAAAGCCGGGTGTCAAACCAGAATGATGGACCCTGGGGCATTTTAATCCCTCCTGTTACTCCAAACGCGGAGCACGCAGTTGACGATAGTCGAAAATCAGATCAAACGCGCCGCCGACAATAATGGCCTGCATGAAAATCCCGTTAGAGAAGATCAAGAATAGTATAATACCTCGTACAAGTCTTGACAAATTGTATTTATCGGCAAGGAAGTAAAAGACAGCCAATCCCTGAACAGCCAGCAGCATGGTAGCAATTACCTGCAGATTCATACCGGCCTTATATAAAAGTTCAAACTCCCGCGACTGGCCCCAGTAGAGAGCCAGTAACGAAACCACCAAAGCATATATGGTAATTCGGGGCACTGTCCAGTGGCGAAACGGCGGAAATGGCTCAACGCGATGACCAAGCCTGCCTAAAACAGCCTTAGCTACTTGGAAGTTAAGAAAGGTATCCACAACAGCCGCCAATACAAACCCGGCAGGTAAAATAATCTTCATAAGATCAATCATCGGCCGCATAGCAGCCTCCATCTGAGCCAGATTTTCCGCATTCATCCCCATAGTGCGGTAAAATTCAATCGCTTGCTCCAGACCTTTAACCATTGCCTCTGTTTGCAGATTGAGCGGGTTGAAACCCATAACCGCAGCCGTAATCGCGATAACCGCAGCTTTGGACACCAGTGACGCCGCCGCCCCTAAAAGTAGCGTTTTCGCAGGTGAAAAACCCTGCCGAAGCGCAAAACCCAGGGCAATCCCAATTAGGCCAAACCCTACAACGACGGAAACAGCAGTTAGCGGATGCATGAGAAGTGCAATTATGATGCCTGCTGCGACAACAGCCAGGATACTCCATCTATATCCATGCCGTACCCCAAGAAGTACGATAGGAACAGGCCAAAGTAGGTTGACAAAAGTTCCGATAACAGGTATATAGACGCTGATCAGAGCAAAAAGTATAGCAACAGCGGTAAGTATTCCGCCTTCTACGATCGGTCTGACTGGAGTTTTTTGCATATTTCACCTCTTCTGGCGGAGATGGCGGCGGTATTCGCTCATATCTCCAAACCAACGTTCAACTTCAGGTTCCTGGTCTATATTGTGCCCAAGCTTAGCATTTACAGCCTCATCCATTTCTGGATAATCAATCCCTAACCTGCGCCCTAAGACGTAGGCTGAAATAATAATCTGAGCCAGCGCTTCGCCGATAGCTTCCCGCTGATTGCGGGCCATCGCCTGATATAGTTTACCCACTTCAGCCAAAAGATCAGCTTTTAATCCCTCAATTAGCCTAATCTTTCTCAAGATATCCGATTCTTGGGAGAACACTAAACCCCCTCCTTAGTCCATCCTATTATATTCTAAGGAGGCACTATTATTTCCTTCTTGGCAGCTAAGGAAAATCATTGAAGGCCTTGGTATAAAACCGAGGCCTGCTATAAGAGGATAAATGTTATAATTGCTAAATTACGTCTCGCAAAATTTAAACCTGCTTTTTATTAAACTTTACATACACAGTAGTACCGGTTGAACCGGTAGTAATGTCAATTTGCGCATTATGCCTGCTGGCAATTCCATAACATACGGCTAACCCCAGGCCGGTACCATTAGCCTTACTAGTTAAAAAGGGAGTCCCTAAACGATTGATAATATGGCTCGGAATCCCCTCGCCTTCATCTTGTACAACCAAAATGACTTGCTCTTTCTCTTCATACGTCCTAACCATAATTGTACCTGTTCCCGACATAGCCTCCAGGCCATTCCGTACTAAATTCAGCAATAGCTGGCGAATCTCTTTTTCATCTACGTACAGGTTATGAACAGCCCCCAGTTCGAGCACTACATATTTGCCGGCAGCCAACGCATCGGATGACAGTAATGGTTCAATTGCCCGAATAATGTTATTTATGTTTGCTTCCCGGCAATCCTGCTGCCTGGGCTTAGCTACTGACAAAAACTCGGAAATAATCGAATTGGCGCGATCCAGCTCGCTAATCATCAATTCGAAATATTCTTGATATTGCTGACAGCCATCTTTCTTCATCAGCATTTGCAGAAAACCCCGCACAGTTGTCATTGGATTACGGACTTCGTGGCTGATCCCGGCTGCCAACTGACCGACCAGATTTAATCTGTCCAGGTGCTGCATCTCTTTCTCCATAATCTTAATCTCAGTTATATCATAAGCATTAGTTAATAGTAACTCTATAAACTTCATCGCCTGTTGGGAAAACTCAATTTGAGCGTCATTGAAACCTGCCGGCGAATTGTCAAAGACTAAACAACCAATTGTACTGTCGCCGCGTACGAATAATGGCATAACCAGAGTAGCGACCCTGGCACAGATAGTGCCGCTTTCTGCGGCGTCAAAACTATCCTCACGCTCAAATACTACCGGCTGCCGCCTAATAATTGCCGCTGTTAATTGTGGTATAATACTGTCAGTTAATGGAACACCAATAATATCCGGAGATTGATTATATACATATCTTATCTGCCAACGGTCTTGTTCTTGCCTGCAGCCCACAGCCGAGTGACAATCCATACCTGCTGCCAGGGAGGTAATAATTATTTGAATGAAATGATCCATATCGGTGATCCATTCTAACGAGTTTCTGATACTGCTGAAGGTCTCCGGCAACCTCCGCAAGTACCTCTCGGTAGTTATATCCTGACAAAAAACAAGTAGGCCACCGGAATAGGGCACGGCCCTGCTTTTCAGCCAACTATTATACTCTGCAACAAATGATTCAGCTTCGACCACCTGCCCTGTTGCTACAGCCTCCTGATATTTGTCCAAAAAAGGATGACCCCGTCCCGCTGCCAGCACAACATAAATATTCTGCCCAATGAGTTCCTGCCAGGTTTTTCGCAGTATTTTTTGAGCTTTAGCATTAGCATACGTAAATCGCCAATTAGTATCTAGAGCAAAGTATCCATCGCTGATGTTTTCCAGTAATACAGCTGAATTGCCATATTGCATAGATTTACCCCCCCGGTACTCAGCCGGCCAGACAGCCTTGTTACATTTGCCTAGCCTGCACCAACATTCGACATGGCTATATATTCCATGGCACTCAACATATTTCCTTTTTGTTAGAAAAACTTGGCTTGTGCCAAATCCCGTAGGGCGCCGGCAATAGATTTTTCTTATCCCTTAGATCCAGCATTGAATTTTGTAACTTCTGATGGGTAAAAAAAGAGTAAGAAGCCAAATAGAAGAGGCTTCTTACTCTTTAGGGTACAATATGCCCGCCTTTTTATTCTGCAGTAAACGGCAGAAGAGCGATATTACGAGCGCGTTTAACAGCTAACGTCATCTGACGTTGATGTTTGGCGCAATTACCAGAAATGCGGCGCGGCAGGATTTTGCCCCGCTCAGTGGTGTACCGGCGCAGTTTCGGAAGATCTTTATAATCGATAGAAGTTACTTTATCAACACAAAAGCTGCAAACCTTTTTCTTAGGTTTACGGCCTCTTTCACGTTTCATAGCCATTCATTTACCCCCCTTTTAAAACGGTATTTCCTCTTCAGGGAAGACATCTTTGCCGAACGAATTTACATCTATATTCCCGGCGTCACCAGTTGACGCCTGTTTACGTTCCAGGAATTCAATGGACTGCGCTACCACTTCGGCGATGCGACGTTTCTGCCCATCATTTGTTTCATATGAGCGGATCTGCAGACGACCCTCGACTAATACCCGCTGACCTTTTGTAAGATTGTTGCCGCACGTTTCCGCCAGTTTTTCCCAGGCAACAATCGGGATAAAGTCAGCATTGTTTTGCCCCTGAGCACCACCGCCAAATCGATTGACGGCCAGTGAAAAGGATGCAACAGCTTTGCCGCTCTGGGTATATCTCACTTCCGGATCTTGCGCCAAGCGGCCGACAAGGATGACCTTATTCATATATCCTCACACCTCCTGGCTACAAAATTAATCTTCCAAGCGAATAACCATGTGCTTAAGAATCTCATCCGTAATCTTCAGCACCCGTTCCAGCTCAAATACCGTAGCTGGCTCGGCAGTGAAGTTTATCAGGGTATAATACCCTTCCATGAAATCTTTTACTTCATAAGCCAGACGTTTTTTGCCCCAGCGGTCAACCTTGTCGATTGTACCACCAGTGTTCTTAATAATATTCTCGAACTTGGCAATGGTTGCATTGGTAACTTCTTCGTCGTTAGGCTTAACGATAATCACGACTTCGTATTTTCTCACGAAATCACCTCCTCCTTTGGACTATTGGCTCCCATTAGGGAGCAGGGAAGGTTTTGAATAACAAAACCACATCGCACTATGTAACTGCGACTAAATAATTATAGCATTACTTGTCTGGTAATTGCAAGAAAAATACTGCAAAATTGTTAGATAGTCTGTATTTGGCTGCCAGCAGGCTGCTTTATCGGCTGAGGAAACCATAACCAGCATCCCACTCATCGTCAGGGAAAGACCCAGCTTAACCATAACAATAGGCAGTGCCGGTAAAAAATTAGCGTAAAAGTCACTGCAAAAATGCCCCGTCCCCAGCAAAGTAACATTTAAAAAACTAGAGTGCTATAGAGTGCTTGGGTGGTTTATTCACACTGCTACTCTCCTAAAAAGAAAAAGAGCGGCCGGCTTCCGCTCTATACATTAAATCTAAAATAGGTTACATCGCCGTCCTGCATAATATAGTCTTTGCCCTCGAGACGGACCCAGCCTTTTTCCTTAGCCGCATTGTGGGAGCCGGCTGTCATTAAATCGGTATAGGATACAATCTCCGCCCTGATGAAGCCACGTTCTATATCACTGTGAATCTTACCGGCAGCCTGCGGCGCTTTCGTGCCGCGGACAATTGTCCAGGCCCGCACTTCCTGCTCCCCGGCTGTAAAAAACGTCATGAGACCCAACAGCTTAAAACTCGCCCGAATCAATTTATCCAGGCCGGATTCATTCAAACCTAAGTCAGCTAAAAATTCACAGGCCTCAGCAGCAGGCAGCTCGGCAATTTCCGACTCGACTTTGGCCGAAACAACGATGACCTCCGCCCCTTCCCGTGCCGCATAATCTTTAACTTTAGCCACATGGGGATT
This sequence comes from Sporomusa termitida, assembly GCF_007641255.1. NCBI lineage: Bacteria > Bacillati > Bacillota > Negativicutes > Selenomonadales > Sporomusaceae > Sporomusa > Sporomusa termitida. Next base: position 4,796,846 of record NZ_CP036259.1, read on the forward strand.
CACATCGGCATCAGCGGCTTCTGCTTCACTGACATTAGCAACAAACAGGGTTGGCTTTAACGTCAGCAGAAACAAGTCTTTGAGTATTTCTGCCATAGCCTCGTCAGTTACAACCCGGCGCGCCGGCTGACCATCAGCCAGTGCCTGGTGCACAATTTTCAAGACTTCCAATTCGCCCTGGGCTTTTTTATCACCACTTTTAAGCATCTTTTGAGCACGGTCAATGCGTTTCTCCACGGTCTCCAGGTCAGCCAGGCATAGCTCGGTATTGATAATATCAATATCTCGCAGCGGGTCCAGACTACCGGCCACATGGGTAATATTATCGTCGGTAAAGCATCTGACTACCTGAGCCACAGCATCGACCTGACGGATATGGGATAAAAATTTATTGCCAAGTCCTTCCCCCTGGGCTGCGCCCTGTACCAGGCCGGCAATATCCACAAACCGCATCGCCGCTGGCAAAGTCCGCTGCTTGGGTTTATACATTGCCGTCAGTTTTGCCAGGCGGGCATCGGGAACATCAACAACACCGACATTAGGCTCAATTGTACAAAAAGGATAGTTGGCAGCCTCAGCTCCGGCTTTGGTAATCGCATTAAACAGCGTGCTTTTACCTACATTCGGCAAACCGATAATACCAACTTCAAGATTAGTGCTCATGAATATTACTCCACCTTTAATTTTTTCAGCCAAATGCTTAAATAAATACAGTTAACTGTTACATTGTATGATATCGCCGACTGAAATACAAGTACGTATCGGCCAAGCTTGTCTTACCTGCCTGCCGGCGGTCCTGCCTGCACAACCGCCTTAACACCTTTTTCAAACTTTGGCCGGGGAAGCATTACCTGACGGCCACACTGCAGGCATTTAAGACCAAAATCAATCCCTGTACGGGTAATCTCCCAGCAGTCACCACCACAAGGATGGGGTTTTTTCATTTTGACGATCTCACCGACTTTATAATTGTATCTTTCGTTCATGTCATCCTCCTGTCTTAACCAACTCCCGGGGACTTACAAGCTGACGTGACCTGATCTTAGCTGCTGTAACCGTTCTTTGATCAACCGTCGTAATGTTGTTTCCACTTTCACCTGTTCTAATGGTACCGTTTTGGCCGTTATACGGATAACCACCTCGCCGGGTTTGAGATCAACCACACCTACAACATTCGGCCCTGCCAACACTTCAGGCATACTTGTCCCAACAGTACTGCAGGTTTCCTCTAAAATTTTTAAAATCTCACTAATATCGGCCTCATAAGGTACAGGCACATTGACAACAGCCTGCATATAGCCGCGCGTATAATTGCTCACCTTGAGAATAGAACCATTAGGAACTATATGAAGAGTGCCGTTGCCATCCCGCAGTTTGGTAACGCGAAACCCCATTTCCTCGACAGTCCCGGTCATATCGCCAATCACTACATAATCGCCAACCCCATACTGGTCTTCGAGGATAATAAAAAAGCCGGTAATAAAATCTTTAATCAGGCTCTGGGCACCAACCCCTACGGCCAAACCGATAATACCGGCACCGGCCACAATTGAGGTCGTATCGATTTTGAACTCCTGGAGCATCAATATTGCAACTATAAAGTAAATAACATATCTAACAATACTGTGCAGCAGGCTGCTGAGCGTTCTGGCCCGCTGTTCTTCCAGGTATATTGTCTTTGCCCCTGGCTTAGGAATAAAAACTTGTGCAATGATTATACTGGTAAATCTAAGCAGCACCATACCGCCTATGCCAATCGCCACCAGCCGGATCAAGGTCACCGCCATCCCCAGCCAGAAGTCTGATGTCAGCAATTGTTCCACAGACTAACCTCCATACTCAGTAATCTTCTCATAAACATACACGTTATCGCCTGCCAGCGCCCTGCTAAATAATTTTGACCAGCGTACCCTGGCGGCGGCAAACAGGTTAAAGATCAGGTGTTCCTGCCGAGCCGCAAACAGCAGGCATTGGCCGCAGCTAATATCGATCTCCCGTGGTGTTGGCAGGGCATAGGCCGGAATACCGTTTTGTGCCAGTAATTTTTCCGCTTTAACGGCCTGATGCACTGACGCAAAAGAAATCAGCCGGTCATAGCTTTGATAGCTAATAATATCACCTGCTTTATAAAGTCACAGCTTTAGCGTGGGAAATGGTCTCAACAATAGTATACATATTCGTCACTTCGCCTACCGACAGTTGTTCCTTAAGTTGATAATAATCAAGGCAGGTACCGCACGCCAGAACAGTAACGCCCCTCTCAGCCAGCATTTGCAGTTGCTCCAGCACCGGCGAACCCTGTATAGTCAGCCTGATACCGCTATTGATAAACAGCAGTGCCGCCGGTTGCGGCCTAGCCTCGAGCAAGGTCGTCATAAACGCTTTCATTAAGACTGCCCCCAACTCCGGTGCACCGTGCCCCAATGTATCCTGCGTAATCAGGTATACCTGGCCGCCGGCTTCCGGGGCGGAACCTGGTATTGGCGCAGCAGCTGACACTGATTGCTGGCCTGTACCTTTAATGACTGTAATATAGTAGTGTCCGTTTTTTTCCTCTACAGCTGCGCTCAAACCCTTGGCAGCCGCAAACTTAATGACATTAATTTTTGCTACCTCATTATCCACAATGATGGTAATCCGGCCTGACTCGACTGCTTCCAGCGTCTTTTTAGTCTGAATAACCGGCTGTGGACAAACCAGTCCTCGGCAATCAACAACTTTATCTGACATAAATCTCTCCCCCTCCGTCCATAACTTGTCCAATCAGGCAGGCTTGTGCCAAACCTGCGTCATGTAAGGCAGCAAGTAATTCTTCAGCTTGCTTTGCAGGTATCGCTAATAGCAATCCCCCTGATGTCTGGGGATCAAAGCAGATATCCCTGATGTTTTCCTGTACATGTTCAGCAAAGGTCACCGTTTTGAGATAATTACGGTTGGCGTAAGCCCCGGCAGGCACCAGCCCCATACCAGCGGCCTCAGCAGCATCAGGCAGCAACGGTAAGGCTGCACTATTGACAGTTATCGATACTTTACTGCCTGCCGCCACTTCATAAAGATGTCCTAATAGTCCAAAACCGGTAATATCGGTACAGGCATGAACACTAAAACCTGCGGCAACCTTGGCGGCAACCGCATTTAGTGCTGCCATACCGGCAGTTGCCGCAGCCACACCCTGAGGAAATAAATCGGCGCGTGCTGCTGACGTCAGAATACCAGTGCCCAGCGCTTTCGTCAGCACCAGTTGATCCCCGGGTTGTGCCCCCGCATTTGTCCAAATCTTGTCTGGATGGGCAAGACCGGTAACTGTCAATCCGTATTTGGGTTCATCATCGGCAATGCTATGCCCGCCAATAATAACGGCCCCAGACTCAGCAACCTTATCCTGCCCGCCTTGCAAAATAGCCTGCAGTACTTCTCCCGGCAGTTTACAATTAGGGAAAGCCACCAGATTGAGTGCCGTTATCGGCGTTGCCCCCATCGCATAAATGTCACTTAAACTATTCGCCGCAGCAATTTGTCCAAACAGATATGGATCATCAACAATGGGGGTAAAAAAATCAACGGTCTGCACCAGGGCGGTTGTTGCATTTAGTTTATAGACCCCGGCGTCATCTGACGTAGCTATGCCAACAAGCACATTAGGATTAAATGTTACCGGTAGCTGTTTTAAAACCCCGGCCAGCTCCCCTGGCCCCAGTTTGGCAGCGCAGCCGCCGCGCTGACTGTACTCTGTAAGTCTTACCACAGGTATCCCTCCCTGGTTAATATTCGATTAGAGTGCCTATTGATATATTATAACCTGCCTCGTTAAAATCCTGCTTCACTCATGCTTACAGTTTTCACCGCATTCAGACGGGCAAAAACCAAAGCCCTCATTATAGTCACACGGTTCTAAATGAATAACAACATCACAGGGAGCAAACTGAGCCTTTATAGTAATTTCAATTTCATCACAAACATTATGGGCCTGTTCAAGATACATATCTTTCTTAAGCACGATATGCATATCAATCAGACGGAAACTGCCGGATCGTCTGGTTCTTAGCCTGTGGAAAGCAATAACCTCCGGATGCTGGTGCACAATTGCCCTGATTTCCGCTTCTTCGGCTTCAGGCAAAGTAACATCTGTCAGTTCATAAATACTTTTCATAGTCATGCTAAAACCGGCTTTAAACACGATAACGGCCACAGCGATGGCAATGATTGGATCAAGCCAATACAAACCTGTCAGCTTAATAATAGCCAAGCCGACAAAAACACCGGCACTTGTCCAGATATCGGCCTTCAGGTGCAGCGCATCGGCCTCCAAAGCCTGCGAACCGGTAAGACGGGCCACATAATACAGTTTACTGGAAACCCAGTAATTAACAACGATGGATACAGCCATCACAATGAGACCGTATTCCAGATATTCCGGCATATGAGGATTATTGATCCTATCTATGGACTCATAAACAATCCATAGGGCTGCTACTACAATCAGCACCGCCTCAAATGCGGCTGACAGGTTCTCAATTTTTCCATGGCCGTACGCATGTTGGCTGTCAGGTGGCTTGCTGGCTTTTCTTACGGCAACGTAAGCCACCAGGGCCGCAATTAAATCGACGGCGGAATGGGCTGCTTCCGAAACAATACTAACCGCCCCTGTAAATAAGCCGACAACTAGCTTAAGCGATACTAATAACGTATTCGATATGACCGATAGCCGTGCTGTTTGTTGCTTTAAATGGTTATAGTTAGTTTCCAAACCTTTCCCTCCAAATTAAAACATTAGAAAAACTTGGCTTGTGCCAAGCCCTGTAGGACGCCGGCAGATGCCACCGGTGCCCTTAGAGTATAGATTTTTCTTATCCCTTAAATCATAGCATTGCGCCTTATAAAGGCTGATGGGGTAATAAAAAAAACCTGCGGAGACGATTAGGTCCCGCAGGTTTTACCTGCTGCTTGCGCTGCCCGGCTGCACCGGCTTAGCCGGTCGCCTGTTCCTACGCTTATTATATTAGCACAGCAAACAAAATGTGTAAAATTCCTTTAGCCGATTTAGAGTACAACTAGCCGATCTGAACAATATGCTGCACTGGATAGCCCAACGCCGCTAAGCGGTCGGTTAGTGTTTTAACATCACTAATCTCGGCCCGGATAACCACCTCATATTGATTATCCTCCGTAGGAAAGCTGACAAAACTGCCAATGCTGACACCTTGCTCTTTAAATACACCGGAAATATCATTAATAACACCTAAACGGTCCGGAACGATCAGACTCAGGCGGGTTTTTCCCTGCGGTAATCCCATAGCATCGACAAAAGCCTTAAATATATCAGTTTCTGTCAGGATGCCGACTACCGTCTGATTGGCATCAACAGCAATTAACCCGCCAATTTTATTATTATACATTAAAAGGGCTGCTTCTTCCACCGTAGCATCAGCGCTTATTGTTAATACCTTTCTGGTCATAATGTCTTTTACCTGCATTTTAGCCAGGAGATAGTTTAGTTCAAATACAGATAACGATGTTGCCGGCGAAGCCGATACCTCCCGGAGATCCCGGTCAGTGACGATACCCACCAGCTTGCCATTATCGACCACCGGTAAACGGCGGAACTTGTTACTGCGCATAATCTGCAGCGCATCCACAATCGTCATGGCTGACGTAATCGTAGTGGGGTTGGCTGTCATTCGTTTGGATACGATCATAGCATACACTCCCCTGCATATGTATTTTTATTGAACAGCGGCTTATGGTATCAGGGCGGTTGGTTAACCGCCCAGATACGCCTTCCTTATCTCTTCACTGGCCGCCAGTTCTTTGGCATCGCCTGACAAAATAATGCGCCCGGTCTCCAGAACATAGGCTTTATGAGCAATAGACAGTGCCATATGGGCATTTTGTTCAACCAAAAGAATCGTGGTACCGGTCTGATTGATATCTTTAATAATTGAAAATATTTCCTTAACCAATAGCGGCGCCAAGCCCATAGAGGGTTCATCCAGCAGCAGAATTCGCGGGCGGCTCATTAGGGCCCGTCCCATCGCCAGCATCTGCTGCTCGCCACCGGAAAGTGTGCCGGAAAGCTGACTGCGCCTTTCACCCAGCCGTGGGAAGCGGGCAAATACATTATCCATATCGGCTTTAATTTCTTTGGTATCAGAGCGAAGATAGGCACCTAGTTCAAGATTCTCCAGCACCGACATATGGGCAAACACACGCCGGCCTTCAGGGACCTGGGATATGCCCATTTTAACAATATTCTGCGCAGGTATACCCGCAATATTTTGACCCTCAAAGGATATCTGGCCGGTTTTAGGTTTTAACAGGCCGGAGATAGTCCGGAGTGTAGTGCTTTTACCGGCCCCGTTGGCGCCAATAAGGGTAACAATCTCGCCCTGATTTACTTCGACACTAATCCCTTTTAGCGCATGGATGGCACCATAATATACATTAATATTATCAATTTTTAACATAGCCATAATCTAAACCTCCTCACCGAGGTAGGCCTCGATAACCCGTGGATTATTTTTAATTTCCTGTGGCGTTCCCTGGGCAATAATACTGCCATAATCAAGAACATAGATCCGCTCACAGACGCCCATAACCAGGCTCATATCATGTTCGATCAACAGAATGGTGAGATTAAACTCCTTCTTTATCCAGCGAATCATGTCCATAAGCTGATGCGTCTCCTGGGGATTCATCCCCGCAGCCGGTTCATCTAGCAATAATAGCTTAGGCTGAGCTGCCAGCGCCCGGGCAATTTCCAGCCGGCGCTGTTCACCATAGGGGAGGTTTTTGGCAATTTCGTCTTTTTTATCTGCCAGTTGAAAAATTTCCAAAAAACGAATAGCCTTCTCCTCAAGCTCCGCTTCTTCCGAATGATAGCCGCCCATGCGCAGGAAAGATGCTATAAGACCATACTTTACGTGAAAATGATAGGCAATTTTTACATTGTCAAGCACAGTAAGATCGGCAAACAGCCTGATATTCTGGAAAGTGCGGGCAATCCCCCGCTGGGTAATCTGGTAGGGCTTGAGGCCAACAACACTTTGGCCGTCAAACTCGATTTGCCCTTCTGTTGGCTCATACACCCCGGTTAGGAGGTTAAACGCCGTTGTCTTACCGGCACCGTTAGGGCCAATGAGGCCTACCAGTTCACCGGGCGCAATATCAATCTCAAAATTAGAGACCGCCCGCAGGCCGCCAAAAACTTTTGACAGCTTAGTTGCCTTGAGTAGAGTCATGTTTCTTACCTCCTGTCAAGCGGCCCAGCATCTTCAGGCTTAACTCTTTATTGCCAAACAGGCCCTGCGGCCGGTACAACATTAAAATGATGAGCATCAGCGAATAGATAATCATCCGCCACTCGGGGTAGCTGGCAAGCGCCGCTGACACAAAGGTCAGTAAAACAGCAGCGGTAATACTGCCGGAGATGCTGCCGAGGCCGCCCAATACCACCATTGTCAAAATATCAAACGATTTCATAAACGTAAAAGATGCCGGATGGGCAATATAAAAATAATGGGAGAACAAAGAACCGGCCACACCGGCAAAAGCTGCCCCCAGAGTAAAAGCCAGCACCTTATATTTGGTTGTATCGACCCCCATGGCTTCGGCGGCAATTTCGTTTTCACGAATAGAAATACACGCCCGGCCGTGGGTGGAGTCAATAAAATTCTTAATGGCAAATACCGTAAACACGACAAGTCCAAATACCCAGGTAAAATCGGTATAACGGGGGATACCCATAAAGCCTGACGCCCCGCCAACATAGGGAATGTTGAGGATACAAATCCGGATGATTTCACCTAAGCCCAAGGTTGCAATTGCCAGATAATCCCCATTTAAACGCAAGGTTGGCAGACCAATAGCAAAACCTAACAGGCCGGCGCCAAGGGCGCCGCCAAGTATGGCAACAATAAAAGGCAGTTGCAACTTTACAGTCAGTACGGCACTCATATAGGCGCCAACAGCCATAAAACCGGCATGACCGATAGAGAACTGCCCGGTAAAACCGTTAATAAGATTAAGGCTTACAGCTAAAATAATATTAATGCCAATCAGAACAATATTAAGCTGCCAGAAAGGCCCGATTACATCAGCAAGGATCAGGCTCTGAACAGTGGCATACACTAGTATACAGGCCACTAACCCTATAAGATCTGTTTTAGTTTTCCTTCGCAAATTCATGGCCTGTCACCTACACTTTCTCCCGGATATTTTTACCCAAGAGACCAGTTGGTCTCCACAGCAGGATAATAATCAAAATCCCAAACGCAACAGCGTCCCGGAAGGTTGAAGACCAAAAGCCGCTGACCAATGCTTCAATAACCCCCAGCATAGTGCCGCCAAGCATGGCACCGGGAATGCTGCCGATACCGCCTAACACTGCAGCGACAAAGGCTTTTAGACCAGGCATGATCCCCATCAACGGATCAATCGAGTTATAGTAAATACCAACAAGCACACCGGCTGCCGCCGCCAGTGCCGAACCAACCCCAAAGGTAAAAGAGATTACCCGGTCAACATCAATCCCCATAAGCCGGGCAGCATCGGTATCAAAGGACACAGCCCGCATCGCTTTTCCCATTTTTGTTTGTTGTACGACATAGGTCAGAATGACCATTAATAGCAGGGATACCACTAAAATAACAACTTGCTGGCTGTTAATAATCAGACCCCCGACATTATATATCTCGGCATTAAAAACTGCCGGAAAAGTCCGTGGCTGAGGTGACACCAGCAGCATTCCGCTATACTCTAAAAACAGGGATACGCCAATAGCCGCGATCAAAATCGCAATCTTAGGCGCACTCCGCAGAGGCCTGTACGCTACTTTTTCAATTGTCATACCGAGAATAGCCGCAGTAGCCATTGAAAAAAGCAGCGCCGGAACAAAAGAAAACTTAAATACAGATGTGGCAAAATAACCTGCATAGGCGCCCACCATGTATATGTCGCCATGGGCGAAATTGATCAGCCTGATTATACCGTAAACCATGGTATAACCCAGCGCAATGAGCGCATAAATGCTGCCCAGGGAAATACCATTAATTAGTTGTTGCCCAAATTGTACAATTAAGCTTGAGGAATCCAATGCGCTCTCCCCTCTCCATTTCAAAAAGTATTATTATATATTGAAGGGCCGGGTTGGTCCGGATGGCCGGGAAAATCCCGGCCACAGGGAACGCAACATCCACCCTAACTTAGGGATTTACCTTCTCTTTAAAGGTTTGCTTGCCGTCTTTCATTTCAATAATTACGGCACTCTTAACCGGATCGTGGGTAGCATTGAAGGTAATTAAACCAGATACGGCCTGATAATCCTTGGTTTTAGCCAATTCTTCCTTAATCTTCACAGGGTCTGCACTGTTGGCCCGTTTTATCGCTTCAATCACCATCATAGTAGCGTCATAGGATAAGGCGGCAAAAGCATCCGGAGTCTGATTGTACTCTTTTTTATAAGCTTCGACAAAGGTTTTTACCGCCGCACTGTTATCGTCAGGCGAATAGTGATTGCTGAAGAAGCTGTTATTTAAAGCCTGAGCACCGCCGATTTCCGGCAATTTAGCCGAATCCCAGCCGTCCCCGCCCAGGAAAGGGACAGTAAGTCCAAGCTCGCGGGCTTGTTTAATAATCATACCAACTTCCTGATAATAACCGGGAACAAACACTACATCAGGATTCTGAGACTTGATTTTGGTCAGCGTTGATTTAAAATCAGTATCTTTTGCTAAATACGCTTCACTGGCGACAATTTTTCCACCATTTTTTTCAAAGGTTTCCTGGAAGAACTGGCCTAACCCTTTAGCATAGTCACTGGAGTTATCAATATATACGGCAGCCGTCTTGGCCGAAAGTGATTTTTGGGCAAAGGTAGCCATAACCGAACCTTGGAACGAATCAATAAAAGCTGCGCGGAAGTTAAAATCACGCACCTTGCCGCTGTTAGGGTCAACAGTAACTTTGGGATTTGATGCAGTCGGGCTGATAGCCAATACTTTGTTATCAGCATTAACCTGGGCCGCAGCAATAACACTGGATGAAGCAATCGGGGCAATAACAGCCACCACCTTATCCTGGGTTACCAGCTTTTGCATGGCATTGGCTGCTTCCGCTGCTTCACTTTTATTATCGGCCACAACTAAAGTAAGCTGTTTACCAAGCACACCACCTTTGGCATTTACTTCCGTGATTGCTAATTTAGCGGCATTTGTTGCCGACTGGCCAAAAGTGGCATTGCCACCGGTCATCTCCAGGTTGGCGCCAAGCTTGATTACATCTGCCTGCTGGCCGCCGCCGCAACCGGCAGCGAGTCCGGCCACCATCAGCACACCTACCATTACACTTACCAACTTTGCAAATCTTGTTTTTGACATGGTTTCCCCTCCCAAATATCAAAACTGGATACCGTGATGCAAATATTGCAGTACAGTATCGACCCCTTGCGTTGAGACCCAATCAGCGTAAAAAGCAACAGATCTCAACAGTTGTTAGTACCCGTATGTCCACTAACAACAACTACTTGTTTCGCATACAGTGTAATTATAGGGGCCTTGTCCATCTCTGTCAATACTTTCAGCACAGTACATCTTACTATTTGTCCACGGAGGAGATACTTTAATTGTATTGCTGTTATTAAAAAGGGATAAGGCCTTAGCCTTACCCCTTGCACTCCATTGTACACGGCAGAGTTTATTGTCACAATATTTTAAATATCCAGGTATTAGGGATTTATCTTTTCTTTAAAGGATTGCTTACCATCTTTCATTTCAATGACGACTGCGCTTTTTACCGGATTATGGTTGGCATCAAGGGTAAGAATCCCGGTGCTTACCTGTAGATTTTTCGTTTGTTCCAGAGCATCGCGGATTTTGGCAGGATCAGCACTGCCGGCACGTTTAATCGCATCAATGATTACCAGGCCGGAGTCATAGCCGAGAGCTGCCAAGGCGCTTGGCTCCTGACCGTATTCTTTTTTGAAGGCTTCCACGAATTTTACTATATTAGGATCTTTATCCTGTGAGGAATAGTGGTTGCTGAAAAAGCCGTTGTTAAGGGGGGCAGCACCGGCAATATCAACCAGCTTGCTGTCATCCCAGCCGTCTGTCCCCAGCAGCGGCACAGTGATGCCAAGCTCGCGGGCCTGTTTGACAATTTTGCCCACTTCCTCATAATAAGCGGGGATAAAAATTACATCAGGGTTAGTGCTTTTGATTTTAGTCAAGGTAGCTTTAAAGTCGGTATCCTTCTGCAAGAAGCCTTCCTTAGCTACGATCTTGCCACCGGACTGAGTAAAAGCTGTCTCGAAAACCTCGGCCAGACCTTTGGAGTAGTCTGAGCTGTTGTCAATATAGATAGCGGCTGTTTTGGCATTGACACTTTTGCTGGCGAAATCAGACATTACTTTACCTTGGAAAGGGTCAATGAAGCAGGCGCGGAATACGTAAGGCCGTACTTTGCCATTATCAACCGTTACTTTAGGGTTCGTCGCGGTAGCAGTAAGTACCGGGATTTTATTATCTTGAGCAATTTGCAGGGTAGCCAATACATTGGAACTGGATACCGGGCCAAGCACAGCCACGACCTTATCCTGGGTTATCAGTTTGGTAATCGCATTAGCTGCCTCGGCTGGTTCTGATTTGTTGTCAGCCACTACAAAGGTAAGCTGTTTTCCCAGTACGCCGCCGGCGGCATTGGCTTCTTTGAAGGCCAGCTTAATACCATTAGTTGTTTGGTTGCCAAAATTAGCAATCCCGCCGGTCATTTCAAAGTTACCGCCAATTTTAATATCTTTGGCATCGGCAGTCTGTGATGACGTTGCCCCGCCGCAGCCTGCCACCAGGCCGGCCAGCATGGTGAGCCCTACTGCTAAACTGATAAACGTTAGCCACTTTTTACTCACGGTAAATCCCTCTTTTCTCCTCAATCTTCTTTCTACATGCACAAAGGACACGGGGAACAATCTGTCTGGCTAGCATAAGAGAAAAGTACAGTATAAAATTCCAAATCAGATTCGTTCCAGGTTTACAGTTTGTTAAAACCCCAAACCCCATGTTCCCCAGTCGCAGATATTTGTGTGCATATGTCTATAAATATTATTATATTGGCAAGCCCAGCGACCTGTCAATACGTTTTTTTCAACACTTGTAATTTTATTGTTTTTGCAGAACGGATTAAAGTCCACAAAATACAAAACATCTCCGCCTTCTGTCCTGTCAGCGGAGATGTTTTGTATTATCGATAAAACTGAATCGGCTCCCCGTTAGTGTCCATACTCCAGACACCACAGGGGCAAATGCCGGCACAGATACCGCAGCCGATGCATTTATTCGGGTCAGACATATATTCTGCTCCCGCTTGGCCGGGTATTCGGGTAATTGCGTTTTCCGGACAAGACTTCAGACACATATGACAATCACGGCAAGTACCACAGCTGATACAGCGGTTATAATCATTATTGGCTTCAGGCACATCACAACTATGACATTTCTTGAAATAGGCCGTGCTCATCCTGTCAGGAGAAATCTTCGTCTTTTGGACAGCAGTATAACTGCTGTTCCCCAGGTAAGCATTGGCGGCAAGTGCCGCCTGGCGGCCAGCTCCGATGGCATCTACCAGCCTGCCCGGGCGAATGGTGTCGCCGGCAATAAAGATACCGGCGCCAACACTATAATCAGGAGCCGGCTGTAGACAACCGCGGTCAAAGGCAAAATCGGCAGGCAGGAAGCCAAGATCCGGGGTCTCGCCGATTGAGATGATGACAGTATCGCCTTTAATCAGCTGTCCGTCCTGAGTGATAATCCCTTCAGCTGTTACCTCTTTAGTAAATACCGGCCAGAGAATCTCCCCCCCCAGGGCCTGCACATGGGCAAGCTCATGGGCAAAGGCCGCCGGCCGTTGAACGTCAATACAGGTCACCTGCTCGGCCCCCAGGCTGTAGGCGCCGACCGCGACATCCATCCCGGAGTTGCCGCAGCCAATTACAATGACTTTCTTCCCAATACCAGGACGTTCACCCCGGTTTATCGCTTTGAGGAAATCCAACCCCTTGACCAGGCGTTCGTGGCCGGGCCAGGAGATCACCTTCGTAATATGAGCACCGGTGGTAACGATCACTGCATCATAGCTGGCTTTTATTGAGGAAAACTTTTTTTGGTCAACCGCTACGCCTGTTTTAATCGCAACCCCCATTTTTTCAATCCTGGCAATCTCCCGCGCCAAGGTTGCCTGTGGCAGACGCGTGCGGGGAATAACCTGCTCCATTTTGCCGCCGGCTTTGGCATCAGCTTCAAATACCGTTACCTCATGCCCTAGCCGGGCCAGCTGCCAGGCAGCAGTCAGGCCGGCCGCACCGCCGCCAATAACAGCGACCTGCTTGCCTGTCTTAACTTCAGCCCGCGCCAGATCCGCTTCAGCCGAATAACTGCCCAATTTACCGATTTGCGCTGAGATATCAACAGCCTTCCGGGTACAATCATCCATACATAAGTTCGGACATACCGAGCCGCATACCGAGCCGGGAAACGGCGTATATTCGAGCACCAGCCGATAGGCTTCATCAATCTTGCCGTCCCGCAGCAGATTAAAGCGCTGTTGGGAAGGAATCGAAGCTGTACAGTTAAATTCGCAGGGCGCGCTGTATTTGGCATTCTCCCAAACCGGAACCCGCCGGCGGTATACACCGGTGGCAATAGCACCGATAACCGCGAAATCATCATCACAGACATCGCCGAAGATGCTGCCAGGCACCCAAGTGCCGGTCCGAAAAGCATTAAGATTGGTGTTAGCTCTTTTAGGGCGTTCATCATAAGAAAGGGGAACTACTTTCTGCCATTCACTCCACACAGTCAGCTGGCTGCGGATTTCCTGCCGCCCGATGGCAGTCAGAAAATCATCCATCTTACCGTCAAGATAGGAAATATCGTCGGCATTTAGTGTCAGTATCTTAGTATCTTTCGCCGATATGCCCTGGGCCCGGCCCCGGAAATAAACAATACCGCCGACCATGCCTGTACAGGCACGATCGCCTAAAACAGATGCAAACTGATCGCTGTCATAGCCGCACACTACGGCAATGCCGCCCCCCATGAATTCAAAGGCAAAACTACCGACATTTTTCAACACCCAAAACTCAGGGGCCTCATACAAGGGATCATGCTTCATCAGTGAACCGGAGCGGGTTCCGGCCCGCCCGCCAACATAGATACTGCCGGCAGCCGCACAATGGGCCGTAGTATCGCCGCCGTCACCCTTAACGATAATCCGGCCGCCGGCATTAAGCCAGCCGACGTCGGCCGAGGCTGAACCCTCCACAATAATTTCGGTACCCGGCAGACACATCGAACCGACCCGCTGCCCGGCATTTCTTACAATAAACTTAAGCGGCTTGCCTTCCGGGTGCCATAGCGGACCGCCAATATCATGCTGACCTGCCGCTTCAATATGAAACTCTGTTTCTCCCTGGGCCAGCGCCGCATTGACACTCTCTAAGAGGTCTTGCGTTGACATCCGCTTATTGCCGTCAATTGTATTTATTTTAAACATGCGCATTCCCTCCTAGCATACATATTGGATAGCCAGCTTATCAGCAATCGCTCTATCGGTAGTTACCAGCGCATCCGAACGGCCAACAGGCAGTGAGCTGTTGCCGACCGGTGCCATCAGCTTTTTGAGTTCACTGTCTAGCGCCAGCATGTAGTCAACGATGTTCTGCGCCGCTTTATCAATATCCAGCCGTTTAACCAGCCGCGGGTTTTGTGTACATATCCCGGCCGGGCAGTTGCCGGTATTGCAGGCATTACAGCGTCCCAGTTCATTCCCCACACAGCCGCACAGCTGAATAAGGATTTTACCCAGGAATATACCATTGGCACCCAGGCAGATCATTTTGAACGCATCAGCAGCCGCGTTACCTGTCAGGCCAAGGCCTCCCCCCGCCCACAAGGGAATTTGCCCCTGGCGTCCTTGTTTAACAGCAGCCAGGTAGCATTCGCGGGTTTTGGATACCACCGGATGGCCGGTATGGTCAAGGGATACTTCATTGGCGGCACCGGTACCACCCTGAATCCCGTCCAGGAAAAACCCGCCGCAGATTTTATACGGGTCTCGCAAAAGGTTATTATAGACAGATACCGATGTGGCCGAGGCTGCACATTTAATAGCAACAGGAACGCGGAATTTAAAGGCGGCATTCATCGACATAAACATTTTTTGTACCGACTCTTCAATCGAATATAAACCCTGGTGATTAGGCGGCGATAAGAGGTCAGCCTTAGGCACACCCCGGATAGACTGAACCGGCTTAGATACCTTGGCTGCCGGCAACAAGCCGCCGTCACCGGGCTTTGCTCCCTGGCCGATTTTTATCAGAATTCCGGCCGGGTCAGCCTGCATATGCGGCATGGCCTGAACGATACGGTTCCAGCCAAAATGCCCTGAGGCAATTTGTAAAATCATATATTTTAGGTACTCCGACCGTAAAAGCTTAATCGGCATCCCCCCTTCGCCGGAAGACATCCGGACAGGCAGCTTATGCTTCTCATTCAGATAAGCCGTGGCTATCGCGACAGCTTCCCAGGCCCGGGTAGAGAGGGCGCCAATTGACATATCACTGAATATGACCGGATAAATCCAGTTAACAGGCGGTGTATGCCCACTCAGTGTAAGCTCATTACCGTCAGAAGTAAGCGGCAGCTCATGCGGCAGCAAAACACGGCCAAAAGGGGCCAGAATATCGAAAGTATGGCGTTCCGAGTCCAGGGCAGGGTCAGTCATCTGTGAAATACGGCCAACAACAATTTTATCCAAAGTCCGTTCATTATTACCGAGGTTATTACGGCCGCCCCGTTTTACCGTGGCCCCGCCGCTGCGATTGAGATAATTAATCCGCGAGTCAGGATTGCGCACCGGCTTAATCGCATTATTGGGGCAAACCTTTTCGCACATGCCACAGCCAACACAGGCATTAGCAACAGCTGCCCTTTGTTTAATTACCGGTATTGCCAGATGGCGCTGGCTGGGGTCCGGTTGATGCCCTGTTGAAACAGTCACCGACCGCCGTTCCATTACCGCCTCAATGGCGTTAAACGTACATGCGGCAACACAGCTGCCGCACATGGTACAGCGCTCACTGCTGTACTGCAGCTTCCACGGCAAATCGTTTACACTGACATCCTGTACTTTTACTGCTTCCATCGTTCTACCTCCAAGTCCGGGGTAATAACCACAACTTCCCGTTCATTCGGATAAATATCCTGTTCCTGATTACGTCCCGGCATGATCTGATTAAGGCCGCAAACTTCGGAGGAAATGGCAATCATCGTGCCATCACTGCCAACCACGACAGGGCGTAGTTTCTTGGAATCACAACAGGTCACCATCCGCCCGTCAGGCAGCATAGCAATAATGGTATTAGGTCCGTTAATTTCCAGATGACCTAGCGACTGACGAATCGCTGTCAATTCACGATGATCAGGCCGTTTGGCGATTTCATCAAAAGGCAATGGTGTAATGACATGTTTATAATACTTGATCGGCCACTTCAGGACATTAAGTACATAATGTAAAGTATAAAGAAAGTTTTGCGAGTCGGATTCAAACCCAATATAGCCGCGGTGCAAAGGTTTCTGGTATTCTTTATTCTTTGTATAAAAAGTATTTTCACCATTTGCGCACAGGGTATAGCCCTGCAGAAAGAACGGATGGGCGGCATAGCGCACAATTTCATAATTAGTATTCTGCCGGCACTGAACAACAATATTTTTGGCCATGAGTTCGCCGGTATTATCCCATAGTTTAAAATAGACAGCTATGTCGCGGGGATCACCAATCTCTTTCAGTGTCAAAACATCGGGCCAGAAAGAATACACATAGCCCTGATCTTCGTTCTCAAGTAACACTCGCAGAGCCAGCCGCGTGTCTAACAATAATTCTGCTTTGGCCTCCGGCGTGGCAGTACGGTAATATTCCGGATAATCATAGGCCCGGAATATATAATAGGGCATAGCTTTAATATCTAATCCGGGCTGACGGACACCACGGGGAATCCATTCATAAACAGGGGTAAAGTTGTTGGTTTCCATAAAGTGCTCTACCAGCGCGGCCCCTTTTTGGGTACAAGCCATGGATAATAATGGTTTATCTTTATAATTGGCGAAAACTCCTTCGAGGTCTTGCATGACCATGGCAAAACCGGAGTTATCGTGCCCCTCCTGCTGAGGCAGCATCAAATGCAGTGCCAGCGACGGATGAAATGCTACTTTGCTTTTTATAGCCCCTATTCTACACATTCTACTCTCCCACCCTCTTCAATCGGCTGCTGCTAACGCCCGTTTGAACATTCTAGTCAGCCTTATATTTAATAAGGAACAAAAAAAAGCCCAGCGCGAAGATACCCCTCCCTTGGGACCTTCCGCCGGGTCTTTTATACCCACGGTGTAGTGCGTGCCACGCTGCACCTGTGCCGCTTGGTCCAGACCGCTGTAGCAGCGCGGAACCCTAGACACACTCCCTTAAAACATATGTACATTCCAAAAATACCGAAATGTACACTATATGTTTTGAGTTTAATTATAGAAACGAATCGTTTTGCTGTCAATATGCAAATTTAAAGTAAGTTTATTCTGATAAATCCAGGATTTTACGGCTAGGATAGCGAACATCTCCAATCCTCACTGTATATTTATTCACATCAAGGTATTCCATTACCGGTACTGCGATCTTGCGTGAAGTGTTCAGTATATCCCGTAACTCTGACACTGTAAGTGTCTCATGGCCTTGAAAATGCTTGTGAATAAGCTGTACAATGTACTGAATTGTTTTGCGGTATACAAAAATATCATTAACCTTTATTAGCACGCCGGCCCGCGTAAGGATGTCATGAGCAGCCTTAGATTTATCGGCCGGCAATAATAATTTTTGCGCCAGCAAGGCCGGGCTAACGTTTTCCAAGCCAATATTTTCCAAAAAAACTGCCGCTTGGCCAACCAGTTCCTGTTTCCAGTCACCATGTTTGTCGGCATGGCTCTTTAACGCAAGATCGCCGCCGGTAATTGCCACCATGCCCTTGCGTAGCCATACTGCCAGTAATGTTTCAAAGCTTTTTTCAGCAAGCTGCAGCTTCTGCCGGATTATTTCTTTGGATAAGCCACTCCGCTCTGGCTGGGTTTTATGATACTCTTTCAGAATACCGGTAATAGCTCTGGTTTGTTGATCAAATATCTCTGCGGCAATATAGGTCCCGTCCAGACAATGTATTCTTGCCTGTGCAGTCAGCTTATCAATTATTTCATCCACAGTTTTGTCGGACAAATAGCCACTTTGTTGCCGGATTTCCGCCCTTGTCAGCAACAAGGGGCTTTCGGCCAGGCGGTAATAAACAGCTGCAGACAGATCGGCCGTACTCACCGCTGCCGCCAGGGCAGTTCGGCTGGCGGTTAAACGCCTTGTGGCCCGGCCTGGGGCTATTAAGGTAACCCCTCCCAGCAGATGCTGCGGCGAATATAGCCTGATAATACCCCGGTCACCACTGCCGGCGGCTAGCGGTTGTTCCAAAATTAGCCGCATCAGACGATGAGAGGCTCCTTTAAAAGCATAAATCCTGCCCAGAAATTCACCGGTTCCTAAATGCAACCTGACGCGCAGGCCACTCTCGACGGCCTGCAGCCAATCGGCAGCCACATCCCAGATCTGGCTGACTTCTCCCCGTTCAACCGCGCTGAGGATCATACCCCGGCTGATTTGCTCCAGTTCCGGCCCGGCTAGATTAACGGCTGCCCGCTGACCGGCCACAATCCCGTTAACCTTAGCGCCATGCCACTCCAGGCCGCGCACACGAATAAGCTGGCCTGACGGATACAATCTTAGGGTATCACCAACCTGAGCTTGTCCGCTTAATACCGAGCCGGTCACCACAAGGCCATGACCTTTAATGGAAAAGACCCGGTCAAGCCAAAGTCGGAAAGGCGCATTACAATCCCTGGCAGTCAACCGGCCTGCTATTTCGGCCAACTTCTCCCCAAGTTCCGCAATCCCTTCGCCAGTGAGCGCCGATACCCGGCAAAGGGGAGCATTCTTTAAAAAAGTTGGCTCTATAAACTCTCTTATATCACTCTCAATAAGCTCCAGCCATTCGTTATCTGCTTTATCTATTTTATTGACAACAATAATTCCCTGTTTGATTCCATATAATTCAAGCATGGCTAAATGTTCTCTGGTCTGGGGCATAACCCCCTCATCGGCCGCTATAACCAGCAGGACCAGATCAATACCGCCTGTTCCGGCCAGCATATTTTTTAGAAAACGTTCATGGCCGGGTACATCGACAATCCCCGCAACCAGCTCAGCGCGCAAAGGCAGGGCGGCGAACCCCAAATCAATGGAAATTCCCCGTAGCTTTTCCTCTTTCAGCCGGTCGGTATCAGTCCCAGTCAGTGCCCTGATCACAGCCGACTTGCCATGGTCAACATGGCCGGCAGTACCAATGATAACACACTTCAAGATGCTCTTTCCTCCTGACTAAGACATAGTCTTAAAAGCTGCAGCAATCTCCGGCAAGTCCCGCTCGGCTAAGCAGCGCACATCAAAAATAACCCTCTCGTCTTGTATCCGGACAACAATCGGCATCTCCCTTTGCCGCAGACGGCTCTCCAAACACCCGGCACTTATGCCCGGCAGGGTTACAGCCACACCATAGCCTGTCAGCACGGCTGCCGGCAAGGCCCCTCCTCCCACCGGCGAGTTTAATGCTACTACCTGGCAAGTAAGCAGCGGGTTCTGCTGAACAAGCAACCGATACAGACCTTCAGCCCGCTCCTTTAAAGCCCGGGGGGTTATCGTCAGCATTGCCAGCACCGGAATATCCTGCCAGGGATCGCCGGCCATATAGTCCTGCAGAGTGCCTTCAAGGGCGGCTAATGACAGCTTATCAATACGGACGGCCCGCAGCAGCGGATGTGTCTTCATTAGGTGGATATACTCTGCCTTCCCGGCAATAATGCCCCCCTGCCCGGCCCCCAGCAGTTTATCACAGCTAAAAGTAACAAGATCAAATCCCAGGGCCAGCTGCTCGATAACTGACGGCTCTGTCTGCCCTCCTACTGCTAAAGATCTTAGCGTACCACTGCCCAAATCCTCAATCACCGGCAAACGGTGCTTGTGGGCTAACGCGGCGAGACCGGCTCCATCCGGCTGCGACGTAAAACCAACAATACAATAATTACTGGTATGAACTTTTAGAATCGCTGCCGTATTCGGGCCAATGGCCTGTTCATAATCGCCCAGGTGTGTTTTATTGGTAGTGCCAACCTCAACAAGAACAGCACCACTTTGTTTTAAAACATCAGGAATACGGAAAGAACCGCCGATTTCCACGAGCTCGCCGCGACTGACAATAACCTCCCGCCCCCGGGCTACAGACGATAAGACTAACAATACCGCTGCCGCGTTATTATTAACGATAAGTACATCTTCCGCCCCCGTCAGTTGGCGGAGTTTTTCTGCAACATGTTCATAGCGGCTGCCGCGTTCGCCTGAGTTTATATTATATTCAAGGGTGCTATAACCTTCCATAATCTGAGAAACACTGGCAATGGCACGCCGGCCAAGCGGTGCCCGCCCCAGATTGGTATGTAACACAACCCCCGTAGCATTAATCACTTTGCGTAAGCTGGAACGGGTTTGGTACTCAAGCAGCTGTCTGGCAGTTGTAACAAGCGCCTCAGGGCTGGTATCCACATTGTCCCCCTTAACTAGTACTGTTCGCAACTGGTCAGTGACTTTACGCAAACAGGCAATGATTAAATTACGGGGATACTTATTCATATCAGGCTCAGCTGCAGCAACAGCAACGAGGCGGTCAATAGCAGGTATTAAACGTAGCTTCCTATTATCTGCACTCATTTAGTCTATTCCCCCCACCAGGTTCTTTGGCGATTTATGGGCCGTAAAGATTCGCTGTATACCCTCCAATGATTATTTACAGACAGGCTTTAGCGCGGAATGCAAACGATTGAATGTTGTCACTATCCTGCCTGGAAAGAAATATCGTTTGGTTTTCATATATAATCATTGTTAAATTTTTCTTATTTTATTCCTTTATTGCCGGGAAAATTCCTGCTATTACGTATAGATTTAGCATTACTTACACATAATGGTAATATCAAATATCTTTACCGGGAGCTGTGGCATGCTAAATAACATATTAAATTTCCCAGGCCTGAATAAACTATCGCCTATCAAACAACCCCCGCCGGCACCTGAACCTACACAGGAATCGAGATTTAATATTGCCCAGCCTAGTGCTGTATACGACTTGGCAATGTCTGTACGGACCCTTGTCCAGGGTGCCAGGGCTGAGGGGCGTGACATTGTGGTCCTGTGTATCGGCACTGACCGCTCGACAGGCGATTCCCTAGGTCCGCTGACAGGAACTAAACTTAAGAATATTAATTTATTTCCTCATATCTACGGCACTCTCGATGATCCGGTCCATGCCACTAACCTTGAGTCTATGCTCAAATCCATTAACACTGCTTTTCCAGCCCCTTTTGTCATTGCTGTGGATGCCTGCTTGGGCAAACTTGAGAATGTAGGCTATGTTACACTGGGGCAGGGTTCTCTTAAACCGGGGGCGGCAGTCAACAAAGACCTGCCGCCGGTCGGCAATGCCTATATAACCGGCATTGTTAATGTCGGCGGCTTTATGGAGCATTTGGTACTGCAGAGTACCCGTTTGAATTTGGTCATGAAAATGGCTGATACAATCGCCCATGGTTTATCATTTGGTTTAGGGCGCCCCCAGATTCATACACAGTAAAACGCAGAAGAAATAAAGAAAACACGGCTTGCGCCGAGCCTTTGGCGAAAGCGTAAGCCGATGTTGCCCTGATCCAGGGAAAAAATCTTTTTAGCAGGATAAAAAGACCAGGCTACTAGAAAACTAGTAGCCTGGTCTTTTTGGGGATTACTCATCTTCGCCGCCAGCCGACTCCTTGAGCATCTGGCAGGCACCGCGGAATACCGCGCCCTCATTAATAGTTAAAATACCAACCTTAATATCCCCGTACACTTTGGCGGTAGGCAGTAGTTCCAATTTATCTGAAACCTCGATATTGCCGGTGATTGTACCGGCAATAATTACGTTACAGGCTTTTAATTGCGCCTGTAACCGGCCACTTTCACCAATCACAACATCACCAACAGTAACCAGTTCTCCCTCGTGCTGGCCATCAATACGGATCGTCCCCTGCGAGGAAATACTACCCTTAAAAGAGGTATCCCGTCCGAGAATCGTGCCAACCTGATCACTCATACTAATGGCCTGTTTCTTGCTGCTGCCAAACATGGTTGCGGCTCCTCCCTTATAAGAAACTGGACGGATTAACGGCCGTCCCATTTACGCGGATTTCATAATGGCAATGCGGCCCCGTGCTTATACCTGTGTTGCCCATATAAGCGATCGTCTCGCCTTTTTTTACTTTTTGTCCTGGCGCAACCAGCAATTCAGAATTATGTCCGTAAATTGTAATAATGCCGTTGCCATGATCAATCTCAACCAGTTTTCCATAACCGCCATACCAGGTACTATTGGCAACAACACCATCAGCAGTGGCAACAACCGGCGTACCGGTATCATTGGCAATATCAATCCCTGGGTGCCAGTCACTGCCCACCCCCCAAGGCGAACTGCGCCAGCCAAAACGTGAAGTAATGTCACCATTGGTCGGCCAAATAGACGGAGTGGCCGCTAAGCGCTCATTTTTCTCGATCAGCGAATTCTTTAACGCTAACAGGCTTTGTTCCCGTTCTTTAACAGAAGTTCCCAGCTCTTGCACCAGATTATTCAGTTCATTAATACCAGGTTTACTTTCTGGCCCCCCCAGGCCATTATGATTTCCCACCCTGACGGGTGCTGAACGGGAAGCACCTGTTGAGTCATCACTATTTACCAGCCGTCGCAAATCAGCATCCAGTTGATTCAGGCGGACCATATCTTCCTGTAGCTGAGCTGTCGTTCTCGCCAGTTCCTCCAACTGTGAATACTGTTTGCTGTTTACTTCCCGCAGCTGCGTCAGTTCCATTTTTTCCTGGGTGGCGATATTAGCCTGATAACGATAACTAAGCATCGTTCCCGACAGTATTGTAAGACAAATACCCAGCGCTGCGGCTGCATATTTGACAGTTTTAATTGGTATGCGCACACTAAATACAGATTTGGCATGATGTGGCACTATCATCAAGGTATATTCCCGTTTGTCAGGTTTTGGCGGTTTTGAATGCAATACTTTCACCTCTTAATTGTCTTTTATGCCTAATTGGATATTATTCGCCAAAAACTGCAAAAATCCTGCCATTTTATGAATTTTTTCCCAACGCTTTATTTAATGCGCCTTTTTCCTCATCGGTCAGGTAATACGCAGATTCACCCTTAGTTATTGGTTTTGCGTAAACCCGGGACTCATTCCGACCATAAATACTTGACAGCACAACCCCGGTTTTACTCCCGTCGAGTAAGGCCAGCGCAAAGCTTAGGTCACTGCCCGTATCTTCAAAAGCATTAAAACGGACAACACCAACATACTGAATAGAGGCGGCCGTAACTGTGGCGAGGCGGCGGCACTCGCCCTCCAGACGATTAACCTTGTCTACAGCCAGCCGGACTTCCTCAACATGCTGTACCAGTAACCGTTCGATATTAATGCCCTCCATGCCTGCCATCATTTTTTTATACCGTCTAGTCAATCTGCTCAACTTACGATTGATGTTGATAAAAACAATAAGAGCCAGAAAAATCAGCACGGTTAATACCAGTAATATATAAGGAAGATTTGTAGTAATGAATACAGTATACTGAGATATATCCAAAATCGACATTGTATCACCTTTCCTCTAATCTGCCCAGCAAATAAAGTTATTTACATTGGCGGCCAAAAATAAGCAATAACCGCAGCCGCAGGGATGGCTGGCAGCAAATTTGCCAGCCTTATTTTTTTTAGTTCCAGCATTAGTATGCTCACCCCAACGATAAGAATGCCGCCGGTGGCTGTCATTTCCTTAATTACATTGTCAGACAGAACCGCACTTAAAAACCCGGCTAGTAAGGTAATCAGCCCCTGATAAAGCAAAACGGATATACTGGAAAACATTACACCGATGCCCATAGTTGAGGCAAAGACAATAGCTGTAATTCCATCTAACAATGATTTGGCATACAGCGTACTGGTGTCACCGGTCAACCCATCCTGAATCGAACCAACAACAGACATTGCCCCAATGCAGTATATCAGGCTGGCAGTGACGAAACCGCGGCCAATACTGCTTTGGCCGCCGCCGCTCTGTTTGCCAAGTTTCAACGATAAACGCTCGCCAAGTTTATTTAGATAATGATCAATATTGAGGGCCTCGCCTATCACTGCCCCCATTGCCAGTCCTAAGATGACGACAAGTATATTTTCTGTTTTAAGTGCCATTTGTAGGCCTATAACCCCAACAGCCAACGCCATTCCCTGCATAATAGTATTGTGATATTTCTCAGGTATGCCCTGTTTTAATGCCAGTCCGATACCGGAGCCGACGAAAACAGCGGCAGCATTAACGATAGTTCCTTTCATTACCGCAAACCTCCCGGCAGCGCCAGCTCCCGTACGGCAGCAATGGCCTGTTCAATCTCCGCCCGAGTATTAAAATAGCCTGGGCTAAACCGCACAGTTCCTGTTTTAATCGTCCCCAGCGTCTGATGGGCCCAGGGAGCGCAGTGTAAACCGGCGCGGCAGGCGATGCCATATTCTCTGTCCAGAGCATGGGCTATCAGACCACTGTCCTTGCCGGCCAGCGTAAACGATACCACGGCGGTACGTCCGGCAGTACTTGCGGCTCCATAAAGTTTTACCGCCGCAATATCCTTTAAGCCGGCAAGGAGTAATTGCGTCAGTGCCAATTCTTTGGCCTGTATATTTTTTCTGCCGGTAGCCAGAATAAAGCGGACACCGGCTTTTAAGCCGGCAATGCCAGGGGTATTAGGTGTACCGCTTTCCAGCCGGTCAGGCATAAATTCCGGTTGGTTGTCAGATTCAGACAAACTGCCGGTACCGCCGACTCTAAGCGGGGCTACAGCCACTGTTCTGCTGACAAATAAGCCGCCGGTGCCCTGAGGCCCCAGCAGACCCTTATGACCGCTAAAGGCCAGTATATCAATGCCCATCCCGGCAACATCAATAGCTTCGACCCCGGCCGTCTGCGCAGCATCAACAATCAAAACAACCCCCTGCCGCCTGGTCATCTCTCCGACCTCGGCCACCGGCATAAGGGTACCGGTAACATTGGAAGCATGGCTCATAATGACGGCTTTAGGTTTATTGCTGATAGCGGCCCGCATTGCCGCCAAATCAAGCTGGCCGTCGCCGGAACAGGGGATAACCGTAACTTGTACGCCTTTGGCCTCAACAAAACGAACAGCCCTGGCGACAGCGTTGTGCTCCATGGCTGTTGTAACAATCCGGTCACCGGGACTTAATAGTCCAAATATAGACATACAGATAGCATCGGTGGCATTATGGGTAAACACGATCTGGTTCGCATCCTCAATGCCAAATAATTCAGCAAGCCCCTCACGCGCCTCATATAATAACAAACTGGCTTGACGCGCCATACTGTGACCGCCACGCCCCGGATTTGCTCCTATCAATCGTAAGCAATCATCAACAGCCTGATAGACAGACTCTGGCTTAGGCCAGGTTGTAGCCGCATTATCAAGATAAATCAACTCATTCGCTCCTAATCTTCCAGTATCATCCGGGCCAGGGGGAATGGTTCCAGGGCCCGGTATAAAATACCATGTACCTGAGCAATCAATAGCCCATAATTAACAATTGGCACCCCCGCCTCCCTGGCCATTGCCAAACGATAAAGCATTTCCCGCCGATTAAGCATACAGGCGCCGCAATGGACAATTAATTTATATTTCTTTAAATCCGGGGGAAATGAACTCCCGGAAAACCAGTCGAAATCCAACTCGCTCCCGACCGACTGCCTAAGCCAGCGGGGAATCTTCACCCGGCCAATATCATCAGCCTGACGGTGATGGGTACACCCTTCCGCAATAAGCACCTTATCGCCAGGCTGTAGTGCCCCGATGGCTTTGGCCCCGGCCACGAGAGTTTCAAGATCGCCTTTATGCCGGGCCATTAAAATCGAAAAAGAGGTCAGCATAATACCTGGCGGGGTATCGGCTCCAACCTTCATGAATTCCTGTGAATCAGTGACAACCAGGCGCGGCGGGCTTTTGAGTCCTGCCAAAGCTTCTTTTAGTTCACGTTCTTTAACAATCACAGCACAGGCATCATTATCTAAAAGATCGCGTATTGTCTGAACCTGCGGCAGAATCAAGCGTCCTTTGGGTGCTGCTAAATCAATAGGTACAACCAATACCACCGTATCTCCCGGCGACACTAAATCACCAATAACCGGCGGGCCTTCCCAGTTATCTGGTGCTAACCTGATAAGTAAGCGTTTCAATTCTTCAATGCCCTGACCATTTTTGGCACTAATACTGCTTAACGGTAAAGCCAGCAATGCGCTGTACTTATCAATTAGCTCGGCTGTAACCGGCATAATATCGCTTTTATTGACAACACCGGCCATAGGCAAACCACGCTTGCGGATATTCTGCACCAGCGTCTGCTCAAACTCCGTAACACCCTGTTCAGGCTCAATAACCACAATGGCTAAATCAGCTTTATTGAGAACCTGCAGCGTACGCTCGACCCTTAACTGTCCCAAATCACCAACATCATCAATGCCGGCCGTGTCAATAATCATTACCGGCCCCAGCGGCAAGATTTCCATAGCCTTATATACAGGATCAGTCGTTGTCCCCGGCACAGCAGAAACCAATGCAATATCCTGGCTGGTAAGGGCATTAATTAAGCTTGACTTACCGGCATTACGCCGTCCAAAGATCGCAATATGCAGCCGTGATCCCTTGGGGGTTTCTTGCATATGTTCTCCCACCCTTCTATTTTTGTGACCCGGCGATTCCTGGCCGGGTCATAGCCCGGGGGTCCAGAACGGCATCAAGCTCCTCGGCAGACAGAACAGCTAATTCCAGGGCCGCCTGACGCACACTAATACCGGCCTTCATCGCCCGCCGGGCAACCTTTGACGCCTGATCATAGCCAATATGCGGAACCAAAGCCGTAACACTGACCTGGCTGCCTGCCAATAACAACTGGCAGCGTTCAGAATCTGCCATGATTCCCTGAACACAAAACTCATTAAGTATGGTTACTGCATTTGTTAATATTGACAGGTTTTCCAGCAGATGATGGGCAATTAAGGGCATAAAGGGATTAAGCTCAAGCTGCCCGGACTGCGCAGCCATAGCAATTGCAATATCTGAAGCCATAACATGAAAGGCTACTTGATTAACAGCTTCCGGAATAATCGGATTCACCTTACCGGGCATAATGGATGACCCGGCCTGCCGTTCCGGCAGCCGTATCTCGCCCAGTCCGGCCATCGGGCCAGAAGAAAGCAGTCTAAGGTCATGAGCCAGCTTTCCCAGATTTACTGCCAAGGCCTTAAGCAGACCGGATACCTCAACAAAAACATCTGCATTCTGAATAACATCAATCATGTTTTCAGCCCGGGCTAAGCCAATGCCGGCATATTGCCGCACCCGGTCATTTACCATAAAGATATACTTCCTGTCAGCATTTAGGCCTGTGCCAATCGCCGTACCACCTAGGGCGGCCTGCCGCAGACGTTCCTCAACCTTATACAACCGCCAGCGGTCCCGGGCAATCGCACCGGCGTAGGCACTAAACTCCTGGCCTAACATTACTGGTACCGCATCTTGCATCTCGGTACGGCCAACCTTTATCACGCCGGCAAACTCAGCTTCTTTGGCCTGCAATGCTGCCTGCAGTCCAGCACAACTCTCGCTTAACGGCTTAAGCAGCCATATGGCGGCAATTCTAAGTGCCGTTGGATAAACATCATTTGTAGATTGATGTTTATTAACATGGTTTAACGGATGAACTATATCATAGTCACCGAGACGTCCGCCTAAAAGTTCAATAGCCCTGTTAGCAAGCACCTCATTCACATTCATATTGGTGGAGGTCCCGGCCCCTCCCTGCAAGGCATCAACAACAAACTGGTCACTTAACTTGCCGTTCATTACCTCTTCTGCCGCCGTGGCTATCGCTCGTGCTTTGTCTTGAGGGAGAAAACCCAATTCGCTGTTGACTTCTGCTGCTGCTTTTTTTATTAGGCTTATCGCCTTAATTAGCGTATATGATACTTTATAACCGGATAACGGAAAATTCTCCCTGGCCCGTAAGGTATAAATCCCATAGTATACACCGGCAGGAATTTCCCGTTCTCCCAACAGATCTTTCTCTAGCCTCATATGCAGCTAACCCACCTCCTGCTTCAGAGCCTGATAAATCAATGTTTCACGTGAAACATTTTATTTCACACTACAAGGTGGCCACGAAAGCCGGTATTAACCGACTCTTGCCGGCTGGACAACATTTCGATAATCCGTTCTAAGTCTTCTGGTGAATAATACTCAATTTCAATTTTGCTTTTTAGTTTTCCCGGTTTAATTCGCACTTGCGTGCCTAGCATCATTTTTAAACGATCCTCAAATTCATTCATAAAAAACTGATGATCCGCTACGGTCTCCGGCTCGACTTTGCCCTCAGTCTTCTTGGCCGGACGCCGGGCAGCTAAACGACGTACCAGTTCTTCGGCGTCCCGCGCCGATAAATCTTCCTCAATAATTTGGTTAGCAGCCTCAAGCTGCACTGCCGGCACAGTCAGGGCTAACAGTGGTCTGGCTTGTCCGATAGATAATGTTCCACGTGAAACAAATTCCTGGACCTCAGCCTGCAGGTTGAGCAAGCGTACAATATTAGCAATCATCGAACGGCTGCGCCCGATCTTCTGCGCGACCTCTTCCTGGGTTAAGCCAAACTCCTCCATTAACCGCCGGAATGCCATGGCTTCTTCAATAGGATTAAGGTTCTGACGTTGCAGGTTCTCAATTAATGCGATCTCCATCATTTCTGCATCGGTATAATCACGGATAACCGCCGGAATCTGTTTTAACCCTGCCAATTGTGAAGCCCGCCAGCGCCGCTCGCCAGCTACAAGTTCATACCCACTAAGGGTTTTACGGACAATAACCGGTTGGATGACACCATGTTGCTTAATAGACTGAGCTAGTTCAGCTAATGCCTCTTCATCAAAACTTTGCCTAGGTTGATGAGGGTTAGGCATAATATCTGTAAGGGTAATTTCATTGGTGTACTCCGGTTCTGCATTCATTTCAACAGTGCCCGGAGAACCAAACAAAGCGTCCAAGCCTCTGCCCAATCCTCGTTTACTCATCACCAATCACCTCACGTGCTAAATCAAAATACACTTCTGTACCTTTAGATTTAGGATCATATTTTATTACAGGCTGCCCATGGCTGGGGGCCTCGCTTAAACGGACATTACGGGGAATAATTGTTTGATATACTTTATGACGGAAATGGTTTTTAACCTCATCAACGACCTGAATGGATAAATTGGTACGGGCATCAAACATGGTAAGCACAACACCTTCAAGCGTCAAAACTGGATTTAAATTCTTTTGCACCAGGCTCACTGTACTCATCAATTGTGTCAAGCCCTCCAAAGCATAAAACTCGCATTGAATAGGAACTAGCACCGAATTAGCAGCCGTCAATGAATTAATTGTTAGTAAACCCAACGAAGGCGGACAGTCAATCAAAACGTATTCATAGCTGAATTTTGCCTTATCCAGGGCTCGCTTTAATTTACCTTCACGGGACATCATTGATACAAGCTCAATTTCAGCCCCAGCCAGCTGAATTGTCGCCGGCAACAGCTTAAGATTCGGGATTTGGGTCGGAAGCACAATTGTTTCCAGCGGGACATCGTTTACCAGCGCATCGTAGACACAGCGTTTAATTGAGCCTTTATTGAATCCCAATCCGCTAGTGGAGTTACCCTGCGGGTCAATATCAATAAGCAGCACCCTTTTACCCAGCTCAGCCAGACAAGCCGACAGATTAACCGCTGTTGTCGTCTTGCCAACTCCCCCTTTTTGATTGGCGATAGCAATCACTTTTACCAAACTAGTTCACCTCAAATAGATTGTAGCATTAGAATCGTTTTCATCCTTTCATTCTCCCACCTATGCATAATTTCCTGCCAAATATTTTTTTGATATGAAAAACTTGGTAATGAAACATTAAAATCAATAAATTATTTGTAAATCTGCAAATATCACAGCTTTAACTAATTGGCAAAATATAATATAATGCTAATAATACCGCACTTCATTAAGGAGGTCTTTCCCATGCCGATATATCATCCCCGGTTAACGACTATCGACCTTGATGAAACCAAACGCTATGCAGGGTTAAGCGGTAAAACAGATTTTTCCGCTACACTCCTTTCTGATGCATGCACGCAAGCTCAGCTTTTGGCTACGCCCAGAGGAGTCTGGCAGGTTTACGCCTATGATCAGGATTCACATACCATTATGTCGCCTTCTCCGCTGATACTTACGGCCGAAGCAATTATCAGGCATCTGCAGGGAGCCGCAGAAGTAGCAATAATGGCAGCAACAATTGGCATCAGCCTCGAACAGGAAGTATCTAACCTATTCTCTAAAAATCAATATACGCTAGGCCTGTTACTGGATGCCGCCGGCACGACAGCAGTAGAAATGACCTGTAACGCAGTCTGTTATGTAATATCCGGGCAAGCAGCCCGTTCCGGGCTTACTGCCGGCCGCCGCTTTAGTCCCGGTTATGGCGGCTGGCCAATTATTGTACAGCCTGAAATCCTCCAGTTAGCCTCAGGCGCTGCCATTGACCTGAGCGTTACAGATACCAAAATGCTTGTACCGCGCAAATCTGTCACAGCTATTATTGGTTTATATCCTTATCACCAAACATTAAATTTACATCATGAGCAAGTTCTGTCATGCGATAAATGCGGACAGCCGGGTTGTCATGCACGAAAGGAGACCACTACTGAATGATCCATATTTTTGACGGTGCAATGGGAACTATGTTGCATCAAGCAGGCTTAGCACCAGGAGAATGCCCCGAAGCATGGAATATTGCTCATCCGGAAAAAATAACAAAAATCCATCGTCAATATATTGAAGCCGGTGCAACAATAATAGAAACGAATACCTTTGGCGGCAACCGCATAAAATTAGCTCATTACGGCCTTGAGCAGAAAACAGTTGCCATTAATGCGGCTGCCGTGGCTGCGGCCCGCCAGGCCGCAGGCACTCATGCCCAACTTGCCGGTTCTGTCGGCCCCACCGGCAAGTTTATTGCCCCACTAGGTGATTTAACCTTTGACACTGCCTATGATGTTTTCTTTGAGCAAATAAGTGCGTTGGATCAGGCCGGAATTGACTTTATAATCATTGAAACTATTATCGATATGCAGGAAATGCGGGCCGCTCTCCTGGCTGCCAAAGCAGCAACCCGCAAGCCCATTATCTGCCAGCTATCTTTTGATGCTGACGGCCGCACAGTAACAGGCACCGATCCCCGCACAGCCGCCATCACCCTGGAAGCTATGGGAGCAACAATAATAGGTGCTAATTGCTCATTAGGCCCGGCTCAGCTTTTGCCGGTAATTGCGACCTTAGCCCAGTCCAGTTCCTTAGCCATCAGTGTCCAGCCAAACGCAGGCATGCCGGAGTTAATTAATGGACACACCGTTTTCCCGATGAAAGCGGGCGAAATGGCCGCCTGGATTCCGAAGCTGGTAGCCGCAGGCGCTACTTTTATCGGTGGCTGCTGTGGCACCACCCCGGCCCATATTAAGGCGATCAGGCAAGCAGTAGACAACCTGAGCACTCCGGTTAGCCACAGGCCTCATACTGCCTGCACGGCGTTAACCAGCCGGACCCGGACCCTATACCTTGGTCCCCGGTTTGCACCGGTCATTATTGGTGAACGCATCAACCCCACTGGCCGTAAAGCCTTAGCTAAGGATATTAAAGAAGGTAACCTCATCACAGTAAAAAAGGAAGCGCTGGCCCAGATTAAAGCCGGGGCCGGTATCCTTGATGTTAATATGGGCGTACCTGGAATTAATCAGGCAGCCACCATGAAACAGGTTATCGAAGAATTATCGGTCTTAGTTGATGCGCCGCTGGCTATTGATACAACTGACCCGGCCGCGCTTGAAGCCGGGCTCAGGGCTTATCCCGGCCGGGCCCTGATTAACTCGGTCACAGCCGAAGCCGAAAGGCTGGAAAGCTTTTTACCCTTAGCTAAAAAATATGGGGCAACCGTATTATGCCTGCCACTATCCGACGGCGGCGTTCCCACTACAGCAGCAGAACGAATAAAAGTGGCCAAACAAATTATTGATGTTGCCGTAGAACATGGCTTAAACCGGCAAGACCTGTTGCTTGACGCCTTAGTGATGACAGTAGCAACAGATGCCCGGGCGGCAGCAGAAACATTATTAACGCTCAAGTTATACCGCGAGCATTTTGGCTGCCCTGCCGTTATGGGCCTCAGTAATGTCTCCTTCGGTCTGCCCCGGCGCGATTTAATGAATGCCTCATTTTGCGCGATGGCACTTGCCTCAGGCCTTGATGCGCCAATCCTTAATCCCTTCGATCCGCTTATGCAGGATATCTGGTCAGCAGCCTCCGCCCTCAGCGGCCATGACAGCCAGGCCATTGCTTACAGCAGGAAATATGTTGAACAGCCTGCCCCACCAGTTACTGTTAGTAATACACCACCTGATCTATTAATGCAGATCCGGCAAACTGTTATTAACGGTGAAACAACAGGTGTTGCCCCGCTCATCCGGCAGGCACTTGCCGAAAACTATCCACCTCTCACTATAACTGATCAGGCTTTGACAGCAGCCATGAATGAAGTGGGACTGGCTTTCGGACAAGGCCGCTGCTTTTTACCGCAGGTCTTATTGTCAGCTGAAACTATGCGCATTGCTTTTAATACAATTAAAGAGGTTCTACCGGCCCATACTACCCAGAGTTTAGGAACAGTATTGTTAGCTACAGTAAAAGGCGATATCCACGACCTCGGTAAAAACATTGTTGCCGCCCTGATGGAGAATAATGGCTTTACTGTTATTGACTTAGGAAAAGATGTCGCTCCGGCAGCGATTGTAGCTGCTACCAAAGAATACCGGCCTCACATTATCGGTCTCTGTGCGCTTATGACAACTACACTGCCTCAAGTTGACATAACTATAAATGCCCTAAAAGCTGCTGGTTTCACTGTCAAAACAATTGTCGGCGGTGCCGTGCTTACAGAAAGTTATGCCCTGCAGGCCGGCGCCGATGCCTACGCCGCCAACGGAGTAGCTGCCGTCAATATTGCCAAACAACTGCTTGGCAGCAGCAATTAGCGCAACCCCGATAGGATAGCTGCCTGAGGTAAGCTCTGTTATGCAAACATACCGCAACAGTCAGTACGCTGCCGGCGGCAATGATCGCAATCGTTCCGCCTATAACAAAAACAGAAGTCCTGATACCATAGTTTTATCTGGTATCAGGACTTTTTTTAATCCGTAGCTATAGTCACCACAATACTAAAGTGGCCCTCTTACTATATTTATTTTGCAGGTTGCTGCGGGCGATTATTTTTTACCTGAATATTAATAATAACATAATCGCCTTCAATATCCTGTTTAACTTTGATATCCATACCGCTTTTTTTCATTTGACTGACGACACTATTGATTGTATTGATAAAAATACGCACATCCTTAATTATCTTTACAACCGTTTGTTTGGGAGTTGCCTGTTTTTCCTTTTCCCGGGAAATATTTACGGTATAGGTTTCAATTAAATCCTCTGTTTCCCGTACATTTAAGCCTTTTTCCTTTACCCCGCCGAGTATTTCCAACTGTACATGTGTGTCTTCAATTTTTAATAAAGCCCGCGCATGGCGTTCAGTTAAATTTTGTCCAACCACAGCCTGGCGTACTTCTGACGCAAGTTTTAATAACCGAAGTTTATTAGCAATTGTTGACTGATTTTTCCCTACCCGTCTGGCCAGTTCTTCCTGCGTAAAGTTAAAGCTTGCAATCAAATGCTGATACCCTTCCGCTTCTTCCAAAAAGTGCAAATCTTCGCGCTGCAGATTTTCAATCATGGCTAACTCTGCCATCTCTTTATCCTCAAGTTCCCGCACAATCACAGGAACCTCCGGCAATCCAGCCAAGCGCGAAGCCCGCAATCGCCGTTCACCGGCAATCAATTCATAAACAGGCCCCCGTCGACGGACCAGCAGCGGTTGAATCACACCAAACTCGCGAATGGACGCTGCCAATTCCTGCAAAGAATCGTCATTAAAGGTTTTTCTGGGCTGAAAAGGATTAGGGATAACAATATCAGGCGATACCCGTTGCACTGCTTGCACTTCATCAGCAGAGTCCGTATCTGTATTTAGAGCAGGTTTAGCTGCAACTATTTCATCAACAATAACGGCAGAACTTTTCTCGGGAACAAGTTCAGGAATAGTTGGCGAAGCATCTCCAATACCAAACAGCTTAGCCAAGTTTCTCATGTTTCCACCACCTACAAACAACATTTGCGACTTGCGTTATTTTATATATTCTGCAAGAACTGGAATTTTCCTCTAAATTAGAGCGGTTTTTTTTCCGGTGTTCCCGGCCGGCGGGGATATTCAGCAGGTGTCGCCGCCATCTTTTTAATATAAATAACTGCTCTTTTATCGGCAATACCGGGCAAATTGACAGGTTCCAGCCGGTCGATGCTGCCACCAAGGATTG